>JBJDYT010000081.1:0-16717 GCA_051867635.1 Oscillospiraceae bacterium
CTGTAGGAGCGGGGCTTGGGGGCGAACACGATGCCGCCGTGGGTCCACTGGGGGGCGCGGGTGCTGCCCTGGCGGGCGTGACCGGTGCCCTTCTGACGCCAGGGCTTCTTGCCGCCGCCGGAAACTTCCGCGCGGGTCAGAGCGCTCTGAGTGCCCTGTCTGCAGTTCGCGAGATGGTTCTTGACGACTTCATGCACCACAGTCTCGTTGGGCTCGATGCCGAAAATGGCGTCACAGAGTTCCACAGTGCCGACTTCGGCGCCGGCCATGTTCACAACTTTGATAGTAGACATTACTTAAGCACTCCTTTCCTTACTTATTTCTTGCGGAAGCCTTCTGGGGATTAACACGAGCAGAGGCCTTCTGGGGATTGCTGCTGATGCCGGCGCCGGCCTGCTTGACCTTGTGGACCTTGACCGTGCTCTTGATCAGCACGAGACCGCCCTTGGGGCCGGGGACCGCGCCGCGGACGACCAGCATGTTCAGCTCGGGATCGACCTTCACCACGTCCAGGTTCTGGATGGTGACCTGGTCAACGCCCATCTGGCCGGCGCCGATCTTGCCCTTGAAAATGCGGCTGGGATCGGTACCGGAACCCATGGAACCGGCGTGACGGTGCACAGGACCGCCGCCGTGGGTGGTGGGAGTGCGGCCGGCGCCGTGGCGCTTGACCACGCCCTGATAGCCGTGGCCCTTGCTGGTGCCGGTGACGTCGACGAAATCGCCGACCTTGAAGGTGTCCGCCTTGATGACGGCGCCGACTTCCAGCTCGGCGGCGTTGTCGAGGTCAAACTCCCTCAGATTCTTCTTGGGACCCACGCCAGCCTTGTTCAGGTGGCCGAGTTCGGGCTTGGTCAGCTTCTTCTCGGAAACATCCTCAAAGCCCAGCTGGACTGCCGCATAGCCGTCCTTTTCGACGGTCTTCTTCTGAGTGACGACGCAGGGGCCGGCCTCGATAACGGTGACCGGGATCACATGGCCGTTCTCATCGAAGATCTGGGACATGCCCACTTTTTTGCCGATGATCGCTTTCATCTATGTTCCTCCTATAGGTTATTGGTCGGCGTAGATTAGTGGCCTCGCGGCCGCCCATTGCTCTGCCGACATGACCCCGCCCGCCTCACGCAAGTCAGCGGACGACCGGGTACAAGCAACGATTTGTTTTTGTCTGAAAACCTAAGCTTACAGCTTGATCTCGATCTCCACGCCGGCGGGCAGCTCCAGAGTCATCAGGGCTTCCACGGTCTTGGGAGTGGAGTTGGAGATGTCGATCAGTCTCTTGTGGGTGCGGCGCTCGAACTGCTCGCGGCTGTCCTTGTACTTGTGCACGGCCCGCAGGATGGTGACGACTTCCTTCTTGGTGGGCAGAGGGATGGGGCCGGAAACCTCGGCGCCGGTGCGCTTGGCGGTCTCGACGATCTTCTCTGCGCTCTGGTCGATGACCTGGTGGTCATAGGCCTTCAGACGGATGCGGATCTTTTCAGTCTTTGCCATGTTGGGTTTTCCTCCTAAATGTTGTACGGTTTTGGTTTGGGTTTGACCTCGCCCCGTACGGTGAGAATGTTTTTCATCCCGCTCAACCGTGCGTATCATTCCGGCTCATGAAAAATACCGGCAGAGTTATCCGGCCGGTACAATCCATGTCACGGCGATCTACGCCGCGTTCAGATCCATTCTCAGCCGCCCGATTCTCGGACATACTCCCCGGAAGTTACCGGAGCTCCCTCCGCAATCTCCCGGTTCATCGCATTTGCGCGCCGTGTTGGGACAGACTCCCTCCCGTCACGCGCTTTATTATCATAACGTACACTGTGCGGCTTGTCAAGCGTTTTTTCTCGGTTTGTCACAAAAAATCCCTGGAAATTTCAGCGCTTTTGCCCCGCGCCGGGGCGGACGCCTCCCCCGCCCTTTCGGGCAAAAAAAGCGGGGCGGCAGCCGCCGTCCCGCTTTCCGGTCGCGATACTATCAATACTATTAGTAGGCCACGCCCCACATGATGTCGGTGGTGCAGGGCTTGCCGCAGACGGCGCACTTGCCTTCGGTGCCGCGCTGCTTGAAGGGGATGCAGCGGGAGGACACGCCGGCCAGATCCTTCATGTCCAGCTCGCACTCTTCCTCGCCGCACCACTTGGTGATGACGAAGCCGCCCTTTTCCTCCATGATCTCCTCCACCTCCTGCCAGGTGTCGGCGTAGAAGGTGTTCTCCTCCAGGCGCTTCGCGGCCACGTCGTACATGTTCTGATGGATCTCGTCCAGCAGGGCGGGAACTCTCG
Organism: Oscillospiraceae bacterium; assembly: GCA_051867635.1. Classification (GTDB taxonomy): domain Bacteria; phylum Bacillota; class Clostridia; order Oscillospirales; family Oscillospiraceae; genus RGIG5472. Next base: position 2,274 of record JBJDYT010000081.1, read on the forward strand.
CCTCCAGCTGGTCCAGAGCCACGAACTCCTTCTCGCCGGTGTCGCGGCGGGCGATGCAGCACTGTCCCTTCTCGATATCCTTGGGGCCCAGCTCCACCCGCAGGGGGTAGCCCAGCATCTCATACTGGGCGGCCTTCCAGCCGAAGCTGTTGTCGCTCTCGTCGATCTTGGCGCGGACGCCCATTTTCTTCAGCCGCTCCAGCAGGGCGCGGGAAGCCTCCGTCACGCCCTCCTTGTGGCTGGCGACGGGGATGACCACCGCCTGCACGGGGGCGATGCGGGGCGGCATCACCAGACCGTTGTCGTCGCCGTGCACCATGATGATGCCGCCGATGAGACGGGTGGAGATGCCCCAGGAGGTCTGGTAGGGATGCTCCTGCTCGTTGTTCTTGTTGGTGAAGGTGATGTCGAACTTCTCCGCGAAGCCGTTGCCGAAATAATGGCTGGTGCCGCTCTGCAGGGCCTTCTTGTCGTGCATCATGCACTCCAGCGTATAGGTGCGCTCCGCGCCGGCGAACTTCTCCTTGTCGGTCTTGCGGCCGCGGACCACGGGCATGGCCAGCCAGTTCTCGCAGAGGTCCGCGTAGACCTCCAGCATCTGCTCGGTCTCGTGGATGGCCTCCTCGGGGGTGGCGTGGATGGTGTGGCCCTCCTGCCAGTAGAACTCGCGGTGGCGCAGGAAGGGACGGGAGGTCTTTTCCCAGCGCAGCACGCTGACCCACTGGTTATAGAGCTTGGGCAGGTCCCGCCAGGAGTGGACGGTGCGGGCCCAGTGGTCGCAGAACAGCGTCTCGGAGGTGGGGCGGATGGCCAGGCGTTCCTCCAGCGGGTCGCTGCCGCCGAAGGTCACCCACGCGCACTCGGGGGCGAAGCCCTCCACATGCTCCTTCTCCTTGGTCAGCAGGCTCTCGGGGATCAGCATGGGCATGGCCACGTTCTCATGCCCCAGCTCCTTGTAGCGGGCGTCCTGCTGGTGCATGATGTTCTCCCAGATGGCATAGCCGTAAGGTCGCAGGATAAACATACCCTTCACGCTGGAATAGTCGATCAGCTCGGCCTTGATGACCACATCGGTAAACCACTGCGCGAAATCCTTGTCCCGGGGGGTAATGGCTGTTACCTGTTTCTTATCCTGTGCCATGATACTCATTTCCTTTACTCATATTCACGGGAGAAATCGATATTTCCCCCGTATTCATTCATTTTACCAATACCGGCGGAAAAGTCAAGGCAAAACGGGCGTTTCTTTCCCGTCCGACCCTACTTTCTCCGAATTTGTCAAAATTTTCACGCTTCTTTGTGGGAATTGTTCCCGTTCTGCATAAGAAAAGCGGGGAGCGCAGGCCCCCCGCCCCTTATATAAATATGGTAGGCGCAGCGTCCCGTACCCCTCAGGCGGCGGGCTGCTCCTCCGCGCCCTCCTGCTCCGCGGGCGACTCCTCCGGCACGGTGGAGGGAGCGCTCACCCGGGCGGATTCCACCGACACCGCGTTGAGGATGCTGCCCTCGCCGGCCTCATAGCTCACCGTCACCTGGTCGCCCACGTTCAGGATGACCACCAGCTGGCACTGGGAGGCGGAGATGCGGTAGTAGGCGTCGCCGCCCTCCAGGCGCAGGAAGTAGTAGCTGTCGCCGTCCATGACCGCGGTGCGGATCTCCCGGATGGCGCCGCTGGCGCTGCCCTTCTCCACGGTCTCGATCTCCGTATCCTCAGGGCTGATGAGGTTGCTGTTGGCCAGCATGACGCGGTAGTTCCGCTCGCAATCCGCCACGGTGCCGCCCGTCGCCACGATCTGGTACTGGCTGACGTTGACCATGGCGTACATCTTCACCAGGCCCGCCGCGTCCTTCAGCGCCATAAAGTAGGTGGGCTGGTCGGCGATGTTCAGCAGCAGCGGGAAGGTGGCGTTGTACTGCATCTGCTGCACCTGGCCCTCGGCGGAGGCCATGGCGGAGAACTCCTCCGCGCCGGCGCAGGGATAGTATTTGGTCTCCTTGGTGCGCTGGTTGGTCAGGATGAAGCCCACGTTGGACTCGTCGCCGCCCACGGAGGTGATGCCGGTGTACATATACACGTCGTCGCCGCTGGCGATGTAGTTGTAGCCCTCGGTGGTGACGGTCACGTCCTTCTGGCCCAGCACGGAGTTGATAAAGCCGTTCTTATACCGGCCGTAGTAGTCGTACTGCTGGATGATGAGGTCGGCGGAATAGAGGTGGTCCACCCAGGAGGGGACCTCCTCCGCCGGGAAGTACTCGCACTCGCCGGTCAGGGCGTTCACCAGCACAGCGCCGATGATGTCCTTGCCGCCGAAGAGACCGATGGTCTTGTCCACCCGGGCGCAGACCCAGTAGGGCGTGCCGTCCTCGTCGATCTCGAAGGTGGGCTCCTCAAACATATAGGTGGGATAGTTGAAGCGCAGGTGGCGGTAGAGGTTGCGGCCGAAATGGTCGCCCTTGCTGTACTTCACGCCGGTCTCCGGCCGCTCCACCGTCACGTTCTGGGTCACCATGTCGATGATGAGGTAGGCGGGCAGGCCCTCGCTGCGGTTGTTCAGCCACTTGATCCAGTCGCCGTAGCGCAGGGGCGTCACGCGGACGGGGCGGCCGTTGTAGTTGATCTGGGTGTAATCCTCCGCCACCTCGAACTGGGAGACCATGTCCGCCAGCTCGCCCAGCTTGCGGTCGCCCAGCTTCTCGGCAGAGGCGGCGTCCAGCATGGGGATCTGGTCATAGGAGATCTCCTTGATCTCCTCGGCGAAGTTGCCCTCCTCCACGGTGAGCAGCTCGCGGTAGGCCCCGGCGCGGAAGATCTGGGCCGAGCAGAGGGATCCCACCAGGCACACCGCCAGCGCGGCCACCGCCACATAGAAGGGCACGCGGCACTGGCGCTTGACGAAGCGGAAATAGTCCTTCATGCCCTGGGCCTTGAAGCCGGCGGTGATCACCGCCGAGACGCAGTAGATCAGGCACAGCAGCAGGAGGAACGTATAGAAGCGCTCGGCCTTCAGGTTCAGCGGCGGCAGGTCCACATAGAAATAGACCAGGCCGAACACCAGCGTCACCACCACGTTGATGAGGGTGCGCTTCACCGGGCTCTTCACGCTCCTGGGCTCCTTCGGCGGCTCGAAATCGCTGAAGTCGCTTTTCACCGCCTTCATTTTTCTCTTGAACAGACTCATAGGTCTCCCTCCTGTCGTTTGACGTCTCCCGCGGGCGCAGGAGCGCCCGCAGGTCAGTTTTCCCTATTGTAGGTATCATACCACATTTCCACGGGCATTGACAAGAGGGCAGGCCCTTCATTTACAGCCTGTTCACACCGTGAGCGCCGCGTCCTCCCCGCCGGCGGAGGCGCAGACCGCCTCTCCCAGCCCTTCCTTCTCCAGCCGCAGCGCGCCGCCCTCCGCCGAAAGACGCAGGCTGTCTCCCGGCCGCAGCTCGCCCGTCAGCAGGCGCTCCGCCACCGCGTCCTCCACCTCCCGGCGGATCAGCCGCCGCAATGGCCGCGCCCCGTAGCGCTCGTCATAGCCCCGCTCCGCCAGGACCGCCAGGGCCGCCGGCTCCGCCGTCAGGCCCAGGGGGATCTCCCGCAACCGCGTCCCGAGTTCTCCCAGCAGCTTCTCCGCCACCGTGCGCAGGTCCTCCCGCGTCAGGGGGCGGAACACCAGCGTCTCGTCCAGGCGGTTGAGGAACTCCGGGCGGAAGGTCCGCCGCAGCTCCTCCTCCGCCCCCTTCTCCATGCGGCGGAAGGCGTCCTCCTCCGACTCCTGGACGAAGCCCAGGGCCGGCAGCCCCCCGGCGGCCTTGGCCGCCCCCACGTTGGAGGTCAGGATGATCACCGTGTTGCGGAAATCCACCTCCCGGCCGTGGCTGTCCGTCACCCGGCCGTCCTCCAGGATCTGCAGCAGGATGTTCCAGATCTCCTCGTGGGCCTTTTCCACCTCGTCGAACAGCACCACGCTGTAGGGCCGGCGGCGCACCTGCTCCGTCAGCTGTCCCCCCTCCTCGTGGCCGATATAGCCCGGCGGGGAGCCGATGAGCCGGGCGGCGGTGCCCCGGTCCATGTACTCGGACATGTCCAGGCGTATCATGGCCCGCTCCTCGCCGAACAGCTCCTCCGCCAGAGCCTTGGACAGCTCCGTCTTCCCCACGCCCGTGGGGCCGAGGAAGAGGAAGGAGCCCACGGGCCGCTTGGGATCCTTCAGCCCCGTGCGGCTGCGGCGGATGGCTCTGGCCACGGCCTGCACCGCCGCCGTCTGGCCCACCACGCGCCGCTGCAGCCGCTGTTCCAGGCCCAGCAGCCGGCGGCTCTCGTCCTCTGTCAGGCGCTGGGCGGGGATGCCCGTCCACTCCGACACCACGGAAGCGATGTCCTCCTCCCGGACCCGGCCCTCCTCCGGCGTGTCCGCCCGGGCCTCCCGCTCCTCCCGGAGCTGTAGGGTGAAGTCCTCCTCCACCGCCGAAAGCTGCTCCACGGCGGCCAGGTCCCGGCTCTGGAGGGCGGCCTGCTTTTCCTGCCGCAGCTGCTCCAGCCGCCGCTGCAGCCGCCGTTCGCCGCCGCTGCGCTCCTCCCGCCGCAGGGCCACCCGGGCCGAGGCCTCGTCGATCAGGTCGATGGCCTTGTCCGGCAGGAAGCGGTCGGGGATATAGCGGCGGCTGAGCCGCACCGCCGCGGTCAGGGCCTCCTCCGTGATGAGCAGGCGGTGATGGTCCTCATACCGGCCCTTCAGCCCCCGCAGAATCTGCAGCGTCCCCTCCTCCGAGGGCTCCCGGATCTGCACGCTTTGAAAGCGGCGCTCCAGCGCCGCGTCCTTTTCGATGTAGCGCCGGTACTCCTGGTAGGTGGTGGCGCCGATGATCTGCAGCTCGCTGCGGGAGAGGGCGGGCTTCAGGATGTTGGCCGCGTCGATGGCCCCCTCCGCGTTCCCCGCGCCCACGATGTTGTGCAGCTCGTCCACAAAGAGGATGACGCCGCCGTCCTTCTTCGCGTCCGTGATGAGCCGGCGGAAGCGGTCCTCGAACTCCCCGCGGAACTTGGTCCCCGCGATGAGGGCCGCCATGTCCAGCGAGAGGATGCGCTTGCCCAGCAGCTCGCCCGGGGCCTCCCCCAGGGCCATGCGCCGCGCCAGCTCCTCCGCCACCGCCGTCTTGCCCACCCCCGGCTCCCCCACCAGGACGGGGTTGTTTTTGGTGCGGCGGCAGAGGATCTCCACCGTGCGGCGCACCTCCGCCTCCCGGCCGATGACCGGGTCCAGCCGCCCCTCCCGGGCCAGCTGGTTCATATCCACCGTGAACTCCTTGAGGAGCTTGCTCTTGCAGTCGCTCTCCCGGGCCGGGGCGGTCCGGTTCTCCGCCGCCGGGGCCCTGCGGGAGGCCTCCCGCAGCCGGGCCAGCGCCCGGGCATAGAGCCCGCCGGGGTCCGCCTTGGCCATGCGCAGGACACGGCAGGCCATGTTCCCGTTCTCCTTTAAAAGCCCCAGCAGCAGATGCAGCGTCTCCACCTGGGCGCCGTACTCCCGGGCGCTTTTGGCCGCGGCTTCCACCGCCTGACGGGCGTGCAGGGTCAGCCCCTGGGCGGGGTCGCCGCCCCCCACGCCCCGGCCCACGCAGCTCACCAGCGCCTCCGTCAGCGCCTTTTCCGTCAGTCCCGCCTCCCGCAGCAGCCGGGACGCGGCGCAGCCCTCCCGCCGCATGAGCCCCAGCAGCAGGTGCTCGCTGCCCACATAGCCGTGGCCCAGCTCCCGGGCGCTGGCCTGGGCAAAGCGCAGCGCCTCCCGGCACTCCCGGGTAAAGCTCACGTCGTTCATATCGTTCTTTTCCCCCCTCAAACGGCATATGCTCAGCCAGGGAGCGGCGTTTTCCCGCCGCGCCGGACCGCGTCCGGCCCCGCTGAGACCACACTGGGAGGATTTCCCCCCGCGGGCGGGATTATTCCGCCGCAGCGGACGTTTCCATAGGGAGAGGGGCGGAATTTTGTCGAGATTCGTCGAAAAAACACCTTGCTTTTTCCCTTGCGCGGGGCTATGATAGGGATACAAATTTTTTTGGAGGTGCTACCATGGCTTATAAGATCACTGACACCTGCGTCAGCTGCGGCACTTGCGCTGCTACCTGCCCCATCGGCGCGATTTCCGAGGGTGACGGCAAGTATGTCATCGATGCCAACGCCTGCCTGAGCTGCGGCGCCTGCGCCGGCGCTTGCCCCACCGGCGCTATCGAAGAGGCGTAACGAATTACATAGTTCCGCAAAAGCGCCGCAGGTTTCGTACTTGCGGCGCTTCTCTTTTTTTAGTAGAATAGGGTGACACAAGCGGGAAGGAGGCGCGGCATGGAGCATCGGGAAGTCCTCTGCGGCGGGCGGTTTTGGCTGTATTACGACGACGCGCTCTTCAAGCCCGGCACCGACTCCTTCCTGCTGGGCGCCTTCGCCCGGCCGAAAAAGGGCGACCGGGTCTGCGACCTGGGGGCGGGGACGGGCCTGCTGGGCCTGCTCCTGTTCGCGCGGGAGCCGGCGCTCACGCTGTCCTGCGTGGAGCTGCAGCCCCGGGCCCTGGCCCTGGCGGAAAAGAGCTTTGCGGAGAGCGGCCTTTCTGACCGCTGCCGCTTCTACCCCGGCGACCTCCGCCGCCGGGAGGCGCTGCCTCCGGCGGGCAGCATGGACTATGTGGTGTGCAATCCGCCCTACTATCCCCAGGACGCGGGGCTCGCCGCCCGGGAGGAAGCCCTTCGCGCCGCCCGGACGGAGGAGGGCTGCTCGCTGGACGATGTGGCGGAGGCGGCGAAATACCTGCTGCGCTGGGGCGGGCGCTTCGCCCTGGTCCACCGTGCGGAGCGCCTCACGGACGTGCTCACGGTCCTCCGCGCCCACGCGCTGGAGCCCAAGCGCCTGCGCATGGTGCAGCACAGCCCCGCCTCCGCCCCCTCGCTGGTGCTGGTGGAGGCGGTGCGGGGCGGCAAAAGCGGCCTTGCGGCGGAGCCGGCGCTGCTGCTGCGAAACAGCGGCGGCGGCGAGACGGCGGAGCTGCGCCGCATCTATTTCAGAGAGGAGGCCAGGCGATGAGCGGCATACTGTATCTGGTGGCCACCCCCATCGGCAACCTGGGGGACTTCAGCCCCCGGGCGGTGGAAACGCTGCGGCAGGCGGATTTCGTGGCGGCGGAGGATACCCGGGTGTCCCTGAAGCTGCTGAACCATTTTGAGATCAAAAAGCCCCTGGTGAGCTATCACGAGCACAACCGCGCCTCCGCGGGGCCGGCGATATTGCAGCGGCTCCTGGCGGGCGAGAGCTGCGCCCTGGTGACGGACGCGGGCACCCCCGCCATCAGCGACCCCGGCGAGGACCTGGTGCGCCTGTGCGCGGAAAACGGCGTGGAGGTGCAGGCCATTCCCGGCTGCTGCGCCGCCGTGAGCGCTCTCGCTGTGTCGGGCCTCCCCACCGGGCGCTTCACCTTTGAGGGCTTCCTCTCCATGAACAAAAAGAGCCGGCGGGAGCATCTCGACTCCCTGAAGGGCGAGCGTCGCACCATGATCTTTCACGAAGCGCCCCACAAGCTCCCGGCCACCCTGCGGGACCTGTGCGACGCCTTCGGCGGGGACCGCGCCATTTCCCTCTCCCGGGAGCTGACGAAGCTCCACGAGGAGACGGTCCGCACCACTCTCGCGGAGGCCGCCGCCTATTATGAGGCCCACAGCCCCCGGGGAGAGTATGTCCTGGTGGTGGCGGGCGCGCCGGCGGCGGAAGCGGCGGAGGACGCCCTGACCATGGACGACGCCGTGAAGCGGGTGCGGGCGCTGCGCGCCCAGGGACTGCGCATGAAGGACGCGGTGAAGCAGGCGGCGGAGGAGACGGGCTTTTCCCGCAACGAGCTCTACAGCGCGGCGCTGGCGGAGGAGGAATAGCCCTTTCCGGCCCTTTTTATGCACAAAAAACTGAATTATTCATAGAAAAAGAGGAGTCTTTCGACTCCTCTTTTTTGTCATCCTTTTCTGATCTCCGCGAGGCAGCGTTTACATACGTTCTTCCCCTTGAAGTCGGTCACGTCCCGGACGCTGTCGCAGAACACGCAGGCGGGGCGGTACTTTTTCAGAATGACTGCAGACCCCTCCACATAGATTTCCAACGGGTCCCGCTCCGCGATGTCCAGCGTCCTCCTCAGTTCAATGGGCAACACGATGCGTCCCAGTTCGTCCACCTTTCTCACAATACCAGTTGATTTCATATCGATATCCTCGTTCTTTTCTTTAGTATATTTCTATCATAAGGATTCTTCCATTAAATGTCAAGCTTTATAAACGAATTTCATATTTTATTCAAAATTTTAGTCAGAGGGGGTCAAACGATGGTGATGGGACGGGTCTTTGCCGCCATGGTGGCGGCCTCCGTTCTCTGTGGCGCGGCCACCGGGCGCATGGCGGAGGTCTCCGCCGCCGCGCTGGAGGGCGCGGCGAATGCCTTCGCGCTGGTGCTGCAGATGGGCGGGGCGCTGTGCCTCTGGAGCGGGGTGATGGAGCTGATGCGCCGCACAGGGGCGGCCCGAAGGCTGGCCCGGGCGCTGCGGCCGGTGCTGCGGCGGCTGCTGCCCCGCGCCGCCGGGGACGGCGAGACGCTCGCCGCCCTCTCCGCCAATATGTCCGCGAACCTGCTGGGCCTTGGCAACGCGGCCACGCCGCCGGGGCTGGAGGCGGTGCGGCGCATGGCCCGGCACACCGGCGGCCGGGCGGACCGGGAGCTGTGCCGGCTGGTAGTGCTGAACTCCTGCTCCATCCAGCTCATTCCGGCCACGGCCGCGGCGCTCCGCGCCGCCTGCGGCGCCGCGGCCCCCTTCGACATCCTGGGAGCGGTCTGGCTCGCCTCCGCCGTCTCGGTGGCGGCGGGCCTGGCCGCGGCGTGGGTCATGGAGCGGCTATGGCGGGACTGACGGCGGTCTCCGACTGGCTCATCCCCCTGCTGCTGGCGGCGCTGGCCCTGCTGGCGCTGGGGCGCGGCTCCGACCCCTACGACGCCCTGGTGGCCGGCGCGGCGGAGGGGCTGCAGACCCTGCCCCGCATCCTGCCCTCCCTCATCGCGCTGCTGACGGCAGCCTCCATGCTCCGCGCCAGCGGGGCCTTCGAGCTGCTGGCGGGACTGCTCTCGCCGCTGCTTGGCCGTCTCGGCATCCCAGCGGACCTGCTGCCGCTGATGCTGCTGCGGCCCGTCAGCGGCAGCGGCAGCCTGGCTCTGGCGGGAGAGCTGATGGCGCGGTACGGGGCGGACAGCGACGTGGGCCGCATGGCGGCGGTGCTGCTGGGCAGCTCCGAGACCACCTTTTACACCGTGGCGGTCTACTTCGGGGCGGCGGGGATCAAAAAGACCCGCTACGCCGTGCCGGCGGCTTTGGTGGGGGACCTGGCGGCGGCCCTGGCGGCGGTGTGGACGGTGCGTCTGCTGTTTTAGGGCGGGGCGTTGCACAAAAACGTGCCGCGCAGGGCGCGCCGGGAGGGTTCTTACAAAAAGGGCGCGGCCGGAGCCGCGCCGTGAAAGGAGAACACTATGCCCACCCAAGCCACCAACACCACCCCCAACTACCACCTGAGCCAGTGGGAGGAGAATGACCGCATCCTGCGCCAGGACTTCAACGCCGATTTCGCCGCCATCGACTCGGCGCTGGCGGCCAAGGCCGGCGCCGCGGAGCTGACGGCGCTGCAGGAGAAGCTCTCCCTCACGCGCCTGTTCGACGCCACCCTGGAGGCCGACGCCTCCTCCGTCGTCATGGACCTCTCAGGCGTAGACATGAGCCGCTGCACCAAGCTGGAGCTGCATATCAGCAACGTCGTAAACACCCTCACCAACGGCACCCTGGGACTGCGGATCAACGGGCAGGAAAGCGACACGAGCTACACCTACGGCACCACCGACGTCTATTCCCGCTCCTACATCGAGGTGGCGGAAACCAGCACCTACCGGGAACTCTGGGCGGTGGTGCAGCTCGGCTCCGCCGGCTCGAAGCTGTGGAGCATCGCCTCTCTGCGCGGCACGATCGAAGCCGGTAGCCAGTACAGCACCGCCACCTTCGCCGCCAACAGTACCAGCACGCTGGGCATCTGGCAGGGCGGCGACCTGCCGGATGTGGAGACGCTGACGCTGTTCTGTAGCTACGGCAGCATCTGCGCCGGGATGCGCGTCACGCTGTACGGCTACTTTGCCTGAGGAAGGCCCGCGGCCGGGCCTTCCCCCCAAACGGCGCGGCCCTTGGGCCGCGCCGTTTTCCTCTTTTCTCCCCGCCGTGCGAAAGAGCGCCGGGGGAGGCGTCTCCCTGCGGAGCGCCTCCCCCGGCCGTTTCTTTTTCAGCGCCTGCGCCGGCTCAGCCGGCGGTGTGGACATAGATCTGACGGAGGGCGGTGATGGCGCCGTCCGCCGTGTCACAGCAGAAATCGACAATGGCGCCGTTCACCAGGTCGGCGAAGGAGCCGGCGGTAATGAAGCCCCCGGCCTCGTGGATCACGTAGACCTGAACGCCGTCCAGATCAAAGACGCTGTCCCCCAGGGTCTTGAACCGGATCTTTCCATCCCCCGCGCAGTCGGCATAGTTGATGGCCGCGCCCCCATAGTAGGCGTGCGCCTTCCCGGCGGAGGCGGGAGCGAGCTGTTCCACCATGCGGGCGACCAGCCGGCCTTCCGTCTGCGAGAGCAGCAGCTCGTACATGCCCGTGCTGGTGATGGCGCTCCTGCTGGCGGCGGGGACATAGACAGTCCTGGCCACGCCGTCCACATAGACGTCGAACACGCTGTACTTGACGCCGTCGCTGCCCTGGAGGTAGCCGCTGCCCTCGGTGTTGAGGATGTAGCCCAGCACCTGGGAGCCGTCGTAGACGGCGCCGGTGATAAGGACCACGGCGGCGTTGGTGCTGCCCTCGGCGTAGATCACCTGCGCCGCGGCGGCGGCCAGCGCGGGCAGCTCGGTATAGCCGGTGTAGGCCCGGTAGCCGCCCTCCGTGTCGCGGACCAGGAACTGCGTCTTAGCGGTCAGCTCCACCGTCCGCGTACCGTCGGTCAGCTTGCCGCTGCGGGAGCTGTGGGTGACGGAGAAGCCCGAGGCAGCGCCCAGCTTCGCGTTGCAGATGACCTGCCGCAGGCTCCAGCCGCTGCTGTCCGCGCTGCAGGCATACAGCTGGTAACAAAGCGCTCTCCGGTTTTCCACCTTGTTTTCCTTGATGGGGGCGTTGTCGCCCCGCTCGAGACTCGTCACGCTGCTGCCGTTCCAGACCGTCACGTTGACGCCCCGCTGCATGACGCCGTCCATGGAGACCACGTCGGCGCCGACGGACACGTCGCCCGCCGTGCAGTCGCTCCAGATCTCCTCCACCACTACGTAACCGCCGGCCGCCGCGGCCCCGGTCATGCCGATGACGTTGCCGTAGGCGTCATAGAAGAAGGTCCGGTCGGAGCCCACGCCGGCCGCGCTCTTGGAGGTCCCGCAGCCGGTGACGAAGCCGAAGGCGTCCTTCCTGGCCGTGCCGCCCACATAGGTGCTGCCAGCATTGGGATAGGCCGCCTCGGTGAAGCCCGTCAGCTTGCCCGCCGCGCCGGAGACCGGCTGGTGGTCCACGATGCAGGCGGCGTCCGCCTTGGTGCTGTCCACGGTCACCAGGAGATAGTCCCCGGCGGCATAGGCGGAGGAGGCGAGAACGGCCCGCTTCTCCCCTGCGTCCGCGGAAGCGGCCAGCTGGCGGGCGGTGCGGCCGAAGCCGCTCAGGTCGCGGTAGGCCACGGTGACGCTGGCGGAGCCGCCGGCGGCGGCGTCCACCCGGGCCAGGTAGGAGGCTACCTCGGTGACGACATAGCTGCCGTCGGCCTGCCGGTAGACCCGGGTCAGCACGCCCTGTCCGCCGAAGAAGCTGTCGCCGCAGGCGCTGTGGCTCGCCTTGTGCTGGAGGACGATGTCCGTGCCGTCCTCCCGGGCGTTGTAAAAGACCTTGTCCACGGTGCGGGTGTCAGAGGAGCCCACGGCCACGCCCAGCTCCGTCAGCAGCCTGCACTCGTCCACCGCCTCGGTATAGGTCAAAACGGCCTCGTCCGGGTAGACCTCGGACCAGCCGCCGGCGGCGTAGGTCCACCGATGGCCGGGGTTGCCCCAGACGTCGGCGGCATCCTCCCGCACCAGGCCGTAAAGCCCGCCCAGGGTGGAGACAGACTCGAAGGCCTTGTCCCCCACGAGGACCGAGCCGTCCACCTCCACCCGGCGGTCGTTCCAATAGTACCCGCCGCCGACGGCAGCGTCGCTGTATACCACGACCCTGGCCTGCAGCGCGCCGAAGGCCATGCGGGCCGCGGTCTCACGGTCGCAGGCGGCGGCGGTCTCGCTGCCGTCGAACACGCCGTTCCTCTCGGCCAGGCTGCGGACGCTGTTTCGCCAGCCGCTGCCGGTAAAGCCCTCCCGCTGGGAGCTGTAGCCCAGCGCGGTCAGCAGCATCTTACCGAAGGCGTACTGGGTCAGCGTGCCGTAAGGGCGGAAGCTGCCGTCTGCATAGCCGTCCACGATGCCGCGGGCGGCGCACCACTCCACGTAGGAGGCCAGGCCCACGCTCTCGTCCACGTCCGGGAAGACGGTGTAGTCGGCCCGCAGGCTGTCCGCCGCGGTCTGGCCCAGTACAAGATATGCGATGATCTTTGCGCCCGCGCCGCGGGTCAGCGTGGCCCGGGGCCGGTAGGAATAGCTTCCGTCGGCGTTCTCATAGCCGTTCAGAATGCCGATCCCGCTGAGGACACTTACCGCTTCTCCGCTTGTGATCTGCGCATCGTCGGCAAAGCCGGTCTTTGCGCCGGCCCCCGCCGTGGCCAGAGACAGGACCGCCAGCAGGGCCAGTGTCAATGCAAGGATTCTTTTCATATCTTTCTCCTCCTGCTTTAAATTACCGGGGTGCAGGTGCATTACGTCTGCGCCCGGTGCAAAACAAGAGTATCCCGGCCGGCAGGCCGCGGGCGTACAGCGCCCCTGGCCCGCCGCGCCTGTACTCGCAGCAGCCTCTTCCGCTGTGTGCCTTTCCATTTTTTTACTATAGCATGATTCTGCCGCCGGCGCAATCGTCTGGAAGAATTTATCACATTTACCCGGCATAAATTTCCGAAAACCAGCCCCTGCGCCGCCCGCCTCTTTTTCCGGAATTCTGGCATATACTGGCACCGCCCGGCGCTTCCGGGAATTCCCTCCGGGCAAAGCCCGGGAAGACCTTGCGGAGCAGCGCGAGATTTGATATAATCTTTACATCAAAACAGGCGGCCCCCGCGCCGCCGGACGTACGCTGCAAAGGAGGTCTGCCATGGTATCGCTTTCGGAAAAAGTGAGAAACGCGCTGGTCAGCATGCTGGGCGAAGAGGATCTTGTCTCCCACAGCCACCACCAGAAGCTGGAGCGCCTGTTCCTTACGCTGCGCAACATCGCCGCCGGCGTGGCGGTGCTGCTGTTTTTGTTCTCCGTCATCGTCATCGTGCCTGTACACCGGCTGAAAGCCGTGGCCTACTTCTTCGGCGCGGCGGCGTACCTGTTTGAGATCGCCGTGCTGACGGACTGCTTCACCACCCGCGTCTCCCCCAACGAGATGTTCATGGCATACTGCTTCGGCCCCATGTACGTGCTGCTGGGCATCAGCTACCTCACCGGACACTGAAGGAAACAAAAAAGGCCGGCCTGCTTTCAGCAGGCCGGCCTTTTCGCGCAGTTGCACAGGCGGAACGGCCGGGTGGCATGCCACCCGGCCGTTCCGGCGTTTTTATAGAGATGAAAGAGAGAGAAAACAATGGAAAAATGATTCCGCGTTCCTTGGTTTTTATAGTAGCGCATCGTTAACTTTCTGTCAAGGAGTTTGTTATGGGATTCACAAAATGTTCACAACTGTTTTTCCCCCTTTTCTATTGCGCTTATGGGCGGAGCGTGCTATCATTTAGCTCGCTAACGTTTAGCGCGCTAACTATTTGAAAGGAGGCCTGCTGATGGCCCATTCCGACGAGCCCTCCTGCTGCGAGACGCACATCCTGCCCCTGCTGAGCTGCGCCTACCACAAGGGCCAGCGGTACATGGACCGCCGGCTGCGGCGGTACGACGTCACTCCGGCCCAGGCCCACACCCTGCGCTTTCTCCTGCGGGAGACGCCCCGGCGGGAGGTGAACCAGCGGGACCTGGAAGAATTTCTCCGCATCCGTCCCTCCACCGTCAGCGGCATCGTGGAGCGGCTGGAGCAGAAGGGCTTCCTCCTGCGCACCCCCAGCCGGACGGACGCCCGCCGCCGGGCGCTGACTCTGACGGACCGGGGCCGGGCCTTCCAGGCGGATTTCTGCGCCGAGGCAAACGCGGCGGAGCGGCATATCGCCTCCCTCTTCACGGAGGAGGAATACGCCCAGCTGCGCCGCATGCTCCAGCGCATCATCACGTCGCTGCAAAGCGAGGAGGAAGAACCATGCTGAAACGACTCTT
>JBJDYT010000081.1:16727-44846 GCA_051867635.1 Oscillospiraceae bacterium
CTACACGAAGGGCTGCCGGCCGTGGATCGTCCTGGGCGTGACATGCAGCGCGGCGGAGGCGGTGTTCGAGCTGCTGCTGCCGCTGGTCATGGCGGACATCGTGGACGTGGGCATCATGAACGGCGACCGGGACTATATCCTGGCCGCGGGGCTGAAAATGGTGGTCATGGCCATGCTGGGGCTGCTGCTGGGCGGCGGCGCGGCGGTGCTGGCGGCCATCGCGTCCCAGCGCTTCGGCGCGAACCTGCGCTCGGCCCAGTACGCCAAGGTGCAGGAGTTCTCCTTCCGCAATATCGAGCATTTCTCCACCGCCTCCCTCATCACCCGCCTGACCACGGACGTGAACACCATGCAGAACACCCTCTTCATGGGGATGCGGATGCTGGTGCGCGCCCCCTCCATGCTCATTTCGGCGCTGGTGCTGGCCATCTCCATCTCCCTGCAGCTGTCCCGGGTCTTCCTGGTGGCCATCCCGCTGCTGGCGGTGGTGGTGGCGGTGGTGGTCCTCTGGGTGCGCCCGCTGTTCAACGTCCAGCAGCAGCGGACGGACGACATGAACCTGGTGGTGCAGGAGGACCTCTCCTCCATCCGGGTGGTGAAGTCCTTCGTCCGGGAGGGGTATGAGAAGGAAAAATTCTCCCGCCGGAACCAGGCCCTGCGCGCCGCCGCGGAAAAGGCCGCCGGCTTTATGATCATGCTCATGCCCATCATGATGCTCATCGTCTACGGCACCATCATCGCCGTGCTCTGGTACGGCGGGCACATGGTCTACGACGGGACGCTGCTCGTGGGCAAGCTCACCAGCTTCTTCACCTATGTGACGGAGATCCTCATGTCCCTGATGATGGTCTCCATGGTGCTGATGATGCTCTCCCGGGCCATGGTCTGCGGCAAGCGCATCGCGGAGGTGCTGAGCGAACGCCCCGAGATCACGGACGAGGCGGCGGACGCCTCGCTGCAGGTGGAGGACGGACGCGTGGAATTCGACCACGTGTTCTTCAAATACCACCCCGACGCCGAAGCGTGGAACCTGACGGACGTGAATCTCTCCATCCCCTCCGGCGCCACGGTGGGCATCCTCGGCGGCACCGGCAGCGCCAAGTCCACCCTGGTCTCCCTCATCCCCCGCCTGTACGAGGCCACGGAGGGGGAGGTCCGCGTGGGCGGCCGCTGCGTGAAGGACTACACCATGGAGGAGCTGCGCAGGGCGGTGGCCATGGTGCTGCAGAAAAACACGCTCTTCTCCGGCAGCATACGGGAAAACCTGCGCTGGGGCCGGGAGGACGCCACGGACGAGGAGATCGCCGCCGCCTGCTGCGCGGCCTGCGCCGACGAGTTCATCGACGCCTTCCCCGACGGCTACGACACCCATGTGGAGCAGGGCGGCGCCAACCTCTCCGGCGGCCAGAAGCAGCGGCTCTGCATCGCCCGGGCCATCCTCAGGAAGCCCAAGGTCCTGATCCTGGACGACTCCACCTCCGCCGTGGACACGGCCACCGACGCCAGGATCCGGGAGGCGCTCCGCACCGAGCTTCCCGGCGTCACCAAGATCATCATCGCCCAGCGCGTCAGCTCCGTCATGGAGTCGGACCTCATCCTGGTCATGGACGAGGGCCGCGTCAGCGCCATGGGCACCCACGCGGAGCTGATGGAGCGCAGCGACATCTACCGCGAGGTCTACCGCGAACAGCAGGAGGGGGTGAATCTCCGTGGCTAAGAACGGCCCCAACAAGCACGGCTTCCAGAAGCCCAGGGACCTGAAGGGCACCGTGCGCAAGCTCGTCGGCTACATCGGCCGGTATAAGCTTCTGCTGGTGCTGGATGTGTTCTTCCTGGTGGGGGCCGCTGCCTGCAGCATCCTCGGCAGCTTCCTGCTCAAGCCCCTGATCAACAACTACATCATCCCCGGCGATTTCCCGGGCCTGGCGCGGGAGCTGGCCCTCATGGGCGGCATCTACGCCGCGGGCGCGGTGATGAACTACGCCGACTCCCGCATCACGCTCTACATTTCCCAGCGCACCGTGGCGGTCCTTCGGCAGGACCTCTTCAACAGGATGCAGTCCCTGCCGCTGAAGTTCTTTGACTCCCACACCCGCGGCGAGCTCATGAGCCGCTACACCAACGACATCGAGACGGTCAGCGAGATGATCAACAACAGCTTCGCCACCCTCATCTACAGCTCCCTCATCTTCGTGGGCGTGCTCGCCATGATGTTCTACCTCAACTGGGTGCTGACCCTCATCACCGTGGCCTTTTTGCTGCTCATGCTGCTGGTGGTCAAGGGCATCGGCGGGCGCAGCCGGGTGAATTACCAGCGCCAGCAGGCCGCCATCGGCGAGGTGAACGGCTATATCGAGGAGATGATCGAGGGCCAGAAGGTGGTGAAGGTCTTCGGCCACGAGCGCAAGGCCCAGGAGGGCTTCGAGCAGCGCAACGAGACCTACCGCCAGGCCGCCACCCTGGCCCAGGCCTTCGCCGGCTCCATGATGCCCGTCATGGGCAACCTGACCCGCATCAACTACGCCGTCACCTGCTGCGTGGGCGGCCTGCTCGCCATCGGCGGCGTGTTCGACGTGGGCTCCCTGGCGGCGTACCTGAACTACGTCAAGCAGGTCTCCCAGCCCATCAACCAGATCAGCCAGCAGATGAACAACGTCCTGGCGGCCATGGCCGGCGCGGAGCGCATCTTCGCCATCATCGAGCAGGAGCCCGAGTCCGACGAGGGCAAATACCGCTTGGTCTACGCAAAGCAGGACGAAAGCGGCAGCCTGCGCGAAAGCGAGACACGCACCCGCCACTGGGCCTGGAAGGCCCCGGACGGCGCGCTGACGGAGCTGCGGGGCGACGTGCGCTTCCATGACGTCAGCTTCGCCTACACCGAGGATAAGCCGGTGCTGCACGACATCTCCCTCTACGCCAAGCCCGGGCAGAAGATCGCCTTCGTCGGCTCCACCGGCGCGGGCAAGACCACCATCACCAACCTGATCAACCGCTTCTATGAGATCCAGAGCGGCGCCATCACCTACGACGGCATCGACGTGCGCGACATTGAAAAGGACTCCCTCCGCCGCTCCCTGGGCATGGTGCTGCAGGACACCCACCTTTTCACCGGCACCATCATGGAGAACATCCGCTACGGCCGGCTGGACGCCACGGACGAGGAGGTAAAGGCGGCGGCGCAGCTGGCCGGCGCCAGCAGCTTCATCCGGCACCTGCCCCAGGGCTATGACACCATGCTCAGCGGCGACGGCGGCAACCTCTCCCAGGGCGAGCGGCAGCTGCTGAACATCGCCCGGGCGGCGGTGGCGGACCCGCCGGTGCTGGTCCTGGACGAAGCCACCAGCTCCATCGACACCCGCACGGAAAAGCTCATCGAGCGGGGCATGGACCGGCTCATGGCGGGGCGCACCGTGTTCGTCATCGCCCACCGGCTCTCCACCGTCCGCAACGCCCAGGCCATCATGGTGCTGGAGCAGGGCCGCATCATCGAGCGGGGCGACCACGAGGACCTGCTGGCGCAGAAGGGCCGCTACTACCAGCTCTACACCGGTCAGGCGGAGCTGAGCTGAGCACCTCCCCCCTGCGTGACCTTTTCGCCGGGACGGCCCCCTGGGCCGCCCCGGCTTTTTCGCGCCCCGCCGGCGGAAAGCGGGGCGGTAACGAAAGGTGTCGTGACTTTTTCGTCCCGCCGTGCTATGCTCACGGCAGAGGTGATCAAGATGGAATTCAGCGAAAAGCTGCGCACGCTCCGCGCCCAGCGGGGCATGACCCAGGAGGAGCTGGCCGCCGTGGCGGGGGTGAGCCGCAACGCCGTCTCCAAATGGGAGAACGGCCGGGGCTACCCCAACTGGGAGAGCCTCAAGCGCATCAGCCGGGAGTTCGGCGTCACGGTGGATGAGCTGATCGGCGGCGAGGAGCTCCGCTGCCTCTCTTTGGAAAACCACAGTCTCCTGAAGCAAAATGAGGCGCTGCTGCAGGGCCTGCTGACCTTCGCGCTGTATCTCGCCGTGGGACTGCTGCTGCCCATGGTCCTTCTCCGCGCCGACCCCACCGCGCCCATGGCCTACGGCCTGGTCATCGGCCCCGTGTCCTTTCTGCTGCTGGGTCTGCTGCTGGGGCTCACGGTCCGGCGCTGGGGCGCCGCGCTGCTGGGGGGCGCGTTGGCCGTCGGTCCCATCATGATCTGGTACGAATCCGCGAACAAAATGGTGGTGGGCGGCCTGGAGCTGCTTTTCTACGCCCTCTTCGCCGGAAGCCTTCTCCTTACCTTCTTCCTGCGCAGCCGCCGGCAGAGGCGGCCTTGACTCCCGGCGGCAAAACGGCTATGATGGACTCACACCCTTTTTGAAAGGAGTCCTGCCAATGACCCTGGATGAACTGAAGGCGGCCGCCGTCGCCATGCTGGACCGCTCCTACTGCCCCTACTCCCACTTCGCCGTGGGCGCGGCGCTGGAGTGCGCCGACGGCACGGTCTACACCGGCTGCAATATCGAAAACGCGGGCTATTCCCCCACCATCTGCGCCGAGCGCACCGCCGCCGTGAAGGCCATCAGCGAGGGGCATACGGACTTCCGCCGCATCGTCGTCGCCGGGCGGAGCGAGGACTTCTGCTATCCCTGCGGGGTCTGCCGGCAGTTCCTCTATGAGTTCGCCCCGGACCTCACGGTCATCTGCCTCAACGGCAGGGGCGAGTCGCATACGCTCTCTCTGCGCGAGCTGCTGCCCCACGGCTTCGACAAGACCTACCTGTAAAGGAAACGGCCCGCACAGTTCCTCCCCCGCCGGGGCGGAGCGCGTCGGGCGGCGCTGCTTCGGCCTTTTTCAGCAAGAAAAAAGAGAGCCTGCCGGCTCTCTTTTTTTGCGCTTATACAAGAATTTGATAAAAAGCTTTTAAAGCTTTTTATAGTGCAAAGCACGTCAAATTCTGCATGATGCGATAACCGTCGGCGGCTTTGCCGCCTTACGGATATCCATGCACAGCAGACGGCGCAGCGCGCAAATGCGCGATGCGAGCATGCGTAGCATGCGGAATGATTGATTAAAGAATTTAATCAATCATCAGTATTATTTTTCCCGTGTGTCCTCAGGCAGCTCCAGCTCCAGGGGCTTGTCTATCTCGTCGGAGACATACTTCCCGTTTTTCTTCCGCTGGCGGACGCACTCCGTCAGCAGGTACTCGATCTGCCCGTTGACGGAGCGGAAATCGTCCTCCGCCCAGGCGGCGATGTCGTCATAGAGCTTGGCGGAAAGCCGCAGCGGGACCTGCTTTTTCTCCGCCATATTAGTAAAGGCTCCCGGAGTTCACCACGGGCTGGGCGTCGCGGTTGCCGCAGAGCACCACCAGGAGGTTCGAGACCATGGCGGCCTTCCGCTCCTCGTCCAGCTCCACCGTGTGGTTCTCGCTCAGGCGCTCCAGGGCCATCTCCACCATGCCCACGGCGCCGTCCACGATCATCTTCCGCGCGTCGATGATGGCGGAGGCCTGCTGGCGCTGCAGCATCACCGCCGCGATCTCCGGCGCGTAGGCGAGATAGGTGATGCGGGCCTCGATGATCTCCAGGCCGGCTTCCGCCACCCGGCTCTGGATCTCGTCGCGGATGCGCCGGGCCACCACCTCGCTGGAGCCCCGCAGGCTGCCCTCGTCCGCCATGCCGTCGCCGGTGGTGTCCACGCCGGGAGCCACGTCGTAGGGATAGAGGCGGACGATGTTGCGCAGGGCGCTGTCGCACTGCAGGGACAGATACTCCTTGTAGTTGTCCACGTTGAACACCGCCTTGGCCGTGTCCTGCACCCGCCACATGACGGCGATGCCGATCTCCACGGGGTTGCCCAGGCAGTCGTTGATCTTCTGCCGGGCGTTGTTCAGGGTCATGATCTTCAGCGAGACCTTTTTGCTGGCGGCCTCCAGGCTACTCTCCTTGCTGCCGAGACTGCCGAGGGAGAACTTGGCGCTCCCGCCGTCCACGTCGCCGCTCTGGTTCAGCTTGGTCTTGGCGGCGGGGTTCACCGCGGAGCAGAAGGGGTTGACGAAGTAGAAGCCCTCGCCCTTCAGCGTGCCCTTGTACTTGCCGAACAGGGTCAGCACCAGGGCCTCCTGGGGCTTGAGCGCCTTCAGGCCCAGAAAGGGGATCCAGCCCACGCACACCCAGACGACGCCGAGGACCAGCGGCAGCAGGCTGGTGGCCACGCCCACAAAGATGGCCGCGATGGCCAGCACATACAGCGCGATGAACAGCAGCAGCATGGCCATGCCGTTCTTCCGATTGCTCAAAATCTTTTCCGTCATAGTTATTCCTCCCTGACAAGCATTGGTTGGGGTCTTCTATCTGATATCATTATGATATCATTTTATGTCGTTTTGTCAAGCCCCTTTCTTTCCCCGTTTTCTATACAATCCGTCATATTTCGTCAGAATAATACAAACAGGAGCGGGCTTTTGCCCGCTCCTGCGTATTTCAATGCTTCTCAGAAGGAGATCAGCTCTTCCTTGGGCTTTTCGCATCGCTCCACCTTCTTCGCGTACAGCACCGGGCCGTCTCCCTGATAGGCCTCGTGATACTCCTTGCGGACGGTGGCCAGGATGCGCACCCAGGTCTTGTTGGGGAATTTCTCCAGCCCCTCGCCCTTGCAGGCCACGCCCATGAAGGTGATGTCGTTCTGGCAGCAGACCATGGCGAAGCGGCCGGGGCAGTGGACGCCGGGGTACTTGGTGGAGTGGCACATGATGGCGGTGAACTCCATGTCCTTGCCGTCGTAGCGCTCGGGATGGTCCATGGCGTCCACATACCAGATGCCGAAGTCCTCGTCCGGAAGCTCCAGCACCGGCGCGCTGAGGTCGAAGGGGGATTCCTCGCCGGTGCAGTAATCCTCGCTCTCGCCGTTTTCGTATTCGAGATACATGTCCGCCCGGCGGTTCACCATGCGCAGGTTCCGCTTGCGGAGGCTGTCCCGCAGCGCCTCGGTGCAGCGGTTAAAGACGATCATGTCGGCGTTGACCAGCTTCTCCATCATGAGCTGGCCCATGTTCTTGGCGTACAGCTCAAAGCTGCCCGCGTCCACAAAGGTCATGATCTGATAGAGGATCCAGTTCTTCGGCAGGTCCCGGAACAGCTTCTCCAGCGGCCACATGCCGTTATACTCAAAGAGGATCTGCCGGGGGCGGTACTTCTTCTCGCACTCCTTCAAAAACGCCGTGGTCAGCTCGTCGGGATCGTCCTTCACCACCACCGTCACATTTTTCAGGTGGCGCTGGTCGTACTCCTCCTCGCCCTCCTCGCAGCAGATCAGCAGCGTCCGGTCCTGGGCAGCGAAGCCGTCGGCCAGGATGCCGTTGATGAAGTTGGTCTTGCCGCCGTCCAGAAAGCCGCAGACCGCGTAAACAGGAATTTCCATGTCTTCCTCCGTATCAGACGCCGAAGAGTTCCTTCAGCTTCTCTTCCTTCAGCTGAGAGCCGATGACGCAGAGGCGGCCGGTGTACTCCGCCCCGCCGGTGCGGACCTCATGCTCCTCGGGCACATAGTCGAAGTGGAGCCACTGGCCCTCCGCCGCGGGCAGGATGCCCTTGGCCCGGAGGATGGCGCCGTACTCGCCGCTGTCCAGCGCCGCGAGGATGCGCTCCAGCTCCTCCCGGGTAAACTGCTTCACGGTCTCCGTGCCCCAGCTGGTGAACACCTCGTCCGCGTCATGGCCGTGGTGATGATGGTGATGCTCGTGGTCATGGTCGTGGCAGCCGCAATGCTCGTCATGGTCATGGTCATGGTCATGATGATGCTCATGCTCATGCTCATGGTCGTGATGATGCTCATGATCATGATCGTGGTCATGGTCGTGATGATGCTCGTGCTCGTGGTCATGGCAGCAGCAGTGTTCATCGTCGTCTTCGCCGTGGTCATGATGGCGGCGGTGCTCCTCCAGCAGCTCCTTGGCCATGTCCACCTTTTCAATGGCGTGCAGCAGCTCCGCCCCGCCCAGCTCGTCCCAGGGGGTGGTGATGATGGCGGCGTGGGGGTTCTTCTCGCGCAGCAGCGCCACCGCCGCCTCCAGCTTCTCCTGGGTCATCTTCTGGGTGCGGCTGAGGACGATGGTGCCGGCGCTCTCCACCTGGTTGTTGTAGAACTCGCCGAAGTTCTTCATATAGATCTTCACCTTGCCGGCGTCCGCCACGGTGACGGCGCTGTTCAGCGCCATGCCCCCGCATTCCCCCGCCGCCTTTTCCGCGGCGGCGATAACGTCGGAGAGCTTGCCCACGCCGGAGGGCTCGATGAGGATGCGGTCCGGATGGAACTGCTCCTGCACGTCCTTCAGCGCCTTGCCGAAGTCACCCACCAGGGAGCAGCAGATGCAGCCGGAGGACATCTCCGAGATCTGCACCCCCGCGTCCTGCAAAAAGCCGCCGTCCACGCTGATCTCGCCGAACTCGTTTTCGATGAGGACCAGCTGCTCGCCCTGGTACGCCTCCCGGATCAGCTTGCGGATGAGCGTGGTCTTGCCCGCGCCGAGGAAGCCGGAAATGATATCGATCTTCGTCATAAAAAGACACCTCTTACCTTATATTGTATTATTTTCCGCTTGTTAGGATACCCCTTTTCCCCTGTAATTGCAAGCGTTTGGCGGCGACGTTCACAAATTATTTGCTTTCCCGCCGCAGCGCCGCAGGGGCGTTGTTCAAGTTGACGGAAGGCAAAAAACCATTCCTTAACGGCATCTTTATTTGTTCGAAAAATTGCCCGTTTTTTTCCCGCTCTCCCCCCGGTTTTTTCCTGCATTTTTGTTGATTTTGTCAATGGAAAATTTTTTTGGTTTTTTATTTTTCCCATTTTCTTTCCGTCGTTTTGCACAAAAACCATTCGTTATTTTGGTGACAATTTTGACGTATTCCCCGTTTGTGTGCTATACTTGCCCCAGTTTAAGCGAGATAACTCGCAGAGAGGGGTAAAGAAAAAATGGAAATGGTCGCTAGTATTAATGGTGCGATCAACGGCGTCGTCTGGGGTCTCCCCGCGATGATCCTGATCGTCGGTACCGGCATTTATATGTCCATCGGTACCGGGTTCAAGCAGTTCACCCGCCTCGGCTACGTCATGAAGAACACGGTGGGCAAGGCCTTCAGCAAGCGCGAGAGCGCGGAAGGTTCCGTCACCCCGTTCCAGGCCATGTGCACGGCCCTGGCCGCTACCGTGGGTACCGGCAACATCGCCGGCGTCTGCGGCGCTATCGCCATCGGCGGCCCCGGCGCCGTGTTCTGGATGTGGATCTCCGCCATCTTCGGCCAGGCCACCAAGTACTCCGAAGTCACCCTGTCCATCAAGTACCGTGAAAAGAACGCCAAGGGCGACTGGGTCGGCGGCCCCATGTACTACATCAAGAACGGTCTCGGCCCCAAGTGGAAGTGGCTTGCCGCCATCTTCGCGCTGTTTGCCACCTTCGCCGCCTTCGGCATCGGCAACGCCACCCAGTCCAACACCATCGCTTCCTCCATCACGGAAGCCATCAAGGTCTTCAATCCTGACGTGAACACCGGCACCATCAACCTGGTCATCGGTATCGTCCTCTGCATCCTGGCCATGATCGTGTACCTCGGCGGTATCAAGCGCATCGGCCACGTCTGCGAGCTGCTGGTCCCCGTTATGGCCGTCATCTACATCGTTGCCGGCATCGGCGTGGTCATCCTCCGTGCTGACCAGCTGCCCTCCGTCTTCGCCGCCATCTTCAAGGGCGCGTTCAATCCCTCCGCTGTGGCGGGCGGCCTCGCGGGCGCTACCATGATGACCGCCATCAAGAAGGGCGTCGGCCGCGGCGTGTTCTCCAACGAGGCCGGCCTCGGCTCCGCTCCTATCGCCCACGCCGCCGCCGACGTGGACCATCCCTGCCAGCAGGGTATCTTCGGTATCTTCGAAGTGTTTGCCGATACCATCGTCATCTGCACCCTGACCGCCCTGATCGCTCTCTGCGGCAACGGCGTTCAGAACATCCCCTACGGCGAAGCCGCCAACCAGACCCTGACGGTCTCCGGCTTCTGCTCCGTCTATCCCGCCACCGTGGCCACCGTGGCTGTGGCTATCGCGCTGAGCCTGTTCGCCTTCTCCACCATCCTGAGCTGGGGTCTCTACGGTTCCCGTACCGCTGAGTACCTCTTCGGCTCCAAGATCGTCAAGCCCTATCAGGTGGTCTTCTGCCTGATCTGCATCGTCGGCACCACCATCGACCTGAGCCTGGCTTGGGACATCGCCGATACCCTGAACGGCCTGATGGCCATCCCCAACCTCATCGGCGTGCTGCTGCTCTCCCCCGTGGTCTTCAAGCTCACGAAGGAGTACTTCGCCGAGGTCGATGCGAAGAAGAAGGCCGCCAAGTAAGCCTGCTTCCCGCCAAAAAAGAAAAGGGCCGTCCTTCCGGACGGCCCTTTTTTGCGCCCTTCGCGCCCTCTGCTTGATAAAAAATAAATAAATTTGATAAAAAATAAATAAAATTGATTTCCTGTTTTTGGAGATATATAATTACTATAAACCGCATAACTTATATCGATTGCGGATCCATCTTATGCAAGAAATTCCAAGGAGGTTCATTATGGACAGATTAAAGGGCAAAGTAGCCATCGTCACCGGCTCCACCAGCGGTATCGGCATCGGCATCGCCAGGCTGTTTGCGGCGGAAGGCGCCAAGGTCGTCATCTGCGGACGCCGTGAGGCCAAGGGCCAGGCCGTCGTGGACCGCATCAAGAGCGAGGGCGGCGAGGCTTCCTATCATTTCATGGATATGACGGCTCTGGAGAGCGTCGACAAGCTCATCGCCGACACCGCCGAGAAGTACGGCAAGATCGACGTTCTGGTGAACAACGCCGCCAACGTGGGTCTGAAGGACGGCCGCGTGGACGAGCTGACGCTGGAGATGTGGGACGCCATTTTGCAGAGCGACCTGCGCGGCACCTTCTACACCACCCAGCAGGTGCTTCCCTACATGCAGAAGAACGAGAACGGCGGCTCCATCATCAACATCGGCTCCATGGCTTCCTGCGCCGGCGACCTGGGCTCCACCGCCTACGCCTGCGCCAAGGCCGGCGTCAACATGCTGACCCAGTACACCGCCCTGCAGTTCGGCAAGCAGAACATCCGCTGCAACTGCGTCCGCCCGGGCCTGATCGTCACCCCGGAGAACGAGGCCCGCGTGCCCCAGGCGCTGAAGGACATCTTCACCAGCAACATCATGGTCAACCGCTACGGCAGCCCCGAGGATATCGGCCACCTGTGCGTGTATCTCGCCTCCGACGAGAGCAGCTATGTCACCGGCCAGATCATGACCGTGGACGGCGGCCTGAACTCCCACGTCACCACCGTGGCCCAGTTCCGCGAGATGAGCTCCCGCACCTGGTAAGGGTACAGGCGGCTACATACAGAAAAAAGGGGACGCCCTTCCTTCCCGGCAGCGGGAGGAGGGAGCGCCCCCTTTTCTTGCGCACTTTTCAGCGCCCCACCGGCGCGGACGGAACGAGGCTGCGTACAAGCCTGTCCGGAGCCGCCCCATCAATGGAGGCTGCTGTCGCCTACAGCGTCAACGCGAGCTCCACTTCATCGTCATCGTGATTGCCGGTCAGCGCAAAGCCCATAGACTGGTACAGGGCCAGGGCGCCGGCGTTGTCCTTATTGCAGGTAAGCGCCACTCTGCCGGAATCCCCAAAGGGCTTCTGCCGGATATACTCCAGCACAAGCCCCAGCGCGGCTCTCCCGTAGCCCTTCCCCTGCTGGGCCGCGTCGATCATCATGTGCCAGACGTCATACTCCCGCACATCGTAGTCGTAAATGACCATCACATAGCCCACCATCACCTCACCGTCGTAGATGCCAAAAGGCTGGCACTGCGTGCGGTACACATAGGCCTGGGCAAGGCTGCGGATGGGGTGGGAAACGTAGCGGTCCTGTCCCTCGCCCAGCTTCAGGCCAAACGCATCCAGGAAATTGTCTTCATTGATGGGTTTTAAACTAATATGCACAGATAGCCCTCCTACAGATTTCTGTTTTGGGAGCAGCCCCCAACAGGGCCGCCCGGCGTATGGGAGTTCGTGTCACTCTGCCAGCGCCGAAAGCGTGTCGCCGGCGATCCGGTACACGGTCCAATCGGACATCGGCTCCGCGCCCAGCGACAAATAGAAGTCGATGCTCGGCTTGTTCCAGTCCAGGCACCACCATTCCAGCCTGCCGCACCCACGCTCCACCGCGATGGAAGCCAGCTTCTTCAAGAGCGCCTTCCCATATCCCCTGCCCCTGTACTCCGGCCGCACATACAGGTCTTCCAGGTAGAGCCCGGCTCTCCCGAGGAATGTGGAGAAGTTATGGAAAAACAGCGCAAAGCCAGCTTCCCTGCCATCCGCAATGGCAAAGATGACCTCGGCCTTCTGCTTGTCAAAGATCCACTCCTCCAGCATTGTTTCGTCGGCGACCACTTCGCTCAGCATTTTTTCATAGTCCGCCAGCTCCTTGATAAAACGCAGGATCAAAGCGGTATCACTTCTCTCTGCATATCTGAAATCCACTTCCGCGCCCATGCCGCCCGCCTCCTCAAATTCCGATCTGCCGGGTCCATCATACCATACGGCGGGGCCGTCCGCAATAGAGATCCGGCGAAGCTGACGGAGCCGAAAACCGGCGGGCGCGAAGGGTAGGCGCGCCCGCCTTGCTTTTCCCGCGGGATACGGGTATAATAGAATAGCTTATTCCTGTTCCACCCTTTTCCTTGGCGAAAGCGAGGCGCTTGTATGAAACACCTGCCGAAGAGAACGCTGGGGCTCCCGGGGCAGCTTCTGCTGCTGGCGCTCCTGTCCGGCTTTTCCACCGCCGTGGTCCTCTGGATCCAGCCGGTGAGTTTTCTTACCTTACTGAAAAACATGCTGCGGCTGCAGCCCCACCTGCTGCTGCTGAACTGGCTGCCCCTGCTCCTGACGGCGCTGGCCCTGGGGCTGCTGCTGCAAAACGCCTGCTACGGCGCGGCGCTGTCCCACCTGATCTGGGGCGTGCTGTCCCTGGCCAACCGCGTCAAGATCACCGTGCGGGACGAGCCGGTGTACCCCTCGGACCTGGGGCTTCTCAAGGAGGCCGCCGACGCCGCGGGGAACTATGACATCACCCTTCCCTGGCTGCAGATCGCCGTGGTGCTGCTGAGCGCCGCGGCCATGGCGGCCCTGGGCCGCATTCTGCGGCAGCGGCGGGTGGAGGGAAAGGCGAAGCGCCGCCTGCTCCGCTTCGGCGGCTGCGCGGCGGCCGTCGGCGTGCTGGCGGCCCTCATCCTGACGCTCTACGCCTCCCCCACCCTGTACCGCTCCTTCTACTGCAGCTATTTCGACCACATCACCGTGGTCTACAACGAGCTGGGCTTCCCCTACTGCTTCTGCTACAACTTCAGCACCTACCGCATCGAAAAGCCGGAGGGCTTCGACAAGGCGGAGGCCGCGGCCTACGAGGCCGGCGGCACGGAGTCCCATCTCTCTCCCAACGTCCACGTCATTTTCGTCATGAACGAGGCCTTCTCCGACCTGACGGACCGGGACGTTCTCCTCTTTGAGGAGGGGGACGACCCGCTCCGGAATTTCCACGCTCTCCAGCAGTCCCCGAGCGCCCTCAGCGGCTATCTGGTGGTGCCGAACTTCGCCGGCGGCACCGCCAATACGGAGTTCGACGTGCTCACCGGCATGCAGACCACCATGCTCAGCCAGTCCAACACCTCCGCCTTCCGCACCTTCA
Organism: Oscillospiraceae bacterium; assembly: GCA_051867635.1. Classification (GTDB taxonomy): domain Bacteria; phylum Bacillota; class Clostridia; order Oscillospirales; family Oscillospiraceae; genus RGIG5472. The sequence goes on from JBJDYT010000081.1 coordinate 30,459, forward strand.
CCCGGAACATGGACAGCATCCTGCGGGTGTTCCGGGCGGACGGCTACCACACCAGCTTCATCCACCCCGGCAGCGACTGGTTCTATAACCGGGAAAACGTCTACCGCTGGCTGGGGGCGGATGAGACGTATTTCGTCGACCAGATGGAAGACCCGGAGTACAAAGGCACTTGGGTGACGGACGACTACACGGCGGACTTTTTGGAGCAGCAGTTCGAAGCCGCCGTGGCGGCGGGCGAGACGCTCTGCAACCTCACCGTCACCATCCAGAACCACATGTCCTACACCGCGGACAAGTACGGCGACGCCGTCATCCCGCAGGTAAAGACAGCGGTCCCCGTCTCCCAGGAGACGGAGACCATGCTCTCCATCTACACCGAGGGCATCCGGGACGCGGACGCCATGCTGGGCCGCCTCACGGACTATTTCTCCGCGACCGATGAGCCGGTGGTGCTGGTGTTCTACGGCGACCATCTGCCCCACCTGGGGGACGACCGCCTGGGCTACCGGGAGCTGGGGCTGGACGTGGCGGACGGCGACGCCGCCGCGGACCCCTTCTGCTCCTACCGGACGCCGTACCTGATCTGGTGCAACGACGCGGGGGCGGAAGCCCTGGACTTCGCCAGCGCCGCGAAGGGCCTGGCCCTTCCCCAGGGCGGCAGCATCAACGCCAGCTACCTCGGCGCGGCGGTGCTGGAGCTCACCGGCCGCAGCGGCGAAAGCCCCTGGTTCGACTTCTTGAACGGTCTTAGGCGTGAGATGCCCGTTTACCGCAGCGGCGTGGGCCTGACGGCGGAGGGCGAGCTCTTTACCGAGCCGCCGGAGTCCCTGGCGGAGCCGCTTACAAAGCTGAAAAACTGGACCTACTACAAGATGAAGTACAAGACGGTGGCGTAACGCTCCCGGGAAAGGAGGCGCGGCCATGGGCGGGCTGTTTGACCCTGAATCCTCCCTCATGCAGGCCATCAGCAGCATCGGCGATCTGGTGGTGCTGAACCTGCTGTTTCTGCTCTGCTCCCTGCCGGTGGTGACCGCCGGCGCGGCCGCCGCGGCGCTGTACACGGTGACGCTGCGTATGGTGCGGCAGGAGGGCAGCCGCCCTATGAAGAGCTTTTTCGCCGCCTTCCGGGCGAATTTCCGCCGGGCCACGGCCCTCTGGCTCATTCTGCTGGGGCTGCTGGCGGGGCTGCTGCTGGACTTTCTCATCTGCGGCGGAGAGGGCGCGCCGCTTCCCCTGCTGGCCCTGCCGACGGCGCTGGGTCTGCTTTGGAACGCCACCGTGGCCTACGTCTTTCCCCTGCAGGCCCGCTTTGAAAACAGCGTGCTGCAGACGCTGAAAAACGCCTTTGTCATGGCCCTGGGCCACCTGCCCCAGACCCTTTGCATGACGGTGCTGAACCTGCTGCCGCTGCTGCTGTTCCTGCTTCTGCCGGCGGAGCTGTTCCTCCGCGCGGCCTCCTTCTGGCTCTGCTTCGGCTGCGCCGGCACGGCCTACTGCAACTCCCTCCTGCTCCACCGTCTCTTCGCTCCCTACGTCCGGGGGCCGGAGGAGGAAGAGGAGTAAGCGCTTGCGCTGTAAGAAAACCCGCGTACCCTTTCGGGTCCGCGGGTTTTGTCGCATATACGGTGTGTTTTGCTCGTTATATTGTGCTTTATCCCTTGTCCTGGCCCTTCATGTTCCCGGCGTAGTACTCCTCGGCAAAGCTGTAAAACACCTGGGCGATGGGGGAGAGCACGCCGTTTTTGTGCCGCACGAGATAGAGCTTGCGCCGCAGGCTGACGCTCTCGAAATCGAAGGCCAGGATCTTCTGGAACTGGCAGTAGTTCTCCGCCGCGCTGCGGGAGATCACCGCGATGCCCAGCCCCTCCGACACCATCTGCTTGATGTTCTCGGTGGACTGCACCTCGATGGCCACGTCCAGCTTGCTGGGGTCCACCCCCATCTCCCGCAGGAACTGCTCCGTCTCCTTGCGGGTGCCGCTGCCGCTCTCCCGGCTGATGAAGGTCTCCTTCACGATCTGCTGCACGGGGAAGCCCGTGGCAAGATACTGCTGGTACTCCGGCGTGTTGGGCGTGATGATCACCAGACGGTCCCGGGCGAACTCCTTGTAGACGCACTTGGGCGCGTCGATCATGGTGCCGCAGAGGCCGATCTCCGCCCCCCGGGAGCCCACGCACTCCACCACCTGGGCGCTGTCCATCATCTGGATGTTGAAGGTGATGTCCGGATAGCTGCGGCGGAAGCTCTGCAGCAGCTTCGGCAGATAGTACTGCCCCGGGATGGTGGAGGTGGCGAGGGAAATGGTGCCGCGCATCTCCCGGGAGAAGGCCTGGATGGCCTCCTCCGCCTCCTGTCGCAGCTGCAAAATCTTTTTCGCGTACTCATACAGCAGCTTCCCCGCGTCGGAGGGATAGATCTCCTTGGTGGTGCGGACGATGAGCTTGATCTTCAGCTCCTTCTCCAGCGACGCGATATGGGCGCTGATGGTGGGCTGGGTCAGGTGCAGCAGCTCCGCCGTCTTGGAAAAGCTGTTGTTCTCCACCACCCGGGCAAAAGCCTCCAGCTGCTTGATGTCCATAGTCGCTGCCTCCCTCTGTCATAGATCCAAAAGCAAAAAGAAAAAGGAATGCCGCCGCGCGGCATTCCTTCCTCTGGCGGGAATATGTGGGAATCGAACCCACCCAGGCAGCTCTTCACCACCAACAACGGTTTTGAAGACCGCGGGGCACACCAGCACCCAGCTACTCCCATGCAAAGGGGATTATAGCACACCTGCCCGCGTAAGGCAAGTCCTATCTCCCGCCAAAGGTTTCCTGCCGCGCCCCCTTTTTTGGGGGCAGGCTCAGCCGCCCTCCCGGTCAAAGCCGAGATACAGGCGGCGCACATTGTTCTCATTCCGGGTATAGCGCAGCTTGTCGAAGGTCTCCAGCAGCGCCTGGGTGTATTTCCGGGAGGAGCCCAGAAGATCCCGCAGCTCCGCCAGCGTCAGCGTGTCGTGGCTCTCAAAATGGGCCGCCGTCTTCCGGCAGATGTCCCGGAACACCTCGCCGTCATAGAGGATCTGCTCGCTGATCTGCCGCAGCTCTCCGTCGGAAATGAGGCTCGCCAGCACCCGCTGCACCTCCGCCTGCTCGGCGGCGGAAAAGCGCGCCAGCACATCGTCGGTGTTGGGCGGCTCCATGCCGCTTTCGCGGTAGATGCGCCGCAGCTCCTCCGCGATCTCCCGCTGCCGCGGCGTCATGGCGATCTCGAACTCCGACAGGGCCACGCACTCGCCCACCCGGCGCAGCTTCCCCTCCTCCGCCAGCAGGTGCAGCACCGCGTCGGCGGTCTTGGCGTCCGCGCCGCGGTAGAGCTTCTGCCGCAGCTCCGAGCCCTTCATGCCGGGTAGGAGGGGGTTAGCCTGATGGAACTCCGTCAGCAGCGCCCGGGCGGTGGCCCAGGCCTGGTCCAGCGTCTCCCGGGCGATGTAGCGGCCGGGCAGGGCCTCCCGCACCGCGCCCTCCGCCAGCAGCTCCTGCAGCTCCTCCGCCACCTTTCCCTCGTCCAGGGCCGCCTTGGCGGCGAGGGCCCTGCAGTCCGGCAGGGCGAAGCGACTCTCCTGCACCAGATGCAGCAGCTTGTCCCTGCCGCTGCCGCTTTCCCGGATGCGCAGGCTCTCGAGAATGGCGGGGATGTTGCGTTTATGCTTCATGGGCGCGTCGTCCAGGATGACGCCGCCGCCGATGGTCTCCATGGGGGAGTAAAAGCGGATGACGAAGCGGTCCCCGATGCGGGTGGCCACGGTCTCCGTCATGCGCAGCTGGGCATAGCAGCTCTCGCCCGGCTCCAGCACATCCCGGTCCAGCAGCACCACCTTCGCCAGCACCACCCGGGAGCCGTGAAAGAGGTGCACCTGGGAGTTGTTCAGGATCATGCGGCCGGAATCCTTCAGGTTCCGCAGGCGCACGTCCAGCATGAGGGAGGCCTTTTCGCTGCCGGGCTTGATGATGGCGCAGCCCCGGTCCAGCGCGGCCTTTTTCATGCCCGTCAGGTTCACCGCCACCCGCTGTCCCGCGTAGGCGGCGGACACGTCCTGGCCGTGGACCTGCAGGTTGCGGATCTTCGCCTCCGTCATCTCCGGGGCGATCTGGGCGCTGTCGCCCACCTTCATGCAGCCCTCGATGAGCGTACCGGTGACCACGGTGCCGAAGCCGTCCACGGAGAACACCCGGTCCACCGGCAGGCGGAAGGGCACGTTCATGTCCTTCTCCGCCGCGGACTTCACCAGCTCCTGCAGCGCCGCGCGAAGCTCCGCTATCCCGTCGCCCCGGAGGGCAGAGACCTCGTAGATGGGCTTTCCCTCCAAAAAGGTGCCCTTCACCCGCTCGGCGATGTCCTCCCGCACCATGTCGATCCAGTCCCGCTCGGCCATGTCCACCTTCGTGATGACCACAAGGCCGTTCTGGATGCCCAGCAGCTCCAGGATATCCAGATGCTCCACGGTCTGGGGCATAAAGCCCTCGTCCGCCGCCACGATGAGCATGGCGAGATCGATGCCGCCGGCTCCCGCCAGCATATTCTTGATGAATTTTTCGTGGCCGGGCACGTCTACGATGCCCGCTTGGGTGCCGTCGTCAAAATCCAGATGGGCAAAGCCCAGCTCGATGGTGATGCCCCGCTTTTTCTCCTCCGCCAGGCGGTCCGTGTCGATGCCCGTCAGCGCCCGGATGAGGGCGGTCTTACCGTGGTCCACATGGCCCGCGGTGCCGATGATCACATGCTTCATACGCCCAGCGCCTCTCTCACCGCTTCCGCCACATAGGGGAAGTCGTTTTCGTCCATGGTGCGCACGCTGAGCAGGTACCGTCCGTCATGGATGCGCCCCACGATGGGCAGCTCCCGCCGGCGCAGCCGCTCCTCCAGCGTGTCCACGCTGATGTTCTTCGGCGAGAGCGCCACCGCGAAGGTGGGCAGCAGCTGGGTGGGGACGCTGCCGCCGCCCACCTGATCCTCCTCCGCCGTGACCTCGCACGCCACGCCCTTTTCCCGCAGGAGGGCGGCCAGAAATTCCGCTCTGGTGCGAAGCTCCGTGGGCGACGCGCCCAGCATGGCGAGAACGGGGATCTCCCGCTTCGCCTGCTCCTCCCCCTCGGCGTAGCTGCGCAGCGTCGCCTCCAGCGCCGCCAGGGTCATCTTGTCCACACGCACCGCCCGGTTCAGGGGATGGCGCTTGATGATATCGATATACTGCTTTTTGCCGATGATGATGCCCGCCTGCGGGCCGCCCAGCAGCTTATCGCCGCTGAACGAGATCACGTCCACCCCGGAGCGGACGGAGGCCTGCACCGTGGGCTCGTCGTGGATGCCGAACTGCTCCAGATCCACCAGCGAGCCGCTGCCCAGGTCCTCGATGACCGGAAGGCCCCGCTCGTGGCCCAGGCGCACCATGTCCGCGAGGGACACCGACTCCGTGAAGCCCACGATCTTGAAATTGCTGGTGTGCACCTTCAGCAGGGCCTTGGTGTTCTCCCCGATGGCCTTTTCATAGTCCTTCAGGTGGGTCTTGTTGGTGGCGCCCACCTCCTTCAGCACGCAGCCGCACTGCTCCATGATCTCCGGCACCCGGAAGGCGCCGCCGATCTCCACCAGCTCCCCGCGGGAGCAGACCACCTCGCCCTTGTTCGCCATGGCGCAGAGGACCAGCAGCACGGCGGAGGCGTTGTTGTTCACCACCAGGGCGCTCTCCGCCCCGGTCACCTTTTTCAGCAGGCTCTCCACATGGTCGTAGCGGCTGCCCCGGCGGCCCTCCTCCACGTTGTATTCCAGATTGGTGTAGCGGCTCACCACACCATACACCGCGTCCGCCGCGCGTTTGGACAGGCAGGCGCGGCCCAGGTTCGTATGCAGGGAGACGCCCGTGGCGTTGACGATGGGGCGGAAGCAGGGCTGCTCCAGCTCCCGCACCCGCCGGATGACGCGCTGCGCCAGCGCCTCGCCGTCAAGGGACTCCGTGACCTCCCCCGCCAAAACCTGGCGGCGGTAGGCCTCCACCGTCTCCCGGGCCGCCTCCGTCACCGTGGCCGGGGCCGACGACTCCGCCAGGGCCGCCAGCGCCGGCAGGCGCAGCAGCTCATCCATCTTGGGGATGCTCCGTAAGATCTCATTCTTTTCCGCCATGTCTGAGACTCCTTGTTCACCGCCGCGCTGCTGCGGCGGGGTATTGTTCGGGACAGCGCCGCCGGCTTTCCGGGGCGCAAAGCTTTCCTTTATAAATCGATTATATATGTTTTTTCGATAAATAGCAACCGCTGCGTGGGCGCGGAAAGGGCCAATCGGCAAAATTTTACCTGTTTTTTCCGCTCCCGAGCGGAAACGCAGAGGGTCGCGGCGGGAAAAAGCCCCACCGGATGCGGCGGGGCCTGAACGCTTACTTCGTTTCGCCGTGGAAGCTCTCATAGACCGCCTCCGCCGCCGGGCGCGGCAGCACAGCCTGCAGCTCCTCTTTCGACGCGGCGGCCACGGCCTTCACGCTGCCAAAGCGACGCAGCAGCGCCGCCTTCCTCGTCTGCCCGATGCCCGGAATGGCGTCCAGCCGGGAAGCCACGGCCCGCTTCCCGTGGACCTTGTGGTGGAAGGTCACGGCAAAGCGGTGGGTCTCCTCCTGAATGCGGCCCACGAAGCTGAACACCGCCTCGTTGCCGCTGATGCCGATCTCCCGGCCCTCCGCCGTGATGAGCGCCCGGGTGCGGTGGCGGTCGTCCTTCACCATGCCGAATACGGGGATGCTGAGCCCCGTCTCCCGCAGCACCGCCTCCGCCACGGCGGCGTGGGTCTCGCCGCCGTCGATGAGCAGCGCGTCCGGCAGGCGGGAGAACTTTTCGTCCCCCTGCAGGTAGCGCTGAAAGCGGCGCGACAGCGCCTCGTGCATGGAGGCGTAGTCGTCCGGCGCGCCGGAGACGCTTTTGATCTTGAATTTCCGGTATTCGCCCTTGACGAACTTTCCGTCCTCCGACACCACCATGGAGGCCACGATATCGTCGCCGCCGGTGTTGGAGATATCGTAGGACTCCAGCCGCCGGGGCGCTTCCACCAGCCCCATGTACTTTCCCAGCAGCTCCAGCGTCCGGCTGCGGCGCTCCGCCTCGCCGGTGGCGCGCTCCGCCTCCTCTTTGGCGTTGCGCTCCGCCATGGCGAGAAGCTCCGCCTTCTCCCCCCTGAGGGGCGTGCGGACATAGACCTTCCGCCCGGCCTTCTTGGAGAAGGCGGCGGCGAGGCTCTCCATCTCCTCCGGCGCGAGGGGAAGCAGAATTTCCTTCGGCAGCGCGCCCCGGGTAAGGTAGTACTGGTTCAGCAGCGTCCCCAGCACCGCCTCCGCGCTCTCCTCCACCGGCACGTCGAACACCTGCGTCTCCTTGCCGGTGAGGGCGCCGTCCTTGATATACAAGACGGCGCAGGCCCACTTCACGTCGCCCCGGTACAGGCCCCAGATATGGGTGTCCGCGCAGACGCCGGCGATGACCTTCTGCCGGTTCCCCAGCACCTCGATGGCGGCGATGGTGTCCCGCAGGGCGGCGCAGCGCTCAAAATGCAGCGCCTCCGATTCCCGGGCCATCTCCTCCTCCAAAGGCTTTGTCACCTGCTTGAGCTTGCCCTCCAGCAGCAGCACCGCCTGCTCCATGCGGCGGCGGTACTCCTCCGCCGTCATGCAGGGGCGGCAAAAGCCGTCGCAGCGGCCCATGTGGAAGTTGAGACAGGGCCGCTCCCTGCCGATATCCCGGGGAAACTCCCGTCGGCAGGTGGGGAGCTTCAGGGCGTTCGCCACCGCGTCCAGGGCCAGGCGGGTGTCATGCCGCCCGCCGAAGGGGCCGAAGTACCGCGCCCCGTCCGCCGCCACGCGGTTCACCAGCGTGAAGCGGGGATACTCCCCGCCGCCCAGACGCACGAAGGGATAGCCCTTGTCGTCCTTCAAAAGGATGTTGTAGCGGGGCTGGTGGCGCTTGATGAGGGAGTTTTCCAACACCAGGGCCTCAAACTCCGAGGAGACGAGGATGGTGTCGAATTCGCGCACCTGCTCCACCATGAGCCGGGTCTTCAGCGCGTGGGAGGCGTCCTCCCGGAAATACTGGCTCACCCGGTTTTTCAGCTTCTTGGCCTTGCCCACATAGATCACCGTACCGGTCTTATCCAGCATCAGGTAGACCCCCGGGGACAGGGGCAGCTCGTTGGCCTTTTCCCGCAGCTCGTCCTTCGTCATGCGCCTCCGCCTCCTTCCCCCTTTTCCGCCGCCGGGCGCTCACCGCCCGTTTTCTGCCGCGTCCCAGCGCCCATCGCCCCACCAGGCGGGCAGCAGCTCCCGGAGCGTGACCGTCTCGCGCCGGGCGTAGTCCACCATGATCTCCATATCGCGGTTTTCCCGCGCCAGCTGCAGGAAAAACTCCCGGCAGGCGCCGCAGGGCATGCCGCTCCCCGCTCCGTCCGGGGCCTTGTCGCGGAAGGCGATGAGCCGTCTCACCACAGTCTCGCCGCTCTCGGCGTACATGCGCAGCGCGGCCACCCGCTCCGCGCAGAGGTCCATCACGCCGCTGCAGCTTTCGATGCAAAAGCCGGTGTAGATCCTGCCGCTCCCGCTCTCCAGGGCGCAGACCACATGGTGCGCGTACAAAAAGGGAGAGACCTCCTCCGGACGGTACTGCTCCTTCGCCGCCTCGTACAGCTTTTCCCAGATATCCATCAGCGCTTCCTCCCCGCTTTCATTCCGATATGGCAGTATCCAGTGTAGCAGAAAACGCTCCGGCCGTCCACCGGAAAAGCGCGGGACGAAAAAAGGCTGCCCAAAATGGGCAGCCTTTCCGGCATTGTGCCTTTTTACTTTTCCAAACCGCTGTTGACCAGCTCCGCCAGTGCCTTCACGGCGTCCTCCTCGTCGGAGCCGTCCGCGATCAGGGTGATGGCCGTACCCTGGACGATGCCGAGAGACAGCACGCCCAGCAGGCTCTTGGCGTTGACACGGCGCTCATCCTTCTCGACCCAAATGCCGCTCTGGAATTCGTTCGCCTTCTGGATAAAATAGGTAGCGGGTTTCGCATGCAGACCAACTTCGTTGGTGACGGTGACTTCCTGCGTATACATAGTCAATTCTCCTTTTCACACATTCCGGCACTCTACTAACATGATACGAGATTCTCCCTCCAACGTCAATGTCGTTTTTTCACAAATTCCGCTATGGGCGCCGGGAGGGATGCAATCGTTTCATACAAAAGGGCAAAACGGGCTTTCTTTTTGTTGAATTCACATAAAAAACCGGGTCATTTCCGGGGCGTTACCAGCTTTTTCCGGCAAAGCCTCACTTCAGCTCCACCACCGTCACGCCGGCCTCGCCCTCGCCGTAAACGCCCAGACGGAAGCTCTTCACCCGCGGGTCCCGCCGCAGCATCTGCTGCACGGCCTTGCGCAGCGCGCCGGTGCCCTTGCCGTGGATAATGGTCACGGTGTTGAGCTTGCCCATCACGGCGCTGTCCAGATACTGGGAGACCACCGCCTCCGCCTCTAAGGAGTCCATGCCCCGGATATCCAGCTCCGACGCGGCCCGGACGCTGCCGATGACCCGCACGCCGCCGGCGGCGCTTTTGGGGGCCGGTTTTTTCGGTTTCGGCAGCTCCGCCTCCTCGATCAATCGCACCTCGTCGGCCTTGGCCGTCAGCTTCATACTGCCCGCCCGGAGGGTCAATACGCCATCCTTGACGCTCACCACCTCCGCCGCGGTGCGGACGCCGGGGAATTCCACCATGTCCCCCGCCCGGATGGGACGGCTGGGCTTGGGGATGGGCTCATTTTCGTCCTCCCGGTGGCCGATGCGCTCCTCCAGCGTGTTGAGCTGTGCCCGCAGGGCCGCCCGGCTGTCGTTGGCCGCCTGCCAGTTGCCTTCCTTCTCCTGCTGCTTTTTCAGCTCCTTCAGCTCCCGGAACACCTGGTCGGTGGTGCTGCGGGCCTCCTGCAGCAGGCGCTTGGCCTCGCTCTCGCCCTTCTTCCGGGCGTTGTCCCGGGCCTTTTCCATCTGCTCGCGGAATTCCCGGGCCTTGCGGGCGTCCTCCTCCCGCTGCAGCCGCAGCCGCTCCGTCTCCGCCTGCTCCTTTTCCAGGGCCTGGCGCTGGCGCTCCAGCTGCGTCAGCACGTCCTCAAAGCGCAGGCTCTCGCTGCCCATCTGCTGCCGCGCCCGGTCGATGACGTACTCCGGCAGGCCCAGCCGCCGGGAGATGGCGAAGGCGTTGGACTTGCCCGGTATGCCGATGAGCAGGCGGTAGGTGGGGCGGAGGGTCTCCACGTCAAACTCGCAGGAGGCGTTCTCCACCCCCTCCGTGGTCATGGCGTAGGTCTTCAGCTCGGCGTAGTGGGTGGTGGCGGCCGCCTTGGCTCCCTTCTCCCGAATGCTCTCGATGATGGAGATGGCCAGGGCCGCGCCCTCCACCGGGTCGGTGCCCGCCCCCAGCTCGTCAAAGAGGACCAGGCTCCGCTCGTCCGCCGCCTCCATGATCTGCACGATGTTCACCATATGGGCGGAGAAGGTGGAAAGGCTCTGCTCGATGCTCTGCTCGTCTCCCACGTCCGCCAGCACCCGGTCGAACACGCCGAGACTGCTGCCGTCATCCGCCGGGATCTGCAGGCCGCACTGGGCCATGAGGGTCAGCAGGCCCAGGGTCTTCAGCGTCACGGTCTTGCCGCCGGTGTTGGGGCCGGTGATGACCAGGGTGTCGAAGCGCCGCCCCAGCTCCACCGAAATGGGCACGGCCTTGGCGCTGTCCAGCAGCGGATGCCGCGCCCGGCGCAGCACGATGCTGCTGCCCCCCGTCAGCTCCGGCCGCACGCCCTGCATCTTGTAGGCCAGCTCCCCCTTGGCGAAGATCAGGTCCAGATGCACCAGCACGTCGTAGTTCCAGAGCGTCTGCTCCCGGGCCCCCGCGGCCTCCGCGCTGAGCAGGCGCAGAATGCGCTCGATCTCCTTTTTCTCCTTGCTCTCCAGCTCCCGCAGCTCGTTGTTCGCCTGCACCACGCTCAGGGGTTCCACGAACACCGTGGCGCCGGAGGAGGAGACGTCGTGCACCAGTCCCGGCATCTCGCCCCGGCACTCGGCCTTCACCGGCACCACGAAGCGGCCGTTGCGCTCCGTCACCAGGCTCTCCTGCAGAATGCGGGCGTAGCTCGGGGAGGAGACGATCTTCTGCAGGATGGCGCGGCTCTTGGCCGCCGCGGCCCGCATATGCCGCCGGATGTCCGCCAGTTCCGCGCTGGCGCCGTCCGCGATCTCATCCTCGCTCAGAATACAGCTGCGGATGTGCTCCTCCAGATACTTCTGGGGGCGGAGGGACAAAAACAGCTGGTCCAGCACCGTTTTCTGCCTGCTGCCTGCCTCGAGATACTCCGACGCCCGCCGGGCGGCGGTGAGCAGCCCCGCGATATCCAGCAGCTCCCGGGTGTTCAGCATACCGCCCCGGTCCGCCCGGTCCAGCGCCTCTCCCACGTCCTTCACCCCGGCGAAGGACGGGCTGCCCCGCAGGCCGATAAAGCCCTTGGCGGCCTCCGTCTCCTCCTGCAGCCGCTGCACCTCGGCGCGCTCCGTCTCCGGGCGCAGGGCCCGGGCCCGGGCCTTAGCCGCGTCACTCACGGCCAGCTGGGCCAGCAGCTCCAGTACCCGGGGCAGCTCCAGCTTTTCCATGGATTTTTCAAACATATCCGTCATAGCGATTCTCCCATGTCCGCCCGAAAGGGCGGTCCAGCGTATACGGTATGTAGTATAAGTGCAAAATACTACTGTAAGTTGTCGAATTTACAGGGATCTATAGAAATCCAGCGTGCGGAAGCCGCGCTCCAGCTGCGTCAGGCAGAAGTCCTCGCAGGCGAGCGAGAGCTGCCGCAGGTCCTCCTCCGGCAGGGAAAAGGCGTAAAGCTTCTTCGCTTCACAGCCCACGATATGCCGCGCCGCGGCGAGAGCCGCCCCGGAGAGAGGGCGCAGGCCGAAGCCCTGCGCCCCGCAAGCGGGGCAGAGGACGCAGCCCGCCGCCACGTCCAGCAGCGCGCCTTCCTCCACCGCCGCGCCGCAGCGGCCGCAGCGGTCCAGCATGGGCGCGAAGCCCGAGAGGGACAGCAGCCGCAGCTCAAAGGCCGCCTTTACGAGCCGCGGGGGCTTTTTCAGCTCCCCCAGGGCGTAGAGGGCGTTGAGCAGCAGCGGCAGCAGCTCCTCCGCCGGCTCTCCCTCCTGGGTCACCGTCTCCGTCAGCTCCGCGAAATAGCTCGCCAGGGCCAATCGCTCCACGTCCGTCCGCAGGCCGGGGAACAGCTGGAGGGTGGAGGCCTCCGTCAGCATATACCAGTCCCGGCTCTGATAGGCCGTCATCTCCGAATAGACCAGCAGCTGCGCCGCCGCGGCGAGACGGCTCCCCCGGCGTCGGGCGCCCCGGGCGATGACCGAGAGCTTGCCCTTTTCCGCCGTCAGCACCGTCAGAATTTTGTCGGCTTCCTTTGTCTCCGTCTGGCGCAGCACCAGGCCGCGAAAGACCTCGTATACCGCCATCCCAATGCTCCCCGCTCCGCGCCGGGGACGCTCACGCCTTCTCCGGCGGCTCCTCCGGCGCCATATGCCGGTACAGCACATAGTACTCCGGCGCGCCGGTCATTTGAAAGATACGCCAGCACACGGCCGCGTCCATACGCCTCACCCTCCCCGGATTTTGTATCTGAGGATAGCTTCCGCCGGATGCCGCCGGTCTACTCGTGCCAATTTATGCTTCCGCCTGCTCCTGCGCCACGATCTCCCGGCCCATGAGCACGCCCATGACGGAGGCCATCATCAGTCCCCGGGTCCAGCCGCTGGAATCGCCCAGGCAGTGCAGCCCCGCGATGTTGGTGTTGAAATGCTCGTCCATCTTCACGCGGTTGGAGTAGAACTTCAGCTCCGGGGAGTACAGCAGCGTCTCATACGCCGCGAAGCCCGGCACCACCTCGTCCATGGCCTTGATGAAATTGATGATGTTCACCATGGCGCGGTAGGGCATGGCGGCGGTGATGTCTCCCGCCACCGCGTCCGGCAGCGTGGGCCGGATGTTGGACTGTGCCAGCTCCTTGGCCCAGGTGCGCTTGCCGTCCAGAATGTCGCCGAAGCGCTGGACCAGGATCTGGCCGTTGGCCAGCATGTTGGTCAGCTCGCCCACCTTCTGGGCGTAAGCGATGGGCTGGTTGAAGGGAACGGAGAAGTTGTGGGACACCAGAATGGCCAGGTTCGTGTTGGGGGACTTCAGCTCCTTGAAGGAGTGGCCGTTGACCACCGCCAGGTTATTGTCGTAGTTCTCCTGGCTGACAAAGCCGCCGGGATTCTGGCAGAAGGTGCGCACCTTGTTCTTGAAGGGCTGCGGATAGCCTACGAGCTTGGACTCGTACAGCACCCGGTTCACCTTTTCCATGACCTCGTTGCGGACCTCCACCCGGACGCCGATGTCCACCGTGCCGGGCTGGTGGGCGATGCCGTGGCCCTCGCAGATCTTCTCCAGCCAGTCCGCGCCCCGGCGGCCCGTGGCCACCACGGTGCGCTTGGCCTCCACAAACAGCTCCTCGCTTCCCTTACGGAGGTTCACGCCCCTGCAGCACTCCCCCTCCAGCACCAGATCCACGCACTCATAGCCAAAGAGCATCTCCACGCCGTTTTGCAGCAGGTACTGCTCGATGCCGTAATAGATCTGCTGGGCCTTCTCCGTGCCCATGTGGCGGATGGGGCAGTCCACCAGCTTCAGCCCCGCGTGGATGGCGCTGAGGCGGATCTGCTTTTTCTCCTCCTCGTTGCCAAGGCCCTCCACGTGTTCGTCCGCGCCGAACTCCAGATAGATCTTGTCGGCGTACTCGATGGTCTCCTGGGCCAGCTCCTCGCCGATGAGCTCCGGCAGCGAGCCGCCCACCTCGGAGGAGAGGGAGAGCTTGCCGTCGGAAAAGGCGCCCGCGCCGGAAAAGCCGGTGGTGATATGGCAGTAGGGCTTGCAGTTCAGGCACTTCTTGGCCTTGTCCTTGGGGCAGTGGCGGTTTTCCACCGCCGCGCCCTTTTCCACCAGCAGGATCTTCTGCCGGCTCCCCTTGCGGAGCATTTCCATGGCGGTGAAAATGCCCGCCGGACCCGCGCCGATGATGACCACGTCTGTCTTCTTATCCATAGTTCCCGGTTCCTTTCCGCCGTCTTATTTCTCGTTGTAGCCGAAGCCGCGCACATAGTTCAGATTGTCCCGCCAGTTCTCCTTCACCTTCACCCAGGTCTGGAGGTAAATTTTCGCGCCCATGAAGCGCTCCATATCCTCCCGGGCATGGGTGCTGATGCGCTTGAGCATCTCGCCGCCCTTGCCGATGATGATGCCCTTGTGGCTGGCCTTTTCG
>JBJDYT010000082.1:0-43595 GCA_051867635.1 Oscillospiraceae bacterium
GGAACATCTCACCGGCGCCCTCGCAGTCGCTGGCGGTGATGATGGGGGTGTGGACGTAGACGAAGCCCCGCTCCTGGAAGAACTCATGCACCGCGTAGGCCGCCACGCTGCGGACGCGGAAGGTGGCGCTGAACAGGTTCGTCCGGGGACGGAGGTGCTGGATGGTGCGGAGGAATTCCACGCTGTGGCGCTTCTTCTGCAGGGGATAGTCCGGCGTGGAGGTGCCCTCCACCTCGATGCGCTCCGCCTTGACCTCCAGGGGCTGCTTCGCCTCCGGCGTCAGCACCACGGTGCCGGTGACGATGAGGGCCGCGCCCACGTTCTGGGAGGCGATCTCCTTATAGTTGGCAAGGACATTCGCGTCCATCACCACCTGGAGGTTCCGGAAGCAGGAACCGTCGTTCAGCTCCACAAAGCCGAAGGTCTTCATATCACGGATGGTCCTGGCCCAGCCGCAGACGGTCACCGTCCTGCCGCCGAGGGCCTCGCTGTCGGCGTAGATCGCCGCGATCCTGGTTCTTTCCATATATTTTCTCTCCTTTTCGGGATATTTCCTAAACAGATATATTATATAGACTTTTCCTCTGTTTGGCAAGGGATTCTTCACGTTGACTTTTCCCCCTGCGGATATTATGATAAAGAGCGTCACAGCGGCACACACTGAGCGGGAAAGGAGGCGGGGCCTATGCGCCACATCGCCGTGGTGGGCGGCGTCAATTACGACATCGGCGCCATCTCCCACGCGCCCCTCATCGCCGGGGATTCCAACCCCGGCCGCGTCCGCACTTCTCTCGGCGGCGTGGGGCGGAACATCGCCCACAACCTGCGCCTGATGGGCATGGACGTTTCGCTGATCACCGTGTTCGGGGACGACCGCTTCGGCGAGGTCATCCGCCAGCACGCGGAGGGCATCGGCATGGACCTCTCCGGCAGCGCCGTGCTGCCCGGAGAAAGCACCTCGTCCTACCTCTATCTCGCCCAGCCCGACGGGGAAATGGCCCTGGCCGTCAGCGACATGGAGATCTACCGGCGCATGACGCCGGCATTCCTGGAAAGCCGCCTCGACCTCATCAACAGCGCCGCCCTCTGCGTGGTGGACGCAAACCTCCCGGAGGAGAGCCTCCTGTATCTCGCGGAGCGCTGCGCCGTCCCCATTCTCGCGGACCCCGTCTCCACCGTGAAGGCGGAGCGGCTGCGCCGGGCCCTCGGGCGGCTCTGGTGCGTCAAGCCCAACCGCATAGAGGCGGAGCTGCTCAGCGGCGTGGCCATCCATGGGGAGGAGGACCTTTCCAAAGCGGCGGAGTCGCTGCTGGCCACAGGGCTGCAGCGGGTCTGCCTCTCCCTTTCCGGCGAGGGGGCCTATTTCGCGGACGCCTCCGGCGAGACTGTCCGCATCCGCCCCGAAAAAGACCCGGCTATGGTGAACGCCACCGGCTGCGGAGACGCCATGACCGCCGCCATCGCCGCGGCCAAGGTGCGGGGCCTCACCCTGGCGGAGTCCGCCGCCGCGGCCCTGCGGGCCGCCGCCATCGCCGCCCGTTCCTATGAGACCATCTCTCCCGCCATGTGCTGGGAGAGCATCCAACCTGCAGGAGGTAAATGACACTATGAATATGCAGCTGAACCCCTATCTCGACATGAGCGAAGAAGTGCGCGAGGCCCTCGCCGCGGGCAAGCCCGTGGTGGCCCTGGAAAGCACCATTATCTCCCACGGCATGCCCTATCCCCAGAACGTGGAGACGGCGCTGCACGTGGAGCAGATCATCCGCGAAAACGGCGCCGTGCCCGCCACCATCGCCATCCTGGGCGGGCGGCTGAAGGCCGGCCTGACGGAAGCGGAGATCGACTATCTCGGCCGCACCGGCACGGCGGTGCCCAAGGCCTCCCGCCGGGACCTGCCGGTACTGGTGGCGAAGGGCATGGACGGCGCCACCACCGTCACCACCACCATGATCATCGCCCACATGGCGGGCATCAAAATCTTCGCCACCGGCGGCATCGGCGGCGTTCACCGGGGCGCGGAGACCACCATGGACATCTCCGCCGACCTGGAGGAACTGGCCCAGACCCCCGTCATGGTCATCTGCGCGGGCGCCAAGTCCATCCTGGACCTGGGCCTGACGCTGGAGTATCTGGAGACCCACGGCGTGCCCGTCATCGGCTACGGCACGGAGGAGCTGCCCGCCTTCTATACGCGCCGCTCCGGCTTCTCCGTGGATTACCGCCTGGACAGCCCCGAGGAGCTGGCCCGGGCCTTCCATGTGAAGCAGGCCATGGGCCTCAAGGGCGGCATGCTGGTGACCAACCCCATCCCCGAGGAGTACTCCATGGACCACGAGGTCATCAACAAGGCCATCGACGAGGCGGTGGCGGAGTCCCGCCGTCTGGGCATCCACGGCAAGGAGACCACGCCCTTCCTGCTCGCCAAGATCAAGGACATCACCGGCGGCGACAGCCTCGACAGCAATATCCAGCTGGTGTACAACAACGCCCGTCTGGCCGCCCAGACGGCCTGCGCCTTGGCAGAGCTGGAGAAATAAGACTATATCGGATATTTTATCCTATATTTTATCCTATATATTGTCCTTTTCAGGAGGGAATCATGCTGTCTCTTTCCACACTTTCCCTGGGGATCATCGGCGGGGCCGACGGCCCCACCGCGGTTTTCGTCATCACCCCGGACGAGGGAACCCTGGGCATCGTGCTGCTCTATCTGCTGCTGGTCAACCTCCTCACCTTTTTGATGTACGGGGTGGACAAGCGCAACGCCCAGGCGGAGAAGCCGCGCATCGAGGAGCGGACGCTCCTGCTGCTGCCCCTGCTGGGCGGGAGCGTGGGCGCGCTGCTGGGCATGCGCTTCTTCCACCACAAGACCCGGCACTGGTACTTCCGCTACGGCATCCCCCTGCTGTTGCTGCTGCAGCTGGCGCTGGGGCTGGCGTTCTGCTTTCTCCCGCGGTGAGCCTTTCCGGGCAACGAAACAAGGGCCGGCAGTTTCCTGCCGGCCCTCTTTTTTGCCTGTATGTCAATTCTGGGCGAAATACGGCTCGTCGATGCGGGCGGCGCCGTACCGGTCCGCCGTCTCGCCGTCCACCAGATAGCGGACGGAGGACACCGTGGACAGGGAGCAGAGAGACCTGGCCGCGGCCTCCAGCGCCGCCGCCTCGCCGCCCTCCAACAGCGTCAGCGCCTGGGAGGAGAGGTTCACATAGCAGCTCTCCTCCTCCACCCGCACGGAGAGGAAGGCATAGCCCTCCGGGAAGGCGGAGCGGAGCTTGTCGCCCTCCGGCCCCTCCACCAGCGCGTCCAGCACGCTCTCCGCCCGGGTCTTGCCCTCATAGACCGGGATCTTGCGGCTCTCCTCCGCCAGCTCGCCCGTGGCGGTATCGATGAACCAGAGGCGGGCCTCCAGCGTGGCCACCAGGTCCTCTGCCGTGCTCAGCAGCACGTCCCGGGCCTGCAGCTCCTGCACGGCGCGGTATTCCAGCGGCTTCCCGTTCACCGTCACCGCCACGGAGTAGACCCCGGGGAGCTGGGTCAGCGTCAGCGTCAGGCAGCTGTCCGCCAGCGTCAGCTCCACGCCCGAGAGCATCCCGTAGGACGAGGAGACGTCCAGCCGCAGCCGCCCGCCGCTGAGCTCCGCCTCCAAGAGCTGCAGCCCGTCCGGCAGGGGGCTCATCAGGTCCTCCCTCTGGGGGCCGGCCCAATAGCGCTCCAACAGCTGCTGCGCCGCGGTCTGCGGCTCCTCCGACAGGGCCAGGTCGCAGTATTCCGCCCGCACGGCGTCGCCCCCCAACGCCTTGGGGTCGGCCGCCAGGTAGTACAGGGCGTACTGGCCCTGTTCCCCCGCCTCCCGTCCGGCGCAGGCCACCGCCGCCACCGCGCCCAGCAGCAACAGCAGCAGCAAAAGACGTTTCCACTTCATGCCGCAGCGCCTCCTTTCGCCAGGGGCAGGCGCACCGTGAACACGCTGCCCCCGCCCTCCCGGCAGGCGGCCGTCACCGTGCCGCCGCGCTTGCGCACCAGGTCACTGACGATGGCGAGGCCCAGGCCCGTCCCCCCGGCGCTGCGGCTGCGGGCCTTGTCCACCCGGTAGAAGCGCTCAAACACGTGCTCCAGCTCCTCCTCCGGGATGCCGATGCCGTTGTCCGCCACGGAGAGGACCGCCATCTCCCCCTCCCGGCGCAGGTCGATCTGCACGAAGCCGCCGCTGCGGCTGTATTTGATGGCGTTGTCCACCAGGTTATAGATGATCTGGTGGATCTCGTCCGCCGCGGCCAGCACCGTGCAGCCCTCCTCGGCCTCATAGCTCAGGTCCACCTGCTTTTCCTCCGCCAGGAAGCCCATCATGCGCACCACGCGCTCCAGCATGGGCGCCAGCTCCACCTCCACCGCCGGCGCCAGCACGTCGTTGTCCAGCCTTGTCAGGCGCAGCAGGTCCTCCGTGACGCGGCTGAGCCGCTCCGCCTCCACGCCGATGTCGGAGATGAATTCCCGGGTCGTGCCCGCGTCCATGTTCTCGGTCTGCAGGATGGAGTCCGTCAGCAGACGGATGGCCGCCAGGGGCGTTTTCAGCTCGTGGGACGCGTCGGAGACGAAACGGCGGCGGGCCGCCTCCGTCTGCTGCAGCCGGTCGGTCATGCTGTTGAACTCCGCCGCGATCTGGGCGATCTCGTCGCCTCCGCCCACCTCCGCCCGGTGGCTGTAGGCGCCCTCCCGCACGCTGCGGATGGCCTCCAGCAGCTCGCTGATGCGGCCGGTGAGGGCCTTCGACAGCAGCACGCTCACCAGCAGCACGATGCAGGCGATACCGATGGACAGGCGCCACAGGTTCGTCTGGAAGCCCTCCAGCAGCGCCGCCTGCTCCGCGTCGTACTCATAGGCGAAGACCGCGCCGATGATCTGGTTCTGGTGCAGCACCGGGGACGCCGCCCGGGAGCGCACCGCCCCGTTCTCATAGGCGGAGTAGACCACGTCGTTCCCCCGCAGGGCCTGCACCACCTCCGACAAAAGGGCATAGGAACCCACGGCACCGCCGATCTCCCGGGTGTCGTACAGTACGCGGCCCGCGGCGTCCGTCACCAGGATGCGGGAAAGCCCCGCGTCCTCCGCCGCCGCCATCACCTGCGCCACATTCTCCTCCGTCAGGCGCTCCAGCTCCGACAGGGAGGCGGTCATGACGGAGACGCTGCTCTGCAGCCTTCCCGCCTTGGACTGGAACACCAGGTCCTCGCTGACGATGACGGGATAGGTGTTCAGCAGCACCAGCACCGCCACGATGACCAGGATATAGCTCAGGCCGATCTTGAATTGGAGACTGGCTCTAACCCTTGAAATAATAGCCCACACCCCACTTGGTCATGATATACTCCGGCTCCGCCGGGTTTCGCTCCAGCTTCTCCCGCAGGCGGCGGATGTGCACGTCCACCGTGCGGTAGTCCCCCGCATAGGCGTAGCCCCAGACGGTGTTCATCAGGCTCTCCCGGCTGTAGACCCGCCGGGGGTTTTTCATAAACAGCTCCATCAGGTCGTACTCCTTGGCAGTCAGCTCCACCGGCTTGCCGTCCTTCACCGCCAGGCGCTGCTCCGTGTCCAGCGACAGGTCCCCGAAGGTCAGAAGGCTGCTCTTCTTCGCGGCGGAAGCGCTGCTGCGCCGCAGCAGGGCCCGCACCCGGGCCTTCAGCTCCAGGATGTTGAAGGGCTTGGTCACATAGTCGTCCGCCCCGTATTCAAAGCCCAGCAGCTTGTCCGTGTCCTCGCTGCGGGCGGTGAGCATGATCACCGGCACGTCCGAAAATTCCCGGATGTGCATGCAGGTCTCCAGCCCGTCCATCTCCGGCATCATCACGTCCAGGATGATCAGGTCGAAGGCCCCCGTGCGGGCCATCTCCACCGCGGTCTTGCCGTCATAGGCCGTCTCCACCTGGTATCCCTCGTTCTCCAGGTTGAAGCGCATGCCCTTGACCAGGAGCTTTTCGTCGTCCACCACCAGTATCCTCATTCTTCCGCCTCCTCCGTGATGACCAGCTCCCGCATGGCCTCCAGCTTGCTCTCTCCGATGCCCTTGACGTTCAGCAGCTCCTCCGCCGAGGCGAAGGGGCCGTTGGCCTCCCGGTACTCCACGATGCGCTGGGCCAGCACCTCGCCCACGCCGGGAAGCGCCATCAGCTCCGCCGCCGTGGCGGTGTTGATGTTCACCGGCTGCGGCTGCGGCGCTTCCTCCGTCTCCTCCTGGGAGGCGGAGGCGGAGACGCGCACCGTATAGCTCCCCTCCGCGCCCTGCAGCACCGCATGGACATAGAGCCCCAGCATGGCGAGGACGAAGAGCAGCGTCAGCGCCGCCAGCCATTTTTCGCCCCTGCTCAGGCGTCTGGGTCCTTCCATGCGCGCTCCTCCCCTCTCCCCGGCTCTTTTCCTGTGGAAAAGCCTGTCTTTTCCGGTTGCAGCCCCGGCCTTGATTTGCTATACTAAATATAAATTCGTATCCAGGCGCCGCCCCGGCGGGCAGCGCTTCCCTATTTGGTCTATTATAGCACACAATGTGAGGTTTGCCTATGAAAAAAGTCCGGTTCCTGTCCCTTTTTCTAATCTGCCTTCTGCTGACCGGGCTGTTTTCCGCCCCGGCCCTTGCCGCCGCGCCTCCGCTGGAGGTGGAGGCCAAGGCCGCGCTGCTGCTGGACGGGGAGACAGGCGAGGTCCTCTATGAGAAGAACGCGGAGGAAAAGCTCTATCCCGCCTCCCTGACCAAGGTGATGACGGCCCTGCTGGTGTTCGAGGCCATCGAGGCCGGGCAGCTGCAGCTGCAGCAGGAGATCACCGCCCCCGCCGCCGCCTTCGTGGGCCTCTCCAGCGACGGCAGCACCGCCAACATCGAGACGGGCGAGGTGCTGACGGTGGACGACCTGCTGGCCTGCATGCTCATCAACTCCGCCAATGAGGCCGCCGCCATCCTGGCCTGCGCCGTGGGCGGCACCATCGCGGACTTCGTCTCCCGCATGAACGCCCGGGCGGCGGAGCTGGGCTGTGAGAACACCCATTTCGTCAACCCCACGGGCCTGCACGACGGCGACCATTACACCACCGCCTGGGACCTGTACCGCATCACCCAGGCCGCGCTGAAGTACGACCACTTTATGGAGATCTGCGACTCCAAGTCCTGGGAAGTCCCCGAGACCAACCTGCACGAGGCCCGGACCCTCCACAGCACCAACTACCTCATCTCCAACTGGCGGGCTCTGGGCTACCTCTACAGCGGGGCCCACGGCGTCAAGACCGGCAACACCTCCGACGCGGGCCACTGCCTCATCTCCACCGCCAATCGCACCGGCCGCAGCCTGTTCGGCGTCATCCTCGGCGCGGAGAAGCAGCGCTACTATGAGGGCGACCGTCAGGTGGAGAAGGTGGGCAGCTTCCTGGAGATGGCCAAGATGTTCGACTGGGGCTTCGACAACTTCACCCGCCAGACCCTCGTCACCTCCGCCGACGCGGTGGCGGAGGCCAGGGTGGCCCTCTCCCGGGAGGCCAACTATGTGGTGGTCCACCCGGCGGAGGACGTCCAGCGCCTGCTGCCCAACGACCTCTCTCCGGAGGACCTGACCCGGGAGATCTCCCTCTACGAGGAGGTGTTCAACGCCCCCATCCAGGCGGGGGACGAGCTGGGCACCATGACCCTCCGCCACGGCGATACCGTGTATGCCACGGTTCCGCTGCTGGCCATGAACGACGTCTCCGCCTCCTGGATCCTGACGCTGCATTACCACATCGTCAGCTTTTTCTCCCGCCCGGTGGTGAAGCTCGTCTGTCTCGTGCTGCTCGCCGCGGCGGTGCTGCTCTTTGTCCGATACTACGGCCGGCGCAGGCACTCCCGCCACGGCACCCCCACCCGCGCCCAGAAAAACTACCGGGGACGCCGCCGGTTCTGACCGCCTTACATACGCATACAAAGCGCCCGGGAAGCACCGCTTCCCGGGCGCTTAACTTACGAAAAAAGCCGCGCAGCGTTCGCGCCCGCAGGCGCGAAGAAAATGAGATCCATTTTCTCCGGCGGCGTGTACGCAGGAGAAAATACTTCTCGGCCTGCAAACGTGCGAATGGCCCGCCATTCGTGCGCTGCAGCAGGCCGCAGCCTATTCACAAAAGTGCCAAAAGCACTTTTGTGACAGTTTCACCTGCCGCAGCGCCCCGGCATACATTGGTAACGTCAGGAGCGTGAGCGAAATGGCTTATTCAGACAGGGAGCTGCTGGCGCGCCTCATCGAATGCGAAGCCGGCGGCGAGGGCGAGATCGGGATGAAGGCCGTGGCCGGCGTCGTGATGAACCGCGTTCATGCTTCCGGCGGGGAATACGCCCGCGTGGGGCAGGGCAGCATCCGGAACATCATCATGCAGCCGGGACAGTTCGTCTGCGCGTCGGAGACGGAGGGCGGGGCCTACAACCCGCAGAACATCTACAACATGCGGCCCCAGCAGATCCACTATGACATCGCGGACTGGGCCATCGCGGGGAACCGCATCGCGGACGTGGCGGACTCTCTCTGGTTCTACAATCCCTTCGGCGCCCCGTGCCGCAATTTCTTCCCCGGCCAGTCCGGCTACTGGCAGACCCAGATCGGCCAGCACTGCTTTTACAATCCCACCAATGCCTACTACAATACATGACAGTTCTATGAAGGAGGGCGGATGTGATGCCGCAAAGCACATATGGCAGCAGTTTTCCCCAGGAGTGGCGGCGGATGGACTTTGGCCGTCCCATCGCCACCCCCTATCCCACCGACGGCATGGAGCCGGAGGACCAGTCCATGCCCCCGGAGAGCGTTTCCATGATGCCCGGGACCGCTCCCGCCGAGGCGGAGCCGCTGCCCGGGACCGTGCCGACCCAGGGCCTGCGGATGGAGTCAGGCCTGAACCCCAGCATGCTGGGCGGTCCCTTTACCAACACCGAGGTGGCGCAGGCCTCTTTGAAGGGCCTGCTCATGCGGAATCTCGGCTTTTACATCGTGGCGGGCTTCCTGGTGGGCACCCAGGCCCCCGTGTCCTGGGAGGGTATCCTCTACAGCGTGGGCAACGACTACATCGTCATCTACCAGCCCGACGTGGACCGCTACATCACGGGAGACCTGTACTCGCTGAAGTTCGTGGAGTTCCACAACACCCGGAGCATGACCCCCTGGGCCGGCTACCGCCGCCGGGAGGGCTATCCCAGCTGGTAAAGCGGCGCGGAAAAAGCAAGGAGGAGGCTCACGCCTCCTCCTTTTCCTGCCGTAAAATATTCTCCAGCCCCCGGGCCAGCTGGTCCGGGCAGGAGGTGTCCTTAGCGCCGCAGCGGATGCCCCGCAGCAGCCCGACCACTTCCTCCGCGCGCTTCCCGCGGACAAGCTGGGCGATGCCCTGCAGATTACCGGAGCACCCGCCCAGGACCTGCAGCTCGCGGATGACGCCGTCCTCCAGATCGACGCTCATCACCTGGGAACACACCCCCTGGGGGCGGAACTGATACACCATCTTGCGTTTCTCCTTTGTCTGATATGATGAGAGCATTTTACCACGTCCTTCCGCGCTGCGCAAGCCGTCTCCGCTCTTTTCCCCGTCTTTGCTGCGCCCCGCGGCGCCGGAAGGATGAAAACGCCGGCTCCGCGTACAGGCGCAGAGCCGGCGTTCCGTATGTGCTGTATGCTCGCCCTGCCGGCTTCCGGGAACAGGCCCGCGGTCCGTGCGGCCGTCCCCGCCGGCCCGTCAGCACTCCGTCATCAGGCGGATGATGGTATGGTCGGTGGACTGCATGCCTTCCCGGGCCAGAACGCCAATGTTCCGGATGGAATTCTCCACGCCCTTCACAATGATCCCGTCGCCGCCGTAAAACTCGCTTCCGCACATCTGCATCTGCAGGCCGATCAGCCCGGCTTCCACAGCGGAGGCGATCTTTGCCGCGCAGCTGGCCTTTGCGCCGTCGCAGATCATACCGGAGGCGATGGCGATGCCGTTGACAATGGTGTGGGCTATCTCATGGAAGCGGCCGCCATAGAGGTAGGAGATCCCGGCGGCGGCGCCGCAGCCTGCGCTGGTCGCGCCGCAGTAGGCGGACAGGCACCCAATGCCCTCCTTCAGATGGATGGCGACCAGGTTGGAGATCACCAGCGCCCGGTAGAGCAATTCCCGGGACGCATTCCGCTCTTTGGCATAGACGATGACGGGCAGGGAGACGGTCAGGCCCTGGTTCCCGCTGCCGGAGTTGATGACCACCGGCAGCTCGCAGCCGCTCATGCGGGCGTCGGAGCCGGCCGCGGCGTAAGCTTTTGCGCGATTGCGCACGTCGTTTCCGCAGTTGTTCAGCAGAATACTGCCGATGTTGGCGCCGTAGCTGCCGCGCAGGCCCTCTTCCGCAATAGCGGTATTATAATCGATCTGGCGCTGCAGCACCTCCTGCACGTCCTCGATCTTAACGCAGTCGGCAAATTCCACGATCCGCTCTACCGTCAGCTTGCCCGCGCAGGCAGGCGCGCTGTCCCGGGTTTCAGCGTAGTCCTGATGGAACAGGACCTCCCCGTCTTTCCTCAGCTCGATGAGGTTCGTATGGTTCCCGGCGATCTCCGCAAAAGAGCTGTGCCCGCCGCAGGACATCTCCACCTGAATGTCGAAGATGAACCCCCGCGCGGAGGGCTCCACGGAAACGGGGACCCTTTTCAGAAAATCCGAGATCTCCCGGATCTGAGCTTCTGTGATATCGGAGAGCACCTCAAGCTTTTTGTCCGCTTCTCCCGAAATGATCCCGGCCGCGGCGGCGGCGGGGATGCCGCGCTGGCCGCCGGTGTGCGGGACGATGACGCTTTTGACGTTTTTGATGATATTGGAGCTTGCCTTGACGCTCACCCGCTCCGGTTCCGCGCCCAGCGCCTGCCGGGCAAGGGCGGCGCAATAGGCCACGGCGATCGGCTCCGTGCAGCCCATGGCGGGGACAAGCTCTGTCCGGAGAATGTTGAGATACTCTTGATAGATAGACTCCTGCATAAAGATAAACCTCCCTTTTTTTCGCAGCGGCAAAGCGAAAACGTCTCTTATCGTAAGGGCATGGATACTGCTGGCAGTGTATAACGGGGAACTATCAGGGGCGCCGTGAAGAATGGATTTATCAAATTTGATGATAAAAGGGGCAAAAGAAAAAGTCAAGGAAAACAAAAAAGCGTCCCTTTGTCTTTCAATCTGCGGAAAGGACAGAATTTTTGGATAAAAATGTCTTTTTTCACTTATTTAATTGTACCGGCGATCTGCGGCCACAGCCGTGGGATTTTATGTATATCCGAAGGCGTAGCGGGGCGGTCCCCCGTCAAAAGCGCAGACAGCCGCGCCGGGTCCCACAGGGTCCGGCGCGGCTGTTCATGTTTCCTGCTGCGGGCGCGGCGCTCAGGCCTCGGCGACAGCCTCGATCTCCACCAGCGCGTCCTTGGGCAGACGGGCCACCTCCACGGCGGAGCGGGCGGGATACTTGCCGGCGGTGAAGAAGGTCTGGTACACGCCGTTCATGGCGGCGAAATCGTTCATGTCCTTCAAAAACACGGTGACCTTGATCACCTTGTCCATGCCGGAGCCGGCGGCCTCCAGAATGGAGCGGACGTTGGTCAGGGAATGCTTGGTCTGCTCCTCAATGGTGGCGGGCATAACGCCGGTGGACATGTCGATGGGCAGCTGGCCGGAGGTGAAAACGAGGCCGCCCACGCAGACGCCCTGGGAATAGGGGCCGATGGCGGCGGGAGCGGCGGAGGTGGAAACTTCCTTCTTCATGATCGTAACTCCTTTTATGATGATATGGCCCCGTCACCGGGGGCTCTTAGCAGCTTTGATTGTACATCGGAAAAGGGCGAATTGCAATCCCCGCCCGCCGCCGCGCCTCACAGTTCCCAGCGGTCGAGATACGCGAGGAAAACGCGGACCGCCGTCTCCACGTCCGCCGCGCGGACATGCTCGTCGGTCTGGTGGGCCTGGGCGTCATCGCCGGGGCCCAACAGCAGAAACGCCGCGTCGATGCGCTTTGCGATCTGCGACATATCCGTATAATACGGCAGACCCCGCACCGCGCTGTCCAGGCCCTCCGCCGCCAGGACCGCCTGCATCCGGCGGACCAGCGGCGCATCCGGCGCCGTCTCCGCGGCGTCCCGGTCGTTCAGCACGGAGAGCCGGATCGTAAGCGGCGGCTGCGCCGCAGAGAGCTCCGCCGCGATGCCGCGGGCCAGGGCCAGCACCCGCTCGTTTGAAAGGCCCGGCAGCGTGCGGATATCCATCTCCGCCTCCGCGTCCGCGGGGATCACATTCGTCATAACGCCCCCGGAGAGCCTTGTGAGCGCGAGAGTGGTCTCGCCGAGAAGGGGATGCGCCTCGCCGGTGCAGATAGCGCTGCGAAGCTCCTGTGTGAAGCGGATCAGCGCGTCGATGCCGTTGACGCCGTTTTGCGGCTGAGAGCCGTGGGCCAGCGCCCCGTGCGCCTCCGCCCGGAGCCAGAGGGCGCCCTTCTCGCAGATGCCCGCCCGCAGAGCCGTGGGCTCGGGGATGATGACCTGCCGCACCTGATCCAGCAGGCCCGTGGCCATCACCGCCTGCACCCCTGTCCCGGCGGCCTCTTCATCGGCGGTGAAGCAGAAAAACACGTCGTGCCGCGGCCGTTTTCCCGAGGCGAGCAGGTACTGCGCCGCAAGGATCATGGCGGCGACGCCGCTTTTCATGTCCGCGCTGCCGCGGCCATAGAGGACGCCGTCCTCGCAGCGCCCCTCCAGCGGGGGATGCTTCCAGTCTGCAAGCCGTCCGCAGGCCACTGTGTCCGTGTGGCCCACGAAAGCCAGCGCCTCCTCCCGCGTCTGTCCGTCAATGCGAAGAATCAGGGAACTGCGCCCCGCTCCATGGTCAATGCGGCGGCGAAAAACGCTCTCCGGGAAGAGGGCGTCGATCTGGCGGACCAGGCGGTCCTCGCAGCCCTCCGGCTGGCGGGTATCCGTCCGGACCAGAGCCGCCGTCAGCGCGGCGGCGGAACGGATCAGGTCCTCCCGGCTGCGCGGCCGGTCAAAGCGATCAGCTTCCATGCTGCTCCTCCTTTTTTACAACAGCGGAGCGGCAGGCAGAAAAGAACTCTCCTTTCCGCCTGCCGCCCTGTTTCACTCCAACATTTGCGCGGACGCCGCCTTACGCCGGCCTGCCGCTCCGCGCCGGCGGCCCTTATTAGAAGAGGGGCGGGACGCCCAGGATATTGCCGGCGATGATGCCGAAATAGTTGCCGACGATGTAGCCCCAGAGGCCCACCAGGATGCCGGGGACGATGATCTCTCTCCAGCCGAAGGAGATGGCCACGGCCGCCGCGGTGGGAGGCCCGCCGACGGTGGCGACCGTGGAAATGACCGCGTCCTCCCAGGTGGTGCGGATGAGCTTGGCGCCGATCACGGCAAAGGCGATGTTCACCACGATCACAATGATGAGCAGGCCCAGGGACAGGGCGCCGTCACGGATGATATCCACCAGGTTGCCGGAAATACCGATCGTGACGAACCAGGCCATGAGGCCGATGTTGCCGAGCTCCATGGCGCCGCGGATACTGCCGAAGAACTTGTGGAACACGGTGGCGAGCAGGGCGGTCAGCAGGGTCATGATCAGATAAACGCTGCCGAACAGCTGCTTGATGATCTCAGGAGGATTGAGGGAGACGACCCAGTTCGCGATGACGCTGCTGACGCCGACAATGGTGAAGGAGGCGGCGAGAGCGACAGCGATATCCTTGAGGCCGATCTCCTTGCCGCCCCAGAAGGCCGCCGCCATGGTCTTGTTCTTTTCGTCGCTGCCCTCGGTGAGCGCCGCAGACTCCACCTCGTCGGTGAGGGGATGGGGCAGGAAGCCCCGGATAAACTTGGTGTTGTGCAGCACGCGAAGCAGCAGCACCATGGTGCCGCAGACGAAGTTTCCGATCACGAGATAGGACTCCAGCATGCCGTCGGGAATGGCGAAGACGCTGCCCATGGCCACGCAGTTCACCGTGCCGCCGACCGCCGCCGCGGAGATAATGGTCAGCAGGTACTTGGTGCTGTCAAAGCCCTGGAACACCAGATAGGCCAGCAGCACGCCCACGAGCGTACCCACGGCGGCGATGTGGAAAAGGATGAAGAGCTTGCCGGAATCCTTCAGGATCTGCTTGACATTCGCCTTGAACAGAAACAGCGGGATGGATACCAGCAGCACCACGTTTCCGATGGAATTGTAGGTGTCGGATGCGAAGGGGATCACGTGGCAGTTGGAAAGCAGCAGGCCGCCGAAAATGCAGAGGACCACGCTGCCGAGCATGGCCGCCCAGCGGTAGCGCTGCTCAAGCACGATGGAGACGGCGACCACGAGCAGGACAGCGGCCCATAGCAGGATGGTCTGGTTTTCTTGAATCAAAGTTCCCATTCTTTTTCTCCTCTTTCATTTTTTCGCTTTTGTTTGAAACCTTACGCCTTGTGCAGGATCAGTCTGCCGGGATGCTCCTCCGTGAGCTTCTTGTCGTGGTAGGCGATCTTGCCGTTGACGACCACATACTCGATGCCCTCGGAGTATTCGTTGGAGTGTTTATAGTCTGCCTTATCCTGCAGCTTGTCATAATCAAAGAGCACCATGTCGGCGTCCCAGCCCTCGCGGATGGCGCCCTTGTTGCGGAGCATGGTGCGTTCGGCGGGCAGCAGCGTGATCTTGCGGATCATCTCCTCCAGGGAGAGGAGCTTTTTCTCTTTGTGGAAATAGCAGATGGCGTGGGGGAAGGTGCCCCAGGCGCGGGGATGGACCTTTTCGCCCCAGGTGCGGAAGAGGCCGTCCGTGCCGACCACCGTGTCAGGCGACATGAAGATGCGGCAGAGATCCTCCTCGCACATGGAGAAGTAGATCGCCGTGCCGTTGCCCTCGTTTTCGGCGAGCAGGTCGAAGTAGGCGTCAAAGCCGTCCTGGCCCCGGGCCTCCGCCGCCTCGGCGATGGTCATGCCGTCATACTGGGGCGTTTTGAGCAGGGAGGATATCTGGATGTTCTCCCAGCCGCCGCAGTTGATATACTGGTTTTCAAACGGGGTGTTGGGATCGAGGATATCCGCCTTCATCTTTTCGCGCATAACGGGGTCCGCCGCATAGCGGGCAAGACCGGAGACGCTCTCGGCGAAGTATTTGGGCGGCACCACCGCGTTGATGTTGGTCATGGAGGCGAGATAGGGGTACTGATCCATGGTGACCTGCTGGCCCTGGGCCCGGGCCTCCGCCACCAGGCGGAGCGTCTCCTCGGAGAGGCCCCAGTTGGGCCGGCCCTGGACCTTGTGGTGGGAGATGAACACGGGCACCCCGGCCTCGCGGCCGATGCGGAGCGCCTCTTTCACAGACTTCACCACGTCGTAGGACTCGTTTCGCATGTGCGTCGCATAGACGCCGCCGTATTCCGCGACCACCTTGCTCAGTTCGATAAGCTCCTCGGTATCGGCGTAGCAGCTCGGGGAGTAGATCAGTCCGGAGCTGATGCCGAAGGCGCCGTGCTCCATGGCCTCACGGACGCTGGCCTTCATGATATCCAGTTCTTCTTTTGTACAGGGGCGGTTCTGATAGCCCATCACAGAGACGCGGAGGCTGCCGTGGCCGAGAAGCATCTTCGCGTTGCCGGAGAGGGGCAGGTGGTTCACATAGTCGATATACTTTTCAAAGGACGTCAGTTCCATGAACTGCTCGGGGAAGTCAATGGTGCCGACGGAGAGGACGCCCTTGACCTCCTCCTCATGGCCCCTGCGAATGGGGAACATGGAGGAGCCGCACTGTCCGCCGATCTCCGTCGTGATGCCCTGGGAGATCTTGCAGAGCCGGCCAAAGTCGGTGCCAAAGACCAGATCGCCGTGGGAGTGGGTGTCAATAAAGCCCGGACACAGGTGCAGCCCCGTCCCGTCGATCACCTGCCGCGCCTCCGCGCCGGCGTCCGTCAGCACGATCCTGCCGTCCTTCGCGCCCACGCTGGCCTTGTAGGCCGGCGCGCCGGTACCGTCCACCACTGTCACATTCTGAAATAACAAATCAAGCAATGGCCTCATCCCTCTTTCCTTTGTTCGCAGGCAGTTTTGTAGCAATTGCCAAACAACTCCCCAAAACCGTCCGCTTTTTTATGAATCCATTATAGCAGGCAGAAATGCGTTTCGCTTTTCATCTTTTGGGTAGTCGGTATTCAGAATGTGACTGGCCAGCCGCTTGCGAAACCCGCATCCGCCGTTTTATAATATTTTAACGGAGGATACGCGTATGAAGAGATCAAAACAGTTGCTTCTTGCAATCACCGCAAGCCTATTCCTGCTCACTGCCCTGCCGCTCCCCTGCCAGGCGCTCACGCTGGAGGGCGGCCTCTCGCTGACGCTGCCGGACAGTTGGGAGGAAACGGAGCTTGACCGCGAGGGTCTGCTGCTTCACGCCATGAGCGGCGACGGCCGCTTCGAGCTGGGACTCGCTTCCAGCCGGACGCTGCGCACCAATTATGTGAACAACTGGAAAGACGTCCCGGTCTCACAGCTGGAGGAGCAGGCGGAGGCCCTCTGCAGCCAGACGTCCAAGCAGATGCGGCTCACCGGCTGGTCTTTGCTGGAGCAGCCCCAGATGCGCTTCCTTGTCTTCAGCGGAGAGCTGCTGGACGAAAGCAGCGGCGCCGTGACGTCCGGCTTCACTCAGTACACCACCATCGTCAACGGCGGCACGCTGCAGCTCACCTTTTATTACGACGGTGCGCTCTCGGACAGCGACAGGGCGGAGTTTGACGCTTTGGCGGAGTCCCTGCGCTTCGACACGCTCACCGGCCGCTCCTTTGACCGGGATCTCGTGTTGAAAATGGCCGGGCTGGCCGCGGTGGTCCTTCTCCTGATCGCCTCGCTGGTCTGGAACATCCTGCGCTACCGCCGCAAGCACTCTACCCGCTGAATCCCGCATTTCCCCGCTCCTTTTCTGATCCCATATCCTGTATCCCGACCAATTCCGGACGGCGGAACGCCGCCTGCCGCACCCGCTGCGCCCACAGCGGACGCGGCGCTGCATGGAGGTAATATGGAAAAAACGCAAAAGATCGGGCAGACCGTCAACGAATACGCCGGTCAGATGACCGGCCTGCTGGGCGTGGGCTATGAAGACCTTGCATCCGGCGCCTCATTCTATTACCATGGAGATACGATCTTTCCCACCGCCAGCGTCTTCAAGCTCTTTATCCTGGCGGAGCTTTACCGGCAGGTCCAGGCGGGGCAGCTCTCGCTGGAGGACCGCTACCCGCTGGAGGCGCGCTTCAAATCTGTCGGCAGCGGCGTCGTGGCAGGCCTTCGGGACGGCGCCGTGCTGAGCGTGTACGACTACGCACTTTTGATGATGTGTATTTCCGACAACACCTGCGCAGACTTTCTCTATGACCTGACCGGGCCGGAGAACATCCGGCGGAACGTGCTGGAGGGCATCGGCCTCAGCCATTCGAAGGCGGACCTCTCCTGCGCGCAGCTGTTTCAATACTACTGCGGCGTGCAGCCGGAGCAGAGCCCGGCGGAGAAGACATACGCCTACTATCACGGCGACTTTTACAAGGCGCCGGCCTACACCTGCGTTATGGAAAAGGACGACGTGTCCGCGCCGGAGGACATCGTCAAGTTCCTCCGCTGCGTCTACTGCGGCGAATGGTGCGGCCGCGGCGTCTCGGACGGAATGCTGGGGATCATGAAGAAATGCCAGACCAACTCCCGCATCCCCCGCCTGCTGCCCATCGACACGGCGGTGGCCCACAAGACCGGCACCTTTGACCGGGTCTCCAACGACGCCGGCATCGTCTACACTGAAAAGGGCGACTATATCCTGACGCTTTTTTACAACGGCAATCTGGCCAGCGAAAACGAATACTACGGCAAAAACCAGCGCGGCGCCTTCGGCGACGACATGTTGGCCCGCCTCTCCAGGGAGATCTACGACATTCACACCTCCTGACTGGGCCGGCCCGGCGCCGTCTTTCTGAACGAGGGAAAGGAGCAGGAAAATGAACATCAGCGACCTCCGATGCATCGTACAGGTAGACCGGATCAAATCCATCAGCCGGGCAGCCGACTTGCTTTACATGTCCCAATCCACGCTCAGCCGTGTCGTGCGGGAAGTGGAGCAGGAGACCGGCATCGTTCTCTTTCAGCGGACGAACAAGGGCGTCGTGACGACGCAGGAGGGCGAGCAGTTCATCACCCGCATCAAGGCTCTGCTGGAGGACATCGACAAGCTGGAACGGCAGTACTTCCGCACCAACGCCTCCCGGCCCGAGGAGATCACCCTCCTGCTCGCCACCCAGCGCTCCTCCCCCGTGGTGGACGCCTTTGCCCAGTTCTATAAGCAGTACTGCCTCGGCCAGGCCCACTTCAATCTGGCGATCCTGGAAAACACGCGGGAAAACGTCCTGACCCTTGTGGCGGACCGGGCGTGCCACCTGGGCGTCGTCCACTATATGAGCAACGAGGCCGATTCCTTCCACCGCAACTGTGAAAAGCTGGGCCTCAGCTGCTGCGTCATCGACGACAGCCCGGTCTATGTGCAGATCCGCAAGGAGCATCCCCTTGCCGGCAAGGCCGCCATCTCCCCGGAGATGCTGCGCCCCTATCCGCACATCACCTTCATCAACGAGGACGTGACGGGGATCAACTACTGCTCCGACATTTTTCAGTACAACCGCAATATCCTTGACAAGCGCATCCTCGTGCAGGACCGTGGGACCCTGCGGCACCTGATCTCGGAGACCGACGGCTACTACTTCGGCAACAACGCCACCTGCGCCCTGCCCACGCAGCAGAGCACCGCATATGTTCTGCTGAAGGACTACCCCCATACTATCCGGACGGCCTATGTCTACATCAGCAGCCACAGTCTCTCCCGGGAGGAAAGCCTTTTCATCAACACGCTGGAAAAACTGTTTTCCCGTTCCAAAAACGGACACAACGCCTGAACCTTCCCCCCTCTGCGGCAAGGGCGTTTTCCCTGAAAAAGGAGGCCCGCAGTCTCAAGGCAGACTGCGGGCCTCCTCTGTTTCATTCCGGGCGGCGCGGACGAAAAAATCCCCGCGGAAGGCATGCTGCCTCTCGCGGGGAGAGCGGTGTGCTTTTCTCTCTCACAGGATGCCGCGGCGGCCCTTGCGCTCCAGCGCCAGCCGGTCCGCCAGCATGGCGATGAACTCCGAATTGGTGGGCTTGCCCTTGGAGATGGATACGGTGTAGCCGAAATACTTCTGCAGCGTTTCCAGGTCGCCCCGGTCCCAGGCCACCTCGATGGCGTGGCGGATGGCCCGCTCCACCCGGGAGGGCGTGGTGCCGAAGCGCTTAGCCACCTCCGGATACAGCACCTTGGTCACGGCGTTGATGACGTCCATGTTCTCCACGGTGAGCACGATGGCCTCCCGCACATACTGGTAGCCCTTGATATGGGCCGGCACGCCGATCTCGTGGAGCATGCGCGTCACCTCGTTGCGCAGCAGCTCCTCAGCCGAGAGCTGGGGGCCGTCCTCCCCCGCCAGCTGGCGCAGGCGCGACAGCAGCGCCTCCTCCTCGCAGGGCTTCGGCAGAAAATAGCTGACGTCCAGCTCGCAGGCCTCCGCCACCACGCGGTCCGTGCAGAAGGAGGAGACCACCACCGTCTTGGGCCGCACGTCCAGCTCGCTGAGACGGCGCAGCAGGGTCATGCCGTCCAGGCCCGGCAGCACCACGTCCAGCACCACCAGGCGGGGCGCCTCCTTCCGGATCATCTGCAGAGCCTCCGCTCCGTCGCCCGTGGAACCCACCACCTGAAATTCTTCCGTCTCATCTAATCTTTTCTGCAGCAGGGCGCGGAACTCCTCGTTCGCGTCCGCCAGGATCACACTGATCTTGTTGCCCATACCTTCGCCAGTTCCTTTCCGTTATGATTGCGCCGCCTGCCCTCCGGCAGGCGAAGCCCGGGCCGTTTCGCCCGGAACGCGCTGCTGACTGTGTATACAAACTATCACAATGAGACAACTTTTTCAAGCCATTCGACAGGATTTGTGTGATATTTCTTTCTGCATTTTTCGACTTTTTTCGACTAAATATAAGTTTTTGCAATTTTATTAGAAAGTATACATAACGGCAAAATTATGGCCCGAGCCATTTGGAGAAGGAGCGGGGCGCGCCGCGCCCCGCTCCTTCTCCGCCGCTCAGCGGACTGTGCCCCGGTGGTACTCCTCGTTGATCTCCCGGATCTCCTTTTCCCCCTCGATATAGGGGCGGTACAGCTCGTCCACCAGGCCGCCGCCCAGGGAGCCGCAGCTGCTGCAGCCCTCGCAGGAGCCGCCGCAGGCGCTGAGGGCCTGCCGCACGATCTGCTCCCGCTCCTCACGGGTGGTGTCTTTGATCAGGATGGATTTCATAGCGCGTTCCTTTCTGCCGCTGCGCCGGGGTCGTCCCCCGGCGCTTTGGCTATGCTACGGTCTCCCGGCCGCTTTCCGCGGCGGAAAGCATATTGTCGATAAAAATGGCATACCCTTTGGTAGAGTCGTCCAACAAAACGTGGGTCACGGCCCCTACCAGGCGGCCGTCCTGCAAAATGGGCGAGCCGCTCATGCCCTGCACGATGCCGCCGGTGGCCTCCAGCAGCTCCTCGTCCGTGATGGTCACCAGCATGTTCCGGGTGTTGCCGGAGAAGGGATAGAGCTTCGTGATCTCAATGTCGTAAGCCTTGGCCTCGCTGCCGGAAATATCCGTCAGCAGCGTGGCCTCGCCTGTGTGGACCTGGGAAGGATGGGCCACGGGCACCGCCTCGCCGGAGACGAAATCGCAGTCCTCCATGGTGCCGAACACGCCGCATTCGTTGTTGTCATAGAGCTGGCCCAGGTCCTCCGTCAGGTCGAATTCCCCTTTCAGCTCTCCCGCCTCGCCGGGGCCGCCCTTGCGCACCGCCGTCACCGCGGCGCTCATGACCGCGCCCTCCGCCAGGGGCATGACAAGGCCGGTGTCCACGTCGTTGATGCTGTGGCCCAGGGCGCCGAAGGTGCCGCTTTCGGGGTCGTAATAGGTCATGGTGCCGATGCCCGCCATGCTGTCCCGTATCCAGGCGCCCATGCGGTAGCTTTCGCCGCTGGGCTCAGGGCGGAGCGTCAGCTCCCGCTCCTCGCCGTCACGGCTGACGGAAAGGGTCAGCGCCTTTCCGCCGCACTGGCGCAGCAGAGACTGCACCTGCTCGGTGGAGCGGATCTCCTCTCCGTCGATGGCCAGGATGCGGTCGCCCTCCGTCAGGCCGCAGAGGGACGCCGGGGACGCGCCGCCCTCCAGGCCCTCCGCCAGGCCCACCACCATCACGCCCTCCGCGAACAGCTTCACGCCCACCGCCTTGCCCACCGGCACCAGATACCGCTGGCCGGCAGCGGGATACAGGGACAGACAGGCCGCCGCGGGGACGGCGTAGCTGCGGTTGGTCTCGCTCAGCCCGAAAAGGCAGAGCAGCAGGCTCAGCGCCAGGGCCGTCCGCCTTTTCCAGTGATTTCCTGTTTTTTCCAATCTCTCACCTCTCTTTTTCTGCCGCTCGATCGCCGGCACGCTTACTTTCTGCAGAACGCGACGGCTTACGCTTTGAAAAAAGAGGCGATTTTGGGATGCGGATTTTCCACGCCGCCGCCGCGGCGGCGGCGAAAACGCCCGGGGCGGGAAAAACCGGCAGGGCTGCCAGTTTTTTCTTCACAGCCCTGCCCGGACAGAGGACCGCGGCCATGGAGCGCGGGACGCGGCAGGGGCCGGGAACGCGGCGTTCCCGGCCCCCGGCCGTTGTTGTTACATTTTATAAAGCTGTCATCACCGGTTGAAAATTTTGAAGATATCGTCGAAGGGATCGTGCTCCTCCTTGGCCTCCTCCGCGGCCTTGTCCGCGTCGAAGTCGATGGGGCTCAGGCCGCTCTTGGCGTCCGCGGCCGGCTTGTCCTGCGCCGCCGTCTTGTCAAAGCCGGTGGCGATGACCGTGACGCGCATCTCGTCCTCCAGCGACTCGTCGAAGGTGGCGCCGAAGATGGTGAGCGCGTCGGGATGGACGGCCTCCTGCACCAGGTTCGCCGCCTGCTCCACCTCCTCCAGGCCGATGTCCATGGAGCCGGTGATATTGATCAGCACGCCCCGGGCGCCCTCGATGGAGGTCTCCAGCAGCGGGCTGGAGATGGCCATTTTCGCGGCCTCCTCCGCCTTGCCCTTGCCCGCCGCGCGGCCCACGCCCATGTGGGCCATGCCCGCGTCCTTCATGACGGTGGTGACGTCCGCGAAGTCCAGGTTGATAAAGCCGGTGTCCTTGATCAGGTCGGAGATGCTCTGCACCGCCTGGCGCAGCACGTCGTCCGCGATCTCGAAGGCGTTGGCGAAGGTGATCTTCTGGTCGGTGGCGTACTTCAGCCGCTCGTTGGGGATGATGACCAGGGAATCCACGTTGTCCTTCAGCTCGTTGATGCCCACCTCCGCCGCGCGCATGCGGCGCATGCCCTCGAACTTGAAGGGCTTCGTCACCACGCCCACGGTGAGGATACCCATCTCCTTGGCGATCTGGGCAACGATGGGCGCGCCGCCGGTGCCGGTGCCGCCGCCCATGCCGGCGGTGATAAACACCATGTCCGTCTCCTCCAGCGCCTTGGCGATCTGGCTGCGGCTCTCCTCCGCCGCCCGGCGGCCCACGTCGGGGTCCGCGCCGGCGCCCTGGCCGTGGGTCAGCTTTTCACCGATCTGGATCTTATAGGTAGCGCTGGACACGTTCAGCGCCTGCTTGTCCGTATTGATGGCGACGAAATCCACGCCCTTCACGCCGGAGCGCACCATGCGGTTGACTACGTTGTTGCCGCCGCCGCCAACGCCGATGACCTTGATATTGACGACGCTCTCCACTCCCGTTTCGATCCCAAATGCCATGGCAGCATCCTCCAACTGTACTATAAATTGAGTCCCGGGCCGTTATGACCCCAAGATAATGTTCTGAATGCATTGTATAACGCTTTTCCCGTGAGGTCAAGCCTTCCCGGGCTTTTTCTTAGGCGCAGGAAGGATTTTCCCGCGATGTGTCAGGGATAGAAATGCACCTCGCCGTCCTCCCGGAGCATCTCGATGGTGCCGGTCTCATTGGCTTCCAGCCGCGCGATGACCGCCTCCAGCTCCCGGAGCTTGTACCCGTAGTCCGCCCCCCAGGGGAGGCAGACCCGGAAGCGTCCGGCGTACTCCATGGTGAGCATGTCGCTCTCCCCCAGGTGGATGGCCTGCACGCTGCCCAGCAGCTCCCGGTCCTCCAGCTCCGCCAGCAGGCGCAGCAGCTCGCTGAAATAGTAGGACTGCGCCTCCTCCGGCTCCGCCGTCCGTCCCACCGCCGGCTCCACCAGCGTCAGGCCGTCGATGGCGGCGCTCTCATACTCCTGCACCGCCTGGCGTTCCTCCATGATCTTGCCGGCGGAGTTGATGACCCAGTCGCTCTCCGGCGTGACGATGACGCCGGCCGCGGCGCTCTCCCGCACCTCGATGACCAGGGTGGAGGGCGGCTGGCGGTAGATCAGGACGCTGCGCACATAGGGCAGGGTGCTGAAGACCCGGTCGGAGACCTTCTCCTTGTTGATGAGGTAAAGATTGTCTCCCGCCTGCACGCCGGCCGCCTGCAGGATCTCCTGCTCGCTGTACCGCTCCTCCCCCTCCACGCGGATGGTCTCCACCCGGAAGAACAGGATCAGCGCCAGGACCACGGCCACCACCGCCAGCGTCAGGGTCGCCAGCTTCCACATCAGGTTCCACCCGCCGAAGCGTTTGCGGTGGACGCCGCGCCGCCGTCTTGCCATAGCGTTTCTCCTTTCTCTCGGTATCGGGGGGCGCGCCGCCTCCATGGCTGTTGTCCCCGGGCGGGTCAGTCCGTTTCTCTGATGGCCGCGCCCAGGGCGTTCAGGTCCCGGGCGATGTCCTCATAGCCCCGCTCGATATGCTCCACCTGCTCCAGGGCGCTCTCCCCCTCCGCGGTCAGCGCCGCGATGACGAGGGCCGCCCCGCCCCGCAGGTCGGTACAGCGGACGGCGGCCGCGCGGAGCTTCTCCACGCCGTACACCACCGCCACGCGGCCTTCCACCCGGATATCCGCTCCCATGCGCAGCAGCTCGCCCACATGGCGGTAGCGGTTTTCAAAGATGTTTTCCACGAACACCGTGGCGCCCCGGCTCTTCAAAAGCGACGCCATCAGCACCGCCTGGGCGTCCGTGGGGAAGCCGGGATAGGCCGCCGTCCGGATGGGACGCACCGCTTTGAGCGGCTCCGTCCGCCGGATGGTGACGCCGCCGCTGTCGCAGTCGATGGCGCAGCCCGCCTCCCGCAGGGGGGCCAGCACGGTGGCGAGCCGGTGCTCCTCCGCGCCGTGCAGGCGCACCTCGCCGCCGCAGGCGGCGCAGGCGGAAAGGTAGGTCGCCGCCACGATGCGGTCCGGCATGACCCGGTGGCGCGCGTCATGCAGCGGCGCCAGGCCCTCCACTGTGACGGAGCCGCTGCCCGCGCCCCGCACCTTCGCGCCCATGGCGCGCAGAAAGCGCTGCAGGTCCACGATCTCCGGCTCCCGGGCGGCATTTCGGATCACGGTGGTCCCCTCCGCCCCCGTGGCGGCGAGGATGGCGTTTTCCGTGGCCCCCACGCTGGGGAGGTCCAGCGTGATCTCCGCGCCGCGCAGCCGCTCCGCCCGGGCGAGGATGCGCCCGCCCTCCCCGGAGAACGACGCCCCCAGGCTCCCCAGGGCCCGCAGGTGCAGGTCGATGGGCCGGGGGCCCAGCTCGCAGCCGCCGGGATAGGACAGCTCCGCCTCGCCGAAGCGGCTCAGCAGCGCCCCGAGAAAGATGACGGAGGAGCGCATCTCCCGCATGAGACGCTCCGGAACGGCGCGTCCCTCCAGGCGGGAGGCGTCCACCACCAGGCGCTCGCCCTCCCAGTCCGCCCTGGCTCCCAGCTCGCGCAGGATCTGCAGGGCCGTCTCCACATCGCTCAGATGGGGACAGCCCTCCAATACGCTGACGCCCCGGTGCAGCACCGAGGCCGCCAGAATGGGCAGGACGCTGTTTTTCGCCCCCTGGATCTGCACTTCTCCCCGCAGCGCTCCGCCGCCCGACACCAGCAGTCGTTTCATAATTCCCCTCCGCAAGACGTAGTGTAAAGCTACGCCATACTATGCAAAGGGGGGAAGCCGCGGTTACTTGAGCAGTCCCAGGACGGTCTCGCAGATCAGCTCCGCCGCCCCCGGCACGCCGAGGCCCAGCATGGCCCGGGACATCTCCTGCCGCCGCCGTTCATCCTTCAAAATGGAGGCGGTCAGCTCAAAGAGCTTCTTGCCGCTGCTCTCGCTCTCCAGCAGCAGCTCCGCCCCGCCGGCCTCTGCCAGCACCCGGGCGTTCTTCTCCTGGTGGTTATTGGTCACGTTGGGGGACGGCACCAGAATGGCCGGCACGCCCAGGGCCGTCAGCTCGCTGATGGTGGAGGCTCCGGCGCGGGACAGCACCAGATCCGCCGCCCGCATGACCGTGGCCATGTCGTAGATATACTCCCGCACGTCCAGGGAGGGGTGGTCCCCCAGCTCCACGCCGTACTCCCGCACCCAGCGGCGCATCTGCTCCCAGCCGAGGCTGCCCACGGAGTGGATATGGTGGAAGGGCTCCTTCGCCGCCTCCAGATAGAGGAACTCCGCCATCTGGCGGTTCATGCTGGCGGCGCCGAGGCTCCCCCAGAAGGAGACCACCAGCGGCCGACCGTCGTCCACCCCCAGGGCATGCTTGGCCTCCTCCTTCGTCATGGCGAAGAAGTCGCCCCGGACGGGGGTCCCCGTCACCACCACCTTCTCCGGATGCTTATAGTACTGCCGGCAGGCCTCAAAGCCCACCATGACGCAGTCCGCATAAGGCTCCAGCAGCTCGGTGGTCAGGCCCGGCAGGGCGTTGGACTCGTGCACGGCGGTGGGGATGCCCCGCTTCGACGCCTCCCGGATGATGGGATAGCTGGCGTAGCCGCCGGTACCCACGGCGAGGTCCGGCTTGAACTCCTTCAAGATCGCGTCCGCCTCGTGGGGAGAGGTGATGAGGTTTTTCACGGAGATCAGGTTGTGCTTCAGCTCCCGGGGCTTGATGCTCCGGTGAAAGCTGGAGACGTTCACCGCCCGGAAGGGATAGCCCGCCCGCTCGATGAGCTTTTTCTCCATGCCCCGCTTCGCGCCCACGAAAAGCACTTCCGTCGCCGCGTCCCGCTCTTTCAGCAGTCCCGCGAGAGCCAGAGCGGGATTCACATGTCCCGCGGTGCCGCCGCAGGTGAAGATCACTCGCATAGCTTCCTCCTTACTCCGGCCGCGGCGCCTGCATCTGCCGGGACACGGACAGCACCACGCCCATCTCCGCCAGCTGCAGCAGCAGCGCCGTGCCGCCGTAGCTGAACAGCGGCAGCGAGATGCCGGTGCAGGGCACAAGGCCCGTCACCACGGCGATGTTGAGAAAGGTCTGCAGGGCGAACAGGGAGATGACGCCCACCACCAGCAGCGTACCGAAGCGGTCCCGGGCCCGCAGGGCGATCCAGTAGCCCCGGAGGATCAGCGCCATGAACAGCAGAATGATGAGGGCGGCTCCCACGAAGCCCAGCTCCTCGCAGGCCACGGCGAAGATGAAGTCGTTGTGCCGCTCGGGCAGGTAGAGAAACTTCTGGCGGCTGCGGCCGATGCCCAGGCCGAACAGTCCCCCGGAGCCGATGGCGATGAGGCTCTGGCACATCTGGTAGCCCGTGTCGGAGGTGTCCTGCCAGGGGTCCAGCCACATGGCGATGCGGCTCGCGCCGTAGCCCAGCTTCCCGATGATGAGCCAGCCCAGCACCGCCGCCGCGCCCACGCCCGCGCCCACCCAGTACAGGCGGATGCCGCCCACCACCATGAGGATGGCGCCGGTGGCGAAGATCAGCAGCGTGCCGGAGAGGTGGGGCTCCAGCATCATCAGCACGCCGATGATGACGAGGATCACCGCGTAGGGCAGGATGCCCTCCCGGATGGTCTGCATCCGCTCCCGCTTTTTCGAGATGGTGTCAGAGAAGTAGAGGATGACCGCGATCTTCGCGATCTCGGAGGGCTGGAAGGTCAGCACCTCGCCGATGCCGATCCAGCGTGTGGCGTTGTTGCGGGTGATGCCGATGCCCGGCACCAGCACCAAAATCAGCAATATCACCGCCACCCAGATGGCCAGATTCGAAAACGCCCGGAAGCGCTGGTAGTTGATCTTGCCCACCGCCAGCATGACCGCCACGCCCAGCACCGCGAAAACGGCCTGGCGGACGAAGAGGTGCAGCGGGTCGCCGTACACCTTTTCCGCGTAGGGGAAGCTGGCGGAGAGCAGCGTCGCAAGGCCGATGACGGTCAGGACGAGCACCAGGATCAGAAAGGGGACGTCCAGAGGACCCCGGGCCGCGGCGCGGCTGCGGCGCTCCTTTTCCCGGATGAGCTGCTGCCGCTCCCGCTTCCTGCGTACATATTCCCTTTGGTCCATGCACTCCCCCCTTTCTTCCAGGCCGCCGCGGGGCGGATGAAAGCCGGTCAGAACACGAAACGGTCCGCCACGCCCACCAGCGCCAGCGCACAGAACACGGCGCTTACCAGTGAGAACACCGCCACCAGCTTCACCTCGCTCCAGCCGCACATCTCAAAGTGATGGTGCAGCGGGGCCATTTTGAAAAAGCGCTTGCCGTGGGTGGCCTTGAAATAGACCACCTGGATGATATCGGACAGCGTTTCGCAGATATACACGATGCCCACCAGCACCAGGATCAGCGGCATGTCGAAGGCGAAGGCCAGCCCCGCCACCGCGCCGCCGAGGAAGAGCGAGCCCGTGTCGCCCATGAAGACCTTGGCGGGGTGGAAATTGTAGATGAGGAAAGCCAGCAGGCCCCCCAGCAGCGCCGCGGCGAACACGCCCAGCTGATAGTACTTCCACCAGATGGCCACCACGCAGAAGAACAGCGACACCGGCACCGTCACGCTGCCGGCAAGGCCGTCGATGCCGTCGGTCAGGTTCACGGCGTTCACCGTGCCCACCACCACAAAGGCGGCGAAGACCATGTACACCGGCCAGGGCAGGGCCGGGCTGCGGTCGATAAAGGGGATGTAGAGGTTGGGCGTCAGGCTCCCCTCATAGCGCATGAGGGAGAGGAACGCCACCGCCGCCGCCAGCTGCAGCAGGAATTTCTGCGCGGCAGTCAGGCCCAGATTCTGGTGCTTCTTCACCTTCACATAGTCGTCCGCGTAGCCGATGGCGCCGAACACCAGCGCAAAGCCGAACACATACAGGTGCTTGAAGTCCCCCGCCAGCATATTCTGCCAGCCCGCCGCCAGAATGGCGGCGAAGATGCCCACGATGAACATGATGCCGCCCATGGTGGGCGTGCCGGCCTTGCCCATATGCCAGGTGGGGCCGTCCTCCCGGATGCTCT
The DNA here is from genome assembly GCA_051867635.1 of Oscillospiraceae bacterium. Taxonomy (GTDB): domain Bacteria; phylum Bacillota; class Clostridia; order Oscillospirales; family Oscillospiraceae; genus RGIG5472. The sequence goes on from JBJDYT010000082.1 coordinate 28,455, forward strand.
GGCCCGCCTTCATCCGCCGCAGGGCGGGGATGAGGAAGTGCCCCGTCACCGCAGTGACGACAAAGCTCAATATGCAGGATAGGATCATTTCCATAGCCGCTTCCCTCTTTCCGCCGCCTGGGGCGGCGCGTCTTTCGCTTGATGGCCGCGCGCTGCGCGGCCGCTCTGTTTTCCCCGGCCGGAGGCGCTCCGCTTGCAGGACGCCCCCGCCGAAGGCTCTCTCTATCTATCGCCGGTTCCCCGGCGCGGCCCCGGGGCCGCGCCGCGGTCGCTCAGGCCTTCAGATGCGCCGCCACCACCTCGCGCTCGTCGAGATGGTGCTTGACGTGGTTGATCTCCTGATAGGTCTCGTGGCCCTTGCCGCAGAGGACGATGACGTCGTCCTTCTCCGCGTGGTCCATGGCGTAGTGGATGGCCTCCACGCGGTTCTCCACCACGGTGTGGGGCGTCCCAGTCCCCTCCAGCCCCGGGAGGATGTCGCGGATGATGGCCATGGGCTCCTCCGTCCGGGGATTGTCGGAGGTCACGATGACGAAGTCCGCCAGCTCCGCCGCGATGCGGCCCATTTTGGGGCGCTTGGTGGCGTCCCGGTCGCCGCCGCAGCCGAACACCGCCACCACCCGGCCCCTGGCGAAGCCCTTGGCGCTGCGCAGCACGTTCTCCAGGCCGTCGGGGCTGTGGGCGTAGTCGATGAGGATGGTGTAGTCCTTGCCGGGGGTGGGCACCACCTCCACCCGGCCCTTCACGCCGTGGACCTCCCGCAGGACCGCCGCCGCGTCCGCGTAAGCCACGCCCAGGGCCCGGGCCGCCGCCAGGACCCCCAGGGTATTGTACACCGTGAAACCGCCGGGGATGGGAACGCGGACGGGAACGCCGCCCTCCGCGCTCACCGCGTCGTAGGCCACATGGTCCGCCGCGAGCTCGATATTCTCCGCCCGCAGGTCTGCCGCGGCCTTCTCCGCGAAAAAGACGCGCCTGCAGGTCGCCTCACGCAGCAGCCGCTCCGTCCAGGGGTCGTCGGCGTTTATGACGCCCACGTCGCAGCGCTGGAACAGCAGTGCCTTGGCGTCGCAGTAGTTCTCCATGGTCCCGTGGAAATCCAGGTGGTCCTGGGTCAGGTTCGTGAAGATGCCCAGGTCGAAATGCACGCCGTACACCCGGTCCTCGCACAGGGCGTGGGAGGAGACCTCCATGACCACATGGGTGCAGCCCGCGTCCGCCATGCGGCGGAACAGGCGCTGGACCTCGAAGCTCTCCGGGGTGGTGCGCTCCGTGGGCAGGACCTCCTGGCCGATCATGTTCTGGTTGGTGCCGATGAGGCCCACCTTGGCCCCTAGGCAGCGCTCCAGCACGCTTTTCAGAAGATAGGTGGTGGTGGTCTTGCCGTTGGTGCCGGTGACGGCCACCATGGTCATCCGCTCCGCCGGGCGGCCGAACCAGTTCAGTCCCAGCACCGCCAGGGCCCGGCGGGAATCCGCCACCTGCACATAGGGGCCCTCCCCCTCCGGGATCTTTTCGCACAGCACTGCCGCCGCGCCCTTCTCCCGGGCGGCGGGGATAAAGCGGTGTCCGTCCACCGCGTAGCCCGGGACGGCCACGAACAGCTCCCCGGCGGCGGTGCTGCGGGAGTCATAGCTCACCCCCGCGATCTCCATTTCCATATCCGCCGTGGCGGACAGAACGGTCAGCCCCCGCAGCAGCTCTTTCAGTTTCATATTGCCATTCCTCTTTTACTCTCATTTGGCGCCTTTTCCGGGCGTCTTTGTCTATTATAGACACTGCGGAATGCAGGATACACAGAAGAAAGTGCCGAAAACAGGGCAAATCCTGTCTCCCCGGGTCAATCCAGCAGCGAGTTGTCGCCGAACTGTACCGTGACCACCGTGCCGGCCGGGACCTCCGTCCCCTCCGCCAGGGACTGCTGGATGGCGTAGACCGAGCCCTGGTTGCTGGCGCCGGTGACCTTCATGATGAGTCCGGCGTTGGTGAGGGCCTTGTTGGCCTGGGCCGCGGTCATGCCGATGACGTTGGGCACCGTGCAGGGCTCGTCGGACTTCTCCGCCCCGCAGTACAAAACCACCGTGGCCCCCACAGGGATGATGGCGCCGCCCACCGGGGTCTGGTCCGTCACGGTGTCGCCGCTGCCCACAAAGCGGCAGGAAAGCTCCTTCGCCTGCAGCTTGCTCTCGGCCTCCTCCCGGCTCAGTCCGATCACGTTGGGAACGGTGGTGTCCGCGGCCGCGGTCACGTCGGACTTGATACCGAGATAGGGCAGGATCTCCGCCATGACCGTGCTGGCCACAGGGGCCACCATCTGGCCGCCGGAGACATAGGTGCCGGTGGTGCGGCTGGGGGTGTCCAGGGTCATGAGCATCATGATCTGGGGATCGTCCGCCGGGGCGAAGCAGACGAAGGACACCACCACGTCGCCGGTGTTGCCCTTATCCGCCGTACCGGTCTTGCCGCCAATGCGGTAGCCCGCCACCTGGCCATTCTTGCCCGAGCCGTTGGAGACCACGTACTCCAGGATGCCCCGCATGGTCTCGCTGGTCTCCTCGGAGATCACCTGCCGCACCGGGGTGGAGTCATGCTGCATCTTCACCTCGCCGTTCTGGTCCAGCACCTGCTCCACCAGATAGGGCGTGCGGAGGTAGCCGCCGTTGACGCAGGCGGCCTGGGCGGCGATGAGGGCCACCGGCGTGACGTTGATGTTCTGGCCGAAAGCGTAGCAGGCCAGGTCCAGGTTGTTGAACGCGTCCGGCAGCGCGGCGATGCCGCTGGTCTCGCCGTTGAGCTCCACGCCGGTCTTCTCCAGCAGGCCGAAGGCCTTGAGATACTCGTAATACTTCTCCGTCCCCACCCGCAGGCCGATGTTGATAAAGGCGGGGTTGCAGGAATTTCCCGTGGCCTCCGTCAGCGTCTGCAGGCCGTGGCCCCGCTTGCTGGAGCATTTGATGACCTCCGTATAGCCCGGCACGCGGGTGGAGCCGGTGCAGGTGAAGGTGGAGCTCAGGTCCACCACGCCCTCCTCCAGGGCCGCCGCCAGGGTGATCATCTTAAAGGTGGAGCCGGGCTCGTAGGTGTCGTTGACGCTCTTGTTGCGCCACTGCAGCAGCTGCAGCTCCCGCTTTTTCGCGTTGTACCGCTCCTCCGCTGTCTGTTCATCCGTCTCCGGGTCATCGCTCTCCGGATCATCGTTTTCCGGGTCATCGCTCTCCGGCGTCTCCGCCGCCGGCGCCGCCAACTCCTCCAGCTCCGCCGCCAGGCCCTCGTCGTAGATGGTCCAGGGGTCGTTCAGGTCATAGGTGGGGTAGGACGCCATGGCCAGGATGGCGCCGGTGTTCACGTCCATCACGATGCCCGTGGCGCCCTTGCCGGTGCCGAAGCGGTTCTCCAGCGTCTGCAGGCCCTGCTCGAGATAGTACTGGATGGTGGTGTCCAGGGTCGATACCAGGCTGTCGCCGTTTTCCGGGTCATAGTACTGCTCATACTGGTAAAGGAGATCCGTGCCGTCGTTGCTCTTGGCGCTGACCACCAGCCCCGGCGTCCCCTCCAGGGCGTCGTTCTGGGTGGCCTCCAGGCCGTACATACCGTAGCCGTCCGCGCCCACGAAGCCGATGACATGGGCGGCGAGAGAGCCGTAGGGATAGTAGCGCTTGGCGTCCGCCACCAGGTGCACGCCGTCGATGTCCACCTCGTTGAGGAACTCCCGCACCTCCGCGGCCATGTCCTCGTCCACCTGCCGGCGGATGACCTCGTACTGACGGTTGGTCTTTTCCAGCTTTGTGAGGATGGTCTCCTCCTCCACCTCCAAGATCTCCGACAGGCCCGCGGCCAGGGTGGCCTTGCCCTCCTCGTAGTAGGGCTCATAGTCGTCGCCGTACTGGTCCTTATAGGCGTTCAGCAGCTCCAGCGGGGAGACGAACACCGTCTCCGCCGTGGCGGAAATGGCCAATATATTGCCGTTTCTGTCGTAAATAGTCCCCCGCGAAGCGGACACCGTCACGGAGCGGGTCTGCTGGAGCAGGGCCTTCTCCTCCAGCTCCTCGTGCTGGAAGATCTGCAGGTCGAAGAGCTTGGCGAACAGGGCCAGGAACACCAGCAGGCCCAGGATCCCCATGATCCAGAGGGTGCGCTGCTGGACGATGCGGTCGGCGCGGCGGGAGGATTCACTTTTCCGATGGGGCCTTTGTTCCATATGCGTTCCTTCCCGGGGCGTTCCCCGCTCTGCCATATCCTGCCAAGAGTGCCTATTAGTGCAAGCAAGGAGCAAGGAGAACCTCTCCTTACTCCTTCCCTCGCTGTCTCATATATAGCCGCGCTCAGCGGAAATATTCCACCACCGCGCAGACGCTCTGCTTCAAAGAGGCCGCCAGCGCACGCAGCGGTCCCGGCTCCGCCGCCGTCTCGTGCACCACGGCGTTGTCGTCGCCGGAGAGGTCCAGATAGTAGGTCTGGCTGTCGCTGGGCTTGGACATGCCCGCGGCCTCCGCCTGCTGCTTGATGGAGGAGAGGTCGAAGGTCAGCTCGTGTTTGGTGGTCAGGTCCACGTTCTCCTGGCTCAGCTCGCTGACCTGCTCCTTCAGCTCCACGATCTGGGAGGAGAGCTGGCTCAGGGCCACGCAGCCCAGGATGATCATAAACAGCGTCCCCAGAATGGCCACGCTGCACAGGGTCAGCGCAGGGGAAAGGCGCACCGCCCTGCGGGGCCGCGCCGCCGTCTGACGGCGCGCGTCCTCCCGGGGCTTCGCCGCGGGACGCATGTAGGGCTCGCGCTCCTGCTGCTCCTCGCCCGCGTGGCGCAGGCGGTATTCCCGTTCCGCGTAATCCAGGTCATAGGCGAGGTCGCCGTAGGTGCTGCGGGCGCGGTATTCCTGCTGGTCCGTTCTGCGTTTTTTCTGCTCCGCCATGGCGAACTCTCCTTTACTTCGTTTGTATTCGTATCAAAGCTTCTCCGCCACGCGCAGCTTGGCGCTGCGGGCGCGGGGGTTCTCCGCCAGCTCCTGCTCCCCGGGGAGGATGGGCTTGCGGGAGACGAGCTTCATTTTCGGCTTCTTGCCGCAGACGCACACCGGAAACTCCGGCGGGCAGGTGCAGCCCGTGGCTAATCTTTGCAGCGTCTGCTTGATGATGCGGTCCTCCAGGGAGTGGAAGGAGATCACCGCCAGGCGGCCGCCCGGATGCAGGCCCCGCTCCGCCGCCTCCAGCATGGGCGGCAGCTCTCCCAGCTCGTCGTTCACCGCGATGCGGATGGCCTGGAAGCTGCGCTTGGCGGGGTGCTGCTTTTCCCGCAGCGCCGCCGGCGGCATGGCGCGGCGGATCAGCTCCGTGAGCTGGAAGGTGGTCTCGACGGGGCGTTCCTCCCGGGCCTTGACGATGGTCTTCGCGATCTGCGGCGCGTAGCGCTCCTCGCCGTATTCAAACAGGATGCGGCGCAGCTCTTCATAGCTCCAGCGGTTCACCACCTCATAGGCGGTGAGGGAAGCCGTGGCGTCCATGCGCATATCCAGCGGCGCGTCGTGCATATAGGAAAAGCCGCGTTCAGGCTCGTCCAGCTGAGGGGAGGAAACGCCCAGGTCAAAGAGCATCCCGTCCACGCCGTCGATCCCGAGCTCCGCCAGCACCTCGCCGAGACGGCTGAAGTTGCTGTGTACCAGGGTCACGCGGTCACGGTAGTCCTTGAGCCGCTCCTCCGCCGCGGCCAGGGCCGTCTCGTCCCGGTCGATGGCGATGAGCCGGCCGGTGGTCAGGCGCTTTACGATCTCAAGGGAATGGCCCGCCCGGCCCAGCGTGCCGTCCAGATACACGCCCTCCGGCCGGATGGCCAGGGCCGTCAGGCTCTCCGCCAGCAAAACCGGCTTATGTCCGTACTCCGCATGCTCCATATCAAAGCCCCAGTTCTTCCATGGCGTGGAGCATATCCTCGCTGTTCAGCGCCGCGTTCTCCATCTCGTTCCAGGTATCCTCGTCCCAGATCTCCGCCCGCTTGGACACGCCGATGATGGCCACGTTCTTGGTCAGGTTCGCGAACTGGCGGAGCTTCGCCGGCAGGAGGATGCGCCCCTGGGCGTCCGGCTCGCACTTCACGGCGTTGGCGTAGAGCATACGCATGGCGTCCCGGGTCTTGCTGTAGGGCAGGCTGTCCAGCTGGGCCGTCACGCCGGCCCAGCACTCGTCGGAATAGATGGCGAGGCACTTGCCCATGCCGATGGCGACATAAAATGTCTCGCCCAGCTCCTCGCGGAGGCGCGCGGGGATAAACAGGCGGCCCTTGCTGTCTATGCTGTGATGATACTGGCCTGTCATGCCTCGCCCCTCCTTTCCCGGGGTTTGGCACCACTTTGCTCCATTCAGCACCACTTTCCCCCACCCGAGTCAAGTTTAGTATAGAAAAAAGGCCCGGGAAAATCAAGAGAAAAAATGCATTTTCTTTTGTCATTTTTTCTTGTTTTCCTTCAAAATCCCACTTTTCAAACATTTGTTTTAGTTTTTCCGCCGGTGATGATGGAAACTTTTTCCTCTGCTGTTTTTCTTTGGACGCCATATGTTGACATAATGCGACGAAAGGGGCGAAAAAAGACGCCCTTTCGGGCGTCTTTTCTATGTACTTCGCTTCGGCTGCCGCGTCAGTCCGCGTCGCTCTTTTCCGCCTTGGCGCTCTCCGCCAGCTGGTCCCTGCCCTGCTGCAGCTTCTCCTGGGAGGCGGCGCGGAAGCTGGCGCGGGACTGCTTGACCTCCTCCAGCGCCATCTGGATGGCCTCCTCCGTGCGGCGGAGGGCGTCCTCCGTATACTCGTTGGCCACGCGGTACATCTCCCGGGAGCGGTCCTCCGCCCGCTTGACGATCTCGTGGCTCCGCTGCCGGGCGGCGGTCAGCACCTCGCTCTCGGAAACCTTGCTCTTGGCCTCCAGCTCCGCCTGGCGCATCATGCGGTCCACCTCCCGCTTGGCGCTCTCCACATACTCCTCCCGCGCCCGCAGCAGCTCCTGGGCGCGCTTGAGCTCCACCGGCAGCGCCGCGCTGATCTCCTCCAGAATATCCAGCGCCTCGTCCCGGGAGATCATGCACTTATCCGAGCTGAACGGGGCGCTCCTGGCCTCGTCGATCATGCCGTGGAGCATATCCACCAGTTTCTGTACTTCCCGAAGTTCCGCCATAATTACCGTCCTTTCCACTGTTCCAGCATGTCCGCCACCGGGGCAGGCACGTAATTTCTGATGTCTTCTCCCTCCCGCAGGCACGCGCGCACCAGGGAGGAACTGATATCCTTGTATTCTTCCTTCGCCGGCAGCAGGAAGGTCTCCAGCTCCGGACAGAGGCGGCGGTTGACCTCCGCCATCTCCATCTCCCAGCGCAGGTCCTCCGCCCCGCGGACGCCCTTGACCACCGCCGTGGCCCCCACCTTGCGGGCGTAATCCACAAGATAGCCGTCCCAGCAGTCCGCCGTGACGTTGGGAAGGTCCGCCGCCGCCAGGGCCAGCAGCGCCTTCCGCTCCTCCCCCGTCAGCAGGCCCGCGCTCTTGAGGTCGTTGTGCATGGCGCAGAAGTAGACCCGGTCGAACTGCCGCGCGGTCCGCCGCACGATATCCACATGGCCCAGGGTCACGGGGTCGAAGCTCCCCGGGCAGACTGCGATCCTCATGCCTCTCCCTCCCGGCGGTAGACCGTGAGCTTGATCTTGCCGTAGCGGTACTCCCGGTAGACCCCGTAGGGCGCGGAGAGGGCCGGCAGGCGCTTGTCCGCCCGGGACTCCGCCATGATCAGGCCGTGGGGCGCGAGCAGGTCGTAGCGGGCGATGTGGGCCAGGGCCTTCTCCAGCAGCTCCGTGTCATAGGGCGGGTCCAGGAAGATGAGGCCGAACTTCTCCCGCACCGAGGCGAGATAGCCCAGCGCTTCCCCGGAGACCACCCTCGCCCGGTCCTCCAGACCGCAGAGGGCCAGGTTTTCCCGGACCAGCTTCACCGCGTCGCTCCGCTGCTCCACGAACACGGCGCTCTCCGCTCCCCGGGACAGGGCCTCGATGCCCAGCTGGCCCGTGCCGGCGAAGAGGTCCAGCACCCGCCGCCCCTCGATATCGAACTGCAGGATGTTGAACATGCTCTCCTTCACCTTGTCGGTGGTGGGGCGGGTGTCCATGCCCTTCAGTTCCTTCAGCCGGCGCCCCCGCGCCGACCCGGTGATCACTCGCATCGTATCCTCCTTCGTCCGCCGCCGGAAACGGCGCGGACAGAACAAATTTCAATGACGGGAAAAGCCGCCGCTTTCTCACAGCACCGCCGTCGCCGCGCAGTAGACCAGGGACGCGGCCATGAGCAGGCCGAAGGGCTTTTTATAGGTGCTGCACAGGCGGTGCAGGGCGCTGCCGAACAGGCCCCAGAGGGCGGACGCCGCCGCCATCATGGCGAGGAAAGCCAGCGAAGCGGCCGCGATGACCCCCGGCGCCGTGCTGTGGGGGACGACATAGACCGCGAACAGCGTCAGCGCGGAGACCCAGCTTTTCATGTTCAGGCACTGCAGCAGCACGCCCGCGCCGAAGGTGGCCCCGCCGCTTCGCGCCTCCGCCTCCTCTCCGGAGCGGAAGCCGCTGCGGCCCATGACCCAGGCGAGGTACAGCATGTACGCCGCCCCCAGCCATTTGAGGTACTCCACCAGCACCGGCAGCAGGTCCGCCAGCAGCACGTTCAGCCCGCCGCAGAGCAGCGTCTTGGCCAGCAGCCCCGACGCGCTGCCCAAAAAGTATTTCCACGTCCCGCGAAAGCCATACTGCGCGGAGAGGTAGAGCATGGTCAGATTGTTGGGGCCGGGGGTGAACATGGTCACGGCCATATAGAGAAGCATGGCGGAAATATCCATGGCAGCCTTCCTTCTTCCGGGCGCCGGAAACGGACGGCGGCACGGGCGGTTGTTTCTGATTCTATCATATCCGCCCCGCCGAACGCAACGCTCCCGCGGAAAAAACAGCCGCTTTTTTCCGCCGGGCCGCCGCGGCTTTTGCTCTTGTCTGCATTTTCTGCTTGTTATTCCCGGCGAAAGTGTGTATACTGTTTTAGTAAAATGGAATATTGCGCAGGTTTTCTTTTTCCCATATTTGAGAAAGGATGGTTCGGCTTATGTTAAAACTGAACTCCGATAAAGGCACTGTGACCATCAGCAGCGCCGTCTTTACGAATATCACCGGCGCCGCCGCCACCAGCTGCTTCGGCGTCAAGGCCATGGCCTACCGCTCCATGACGGACGGGCTCGTCCACATGCTGCGCCGGGAGGCCATGGGCAAGGGCGTGAAGGTCGTCTACAACGACGACGAGTCCCTCTCCATCGAGCTGCATATCGTGGTGGAAAACGGCGTGAACATCCCCGTGGTGTGCGATTCCATCATGAGCCAGGTGCGCTACCTCGTCTCCAGCTACACCGGCGCGCGGGTAGATCAAGTGGATGTCTTTGTGGACTCCATGACTTTGTAAGCTTCAGGGAGGACCGAGACATGAACGAACAGATCAGCGCTATCCTGTTTCAGGATATGATCCGGCACGGCGCCGCCGCCATCACCCGGGAAAAGCAGGCCATCAACGACCTGAACGTCTTCCCCGTGCCCGACGGCGACACCGGCACCAATATGAGCATGACCATCCAGGCCGCGGCCGCGGAGTTCGGCCGCCGCAGCGCCTCCACCGTGGGCGAGGCCGCCTCCATCGCCGCCTCCGCCCTGCTGCGGGGCGCCCGGGGCAACTCCGGCGTCATTTTGTCGCTGCTCTTCCGGGGTCTCTCCAAGAGCCTCAAGGGCAAGCGCGAGGCGGGGCCGGCGGAGTTCGCCGCCGCTTTGCAGGAGGGCGTCACCGCCGCCTACAGCGCCGTCATGAAGCCCGCCGAGGGCACCATCCTCACCGTCTCCCGCCTCGCCGCCAAGCGCGCCGCCGAGGCCGCGGAGGAGGGATGTGATCTGGAGGGGGTGTTCCTGGCCGCCATCGAGCAGGGTGAGGCCACCCTGGCCGAGACCACCGACATGAACCCGGTGCTGAAGAAGGCCGGCGTGGTGGACGCGGGCGGCATGGGCTTCCTGGTGATCCTGCGGGGCATGCTGGCGGCCCTCCGGGGCGAGGCGCTGCCGGAGACCGCGGAAGACAAGCCCGAAGAGGAAAGCGGCAACCCCTTCAGCTGCTTCGAGGATGAGGACATCACCTTCACCTACGACACCGTGTTCATCGTGCGCAAGACCGTGGAGAAGTCCCTGGAGCCGCTGCGGGAGTACCTCAGCAGCATCGGCGACAGCCTGGTCATCGGCGAGGACGACGAGGCCTTCAAGGTCCACGTCCACACCGACACCCCGGGCGACGCGCTGAACGAGGCCCAGAAGTACGGCACGCTGGAGCTGGCGAAGATCGAGAACATGCGCACCCAGCACGAGGATGTGGCCGCCGGCCGCAAGGCCCAGAGCGTGGATGACCTGGAGGAGGATGAGGAACCCGCCGCCCCCGCCGTGGCTCCGGCGGAGAAGCCCTTCGGCTATCTCGCCGTCTGCGCCGGCGACGGGCTTGCCGCCATGTTCCGGGATCTGGGCGCGGACGCCATCGTCAGCGGCGGCCAGACCATGAACCCCTCCACCGAGAGCATCCTCAACGCGGTGAACAGCGTCCCGGCGGAGACCGTGTTCGTCCTGCCCAACAACAAGAACATCATCATGGCCGCGGAGCAGTGCGTGGGCCTCACCGAAAAGCAGGTGGTGGTCATCCCCTCCGCCACGGTGCCCCAGGGCATCACCGCCATGATGAACGTGGATTTCGAGGCCAGCAGCGCCGAGGACATCCGCGAGTCCATGACCGCCGCCCTCTCCTCCGTCACCACCGCCCAGATCACCTACGCCGCCCGCAACAGCGACTTCGACGGCTTTACCATCAACGAAGGGGATTACCTGGCGCTGCTGGAGGGCAAGCTCTTCGGCACCGACCAGGAGATCGGCTCCCTGCTGGGCCGTCTCGCGGAGGCCGCGGGCGAAAAGGAGGCGGAGTTCATCTCCCTGTACTTCGGCGAGGATGTGACCGAGGAGGCCGCCGCCGAGGCCGCTTCCCTCTTCCAGGCCGCCTGCCCCGGCGCGGAGGTCTCCGTCTACGCCGGCGGCCAGCCCGTGTACTACTACATCATCGCCCTGGAATAAGCTTACGGGAAAAAACAGTGCAAAACGCTTCGATAGGCCATGCCTACCGAAGCGTTTTTTCCGCCGCCGGCGCGGCTTGCGGGGGCTCAGCGCCGCCGGCAGTCCGACAGCAGCGCCAGCAGCCGGTCCGCCCGGGCGTACTTCTCCCGGCTCAGCTCCGTCATCATGCGCTCCAGGCAGGGATCCGTGGTCCCCTCCGCCGCCCGGGCATAGTTCAGCGCGCCGCAGGCCTCCATGTGGTAGGCCGTCCGCAGCCCCTCCGCCCAGCCGCAGCCGCAGGAGACGGCGGCGGCGCTCTCGCACTCCGGCCAGCCCCCTGTGATGAGGAAGTTGATGGCGGCGAGCCGGCGGAGGATAGCCCCCGAGCCGTTGATCAGCCGCTGCAGCACGCCCCGGGCGGCGCCGTCCGGGGCCAGGGAGAGCAGGCAGCGCTCCCAGCGCCGGGTCTGCCGCTCCTCCCGCATAAAGCCCACCAGGACCGGCAGGGACTCCTCCGCGGCGTTGCCGAGGCAGCAGGGGTTCGCCTCCGCCCCCGGCAGCCGCAGCTCCGCCGCCGTACTCATCGCCGTGCCTGTCCCAGCGGCCGTCTCCGTGCCCGTCATCGGCGGACGGGGCGCCGGACCGCGCACCTCCGGAAAGGGCGTGAGCCCCGGCGCCACCCGCTGCCAGATGCGGTCATGCTGCCGGAAATCATATGCCTGCTCCCGCTCCATGGGGGTCTGTCGTTCCATAATCGCTCCTCCTTCTCGTCCCGGTCTTTCCTCTCCATGCTATGCCGGGGCGGGAAAAATGAGCCTGTTCCACCCGCCGTTTTCCGCCGGCATACCGTCACAGGCGGGAACGGGCGAAAGCGAAAAACAGGCCCCGCCTGACGGTGGGGCCTGTTTTTGTATTGCGTCTTATTCCTCCACGGGCGCGCCGCAGTTGGAGCAGAACCTGCCGCCGGTCACTTCGCTGCCGCAGTTGGGGCAGAAGCGCTGCGCGCTCTCCGCCTCCACGACCTCGCCGCCTTCGTCGAGGCTGGCCTGCAGCTCCGCGATGCGGGCCTTGGACGCGCTGATGGCCTCCACCAGGTCCTTGACCTCCGCGGGGATCTCGCCCTGATACTCGGAAACGAACCACTCGCCCACGGCGCGGTAGTTCTTGTCGATATTGCGCTGCTCAGTGGCGATCTGCACGTTGACCTTGGCCACTTCTGCGGCGGCCTTGGCCTTTTCGCCGGCGTAAGCGGCGGCTTCCTTCGCCTTTTCGCTGATGCTGTTCAGAAAATCCAGAGCCATACCCATTCTCCTTTCAAAAATCCATGTGGATGGTACTGCAAACTTCAGGTGCTATCATTATAGCTCATTTCGCGAGATTTGCAACTGTTTTCCTCTCGCTCACTCCACCCATCCCATGGCCCGGGACACCGCCCGCTTCCACTGGGCGTACTGCGCCTCGCACTCCGCCTGGGGACGGCAGGGCCGGAACACATGCTGGCTGCGCCGCACCCGGCGGATCTCATCCAGGCTGTCCCACATCCCCTCCGCCAGGCCCGCCAGGGCCGCCGCGCCGAAGGCCGTGGTCTCCACCATGCAGGGCCGGTCCACGGGGATACGCAGCAGGTCCGCCTGGGTCTGCATCATCAGGTCGCTGACGCTGGCGCCGCCGTCCACCCGCAGGGCCGTGATCTTCACGTCCGCGTCCTGCCGCATGGCGTTCATCAGGTCCGCCACCTGGAAGGCGATGCCCTCCAGCGCCGCCCGGGCGATGTGGGCCTTGTTCACGCCCCGGGTCAGGCCCACGATGGCCCCCCGGGCGTACATGTCCCAGTAGGGCGCGCCCAGGCCTGTGAAGGCCGGCACCAGAAACACCCCGGCGCTGTCCTTCACGCTCTCCGCCAGGCGGTCGCACTCCGGCGCGCTCTGGATCAGTCCCAGCTCGTCCCGCAGCCACTGGATGGTGCTGCCGCCGTTGAAAACGCTCCCCTCCAGGGCGTAGGTGGTCTTGCCCGCCAGCCGCCAGGCCACCGTGGTCACCAGGCCGCTGCGGGAGCGCACCGGCTCCGCTCCCACGTTCATCAGCGTGAAGCAGCCCGTGCCGTATGTATTCTTCGCGTCCCCCACGTCAAAGCAGCCCTGGCCGAACAGCGCCGCCTGCTGGTCCCCCGCCGCGCCGGAGACCGGGATGCCCGCGAGGCTCTCCAGCCCCGGGATGCCGGGGGCCACCACGCCGTAGCGCCGGGAATTCTCCACCGGCTCCGGCAGCAGGCACATGGGGATATCCAGCATGGCGCAGAGCGTCTCGTCCCAGCGCATCTCGTGGATGTTGAAAAGCATGGTGCGGGAGGCATTGGAGACGTCCGTCACATGGGCCTTGCCCCCTGTGAGCTTCCAGATGAGCCAGGTCTCCACCGTGCCGAAAAGCAGTTCCCCCTTCTCCGCCTTTTCCCTCGCGCCGGGGACATGCTGCAGGATCCAGTGGAGCTTCGTGGCGGAAAAGTACGCATCGATGAGCAGGCCCGTTCTAGCGGCGATCTCCTCCGCCCGGCCCTCCGCCTTCAGCCGGTCGCAGATGGGCGCGGTGCGGCGGCACTGCCAGACGATGGCGTTGCATACCGGGCGGCCCGTGGCCTTCTCCCAGACGATGGTGGTCTCCCGCTGGTTGGTGATGCCGATGCCGAGGATGCGCTTGGGGTCCACATGGGACTGGTCCACCGCCTCCGCCACGGCGCGGACGGTGGTCTCCCAGATCTCCATGGGGTCATGCTCCACCCAGCCGCTCTCGGGGTAGATCTGCCGGAAGGGGTACTGCCCCTTGGAGACGATCTCCCCCTCCTTGTCAAAGAGGATGGCGCGGGAGGTGGTGGTGCCCTGGTCCAGAGCCAGCACATAGTGTTCCATGGAAATCCCCCTATCTTTTTGCGGCGATCTATGGTACAATAGCCCCGCCGCAGCGGCGGCGTTTTGACCGCAAATATCTGTATTGGGATGATTATAGCACAGGAAGGAGTCGATTACCATGACCAATTTCACTGAGTTCCGCTTCCCCTCCCACGACGGCAAAACCTCCATCCGGGCGGTGGAATGGCGGCCGGAGGGCGAGGTGCGGGCCGTGCTCCAGATCGCCCACGGCGTGGCGGAGTACATCGACCGCTACGACGGCTTCGCCCGCTTCCTCTGCGAACACGGCATCGCCGTCCTGGGCAACGACCACCTGGGCCACGGCGCCTCCGTGGCGGAGGGCGCGGCCCGGGTCTATTTCGGCGAGAAGGACGGCTGGCAGAACGTGGTGGACGACATGCACACCCTGCGGCTGGAGGGCGGCCGGCGCTTCCCGGGCGCGCCCTACTTCCTCATGGGCCACAGCATGGGCTCCTTCCTGGCCCGGACATATCTCATCCGCTATCCTGGCTCCGTGAGGGGCGAGATCCTCATGGGCACCGGCCAGCAGAGCGCGGCGATGGTGGCGGCGGGCCGGGCCGTGGCCAAACTGGAGGCCCGGCGCGTGGGCTGGGACGGCTTCAGCCCCCTCATCGACCAGCTGGCCTTCGGCGCGTACAACAAGCCCTTCGCCCCCAACCGCACCGACTGCGACTGGCTCTCCGCGGATGAGGGGAACGTGGACCGCTATGTGGCGGACCCCCTCTGCGGCGGCAAAGCCACGGTGGGACTGTTTTACGAGATGCTGGGGGGCATCGGCTTCATCCGCAAGCCCGAGAACCTGCGGCGCATGGATGTGCGCAGGCCCGCCCTCTTCATCTCCGGCTGGGAGGACCCCGTGGGCAGCATGGGCAAGGGGGTCGTCGCCGCCTGCGAGAGCTTCCGCAGCGCCGGCGTCACGGACCTGACGCTGCAGCTCTACCCCGGCATGCGGCATGAGATCCTGAACGAGGCGGGAAAGCAGGAGGTCTACGACTTCATCCTCCAGTGGCTGGAAAAGCGCATCTGAACCGTCCCAGTCAAGACCACGCGTGAAACGCGTGGCTTGAACAAGCCCTGAAAGGGCATAGT
>JBJDYT010000083.1:0-41880 GCA_051867635.1 Oscillospiraceae bacterium
GCAGCACCTTGGCGATGGGGGCCAGGCAGTTGGTGGTGCAGGAGGCGTTGGAAACGATGGTCATATCGGAGGTGTATCTGTCCTCGTTCACGCCCATGACGAACATGGGGGTGTCGTCCTTGGAGGGGGCGGACATGACCACATGCTTCGCGCCGGCGGCCAGGTGCGCGGAAGCCTTCTCCTTGGTCAGGAACAGGCCCGTGGCCTCCACCACGTAGTCCACGCCCAGCTCGCCCCAGGGCAGGCGGGAGGGATCCTTCTCCGCGAACACGGGGATCTCCCGGCCGTCCACCACGATAGCGCCGTCCTTGTGACCCACCTCGGCCTGGAAGCGGCCGTGCATGGTGTCGTACTTCAGCATATATGCCAGATAATCCGGCGTGCAGAGGTCGTTGACGCCCACGATCTCGATCTCAGGGAAATCCTTGGACGCGCGGAACACCATCCGCCCGATGCGGCCGAAACCGTTGATCGCTACCTTGATCTTCTTCATAAAATCAACCCTTTCTATCTGTCTTTTTTCCTTTCCGCCTTATTGTAACGACAAGTCTTCTCCCTGTCAACTGTTATTTCGAAAAAATCCTTTTGTTGTTTCAACAATTTTTAGGGGCAAAACAGGGGCGAATGTCGCTCTTTTGTCAAATCAAAAGGCGGCCTCCGCCCCCGGCCCTCTTTATATCCCCCGCAAAGCCCCTTACAGGACCTCCATCCCCGCCGCGCGGAACAGCTGCTCCGTCTCCGCGTCCAGCTTCCCGTCGGTGATGACGGTGTCCACCGTGCCGTCTCCCGGCACGGCGAAGGTGAAGGGGTTCACCCGGCCCACCTTCTGGGAGTCCATCAGCACCACCACCCGCTCGGTCTTGCGGATGACGGCGCGCTTCAGCTCCGCCTCCGCCTCCACGGCGCTGTTGAAGCCCACCCGCTCGCCGAAGCCGGTGGTGCCGAGGAAGGCGATGTTGAAATTCAGCCGTCCGATCTCGCCGATGCTGCGGATGCCGTTGACGCTGAGGCTGTTGCGGTTGATCTCGCCGCCGATGAGGTGGGAGCGCACGTTCTTCAGCTTCGCCAGCTCCAGCGCGCAGTTGATGCCGCTGGTAAAGACCATGTAGGAATCGTCGGGGAACTGGCTGGCCATATGGATGGCGGTGGAGCCGGAGTCCAGGTACACGGACATGCCCGGCCGCAGCAGCTTCAGCGCCTTCCTCACGATGAGGCGCTTCTCCTCCGTGTTGCGGGAGGCGCGCAGGTCGAAGGCCACGTCCTGCCCCACCAGGTTGCCCAGGGAGCGGGCGCCGCCGTACACCCGGACGATGCGCCGCTCCTCGTCCAGCGCCCGGAGGTCGGAACGCAGCGTCATCTCCGACACATCGGGAAAGGCCTGCTTGAGCTGGGCAAAGCTGACCGCCCCCTCCCGGTTGACGAGGTTTTCGATCTTCGTGCGTCTCTGGTTCATATCCGCGCCTCCTTTGGTCTGCCGGGGAACGCCTTCCGGCGGGGCGGGGCCCCGCGGTGTTCCTTGGTTGTATGATTATAACCAGCTTTTTTCGCTTTTGTCAAACTTCTTTCCCGAAAATACCGTCACAACAGCTTCTCAATGCCGTAGCGGACCGCCAGCAGGGTCCAGTTCTGCCGGAAGGGGCGCATCAGGTTCCAGTACCCCACCCCCGCCAGGCCCAGCTCGTCGCTGAGCCGCAGCTTCTCCTCCACGCTCCGCACGTCCTCGAACCAGACCAGGTGCTCCTTCCCCTCCGCGAGATAGTAGAAGTAGGGCGCGCGGGCCGTCTCGTCGTAGAGGATCTCCGCCCCCACCCGGGCCGCCAGGCGCACCGCCGCCTCGTTGCCCAGGGTCACGGCCCGGCTCCCCTCCGTCCAGGGGAGGGTCCAGTCGTAGCCGTAGTTGGGGATGCCCAGCAGCAGCTTCTCCCGGGGGATCTCCCCCACCGCATATTCCGCCACCTGCCGCACCTGGGGCAGCGGCGCCACCGCCATGGGCGGGCCGTAGGCGTAGCCCCACTCGTAGGTCATGAGGAAGGCGTAGTCCGCCGCCGCGCCCAGGGACGGGTAGTCGTGGGCCTCGTACAGCAGCCCCGGCTGCTCGGCGTAGGTCTTGGGGGCCAGAGCCACCGTCAGCAGCAGGCCGCTGGCCCGGAGCTTCTCCCCCGCCTTGCGCAGGAAGGCCGCGTACTCCCCCGCGTTCTCCGGGGGGATGTACTCAAAGTCCATGTCCATCCCGGCGTAGCCCTTCTCCAGCAGCAGGGCCACCAGATTCTCCAGCAGCTTATCCTGCAGCGCCTCGTCCGTCAGCAGCCGCTTCGCCCGGGCGGAGGAGAACTGCCCCTGCCGGTCGATGCTGGTCAGGACCAGGATGGGCGCGGCGCGGTTCGCCCGGGCCAGACGGATCAGCTCCTCGTCGTCTGTGGGGATCAGGCTCCCGTCCTCCTCAAAGCCGTAGGAAAAGATCCAGAGGAAGCTGAGCATGGGCAGTGTCCGTTTCAGCAGCTGTTTGTCGATGAAGGGATAGGCGTAGCCCCCGGTGAGGATGCTCCGCCGCTTTCCGCCCTTGAAGGAGACGGTCAGGGTCTGCCCGGGCCGCAGGGCCGTCTCCTCCGTCAGCTCCGGGTTGTTCTGCAGCAGCGTCAGCACGGAGACCCCCTGCGCCGCCGCGAGGGAATACAGCGTATCCCCCGGCTGCACCGTCACCGTCTCCGCCGGCAGCGCCACGATGAGGGCCTGCCCCACCGCCAGGGCGGAGGCGGCGTTCAGCCCGTTGTCCGCCATGAGCCGCTGCACCGACACGCCGTACCGCTGCGCGATGGACACCAGCGTATCTCCCCGTTCCACCACATGGATCACCATGATCGCACCCCTCCTGTTCCGCCGCCGGAAAGGGCGGCGCTCTGCCACATGGTATGCGGCGGCGCGGCCCGGCGTGCGGCGGCGCGGCCGTCTTTTTTCTTTCCGCCGCTTTGGTTTGTCTCCCGCCGCGCTTTATGGTAAAATCGTGGCGGAACGCAGGGAAAGGCGGGACGATTTTGTGGAATGCGCAGATTTTAGTGAATTAGCAAATTAGCGCTTTACTTTGTTAGCAAAATGAAGTATTCTGTTCATATATTTCAGTACGCATGCAAGGGACGGAAGCCAAGATGGAATTTGATCTGAACATTCTCAAGCCGCAGGAGCGCATCGCGCTGCAGCTGCGGTATCTCTATGAGCGCTCGGGCTACCGCAAGTACCATATGAGCCGCTTTGAGGAGTACGGCCTGTACCAGGAGAACCGCCGCTTCCTCTCCAGCGAGCAGGTCATCACCTTCACGGACCTGGACGGCCGTCTGCTGGCGCTGAAGCCGGACGTGACGCTGTCCATCGCGAAAAACGCCCAGCCCGCGCCGGGTGAGTGCGTCCGCTACTACTATTCGGAGAACGTCTACCGCCCCAATCTGGAGAGTCACACCTTCCAGGAGATCAGCCAGATGGGCGTGGAGTGCATCGGCGCGGTGGACGGCGCGGCCACGGAGCAGGTGGTCTCCCTGGCGGCGGACACGCTGCGCCTCTCCGGGGGCGAGGACTGTGTCCTGGCGCTGAGCCACATGGGCTTCGTCACCGGGCTGCTGGACGCCGTGGGCGCGTCGGAGGCCGTCCGGCCCCGGCTGCTGGGCTGCATCCGGAACAAGAACGCCCACGACCTGCAGGCCATCGCGGAGGAGGCGGGCCTGTCCCCCCAGGGCATCGACGCGCTGCGGCGGCTGACCGCCCTCTCCGGCCCGTGGCAGACCGTGCTGGCGGCGGCGGAGCCTCTGGCGCTGAACGCGCCCATGGGCGACGCGCTGGCGGAGCTGCGCAGCGTCTCGGAGGCGCTGGAGCGCGCGGGCAGGGCGGCCTCCCTGCGGCTGGACCTCTCCCTCGTCAACGACATCGCCTACTATAACGGGCTGGTGCTTCAGGGCTACCTCGCCGGGCTGCCCCGGCCGGTGCTGCGCGGCGGGCGGTACGACCCGCTGATGGAGCAGTTCACCCCCGGCGCGGGGGCCATCGGTTTCGGCGTATACTTAGACGAGCTGGAGCGGCTCAGCGCTCCGGCGGCTCCGGTGGAGTCCGACGCCCCGGCGGAAAAGGTCATGCTCAACGTGGCGCTGCCCAAGGGCCGGCTGGGCGACAGGGTCTACGGCCTGCTCGCCAGCGTGGGCTACGGCTGCCCGGAGAACTATAACGACACCCGCAAGCTGGTGGTGGAAAACCGCCAGGCCGGCATCCGCTACTTCCTGGTGAAGCCCAGCGACGTGGCCATCTATGTGGAGCACGGCGCGGCGGACGTGGGCATCGTGGGCAAGGACATCCTGGCGGAGTCCGGCGCGGACGTATATGAGCTGCTGGATACCGGCCTCGGCAAATGCCGCATGTGCGTGGCGGGCCCCACGGACTTTGAGGACGACCCCGGCCGCACCCTGCGGGTGGCCACCAAGTTCACCGGCATCGCCAAGGACCACTACGCCGCCCAGGGACGAGACATCGACATCATCCAGCTCAACGGCTCCATCGAGCTGGCCCCCATCCTGGGCCTCAGCGACGTCATCGTGGACATCGTGGAGACCGGCGCCACCCTGCGGGAAAACGATCTGAAAGTCATCGAGGAATTCATGCCCATCTCCGCCCGCCTCATCGCCAACCAGGGCAGCTACCAGTTCAAGCGCCCGGAGATCGACACGCTGCTGCAAAAGCTTTTGGAGGTGATCGTCCGTGATTAAGATTCTGCCCTTCAACGGCCTGCGGCCGGAGGAGATACTGAACCGGGATATCCGCTCGGAGGAGGACGTGAGCGCCGCGGTGGACGCGGTGCTGGCGGAGGTCAAAGCCCACGGCGACGCGGCTCTCAGGGCGTACACGGAGCAGTTCGACGGCGTGGCGCTTCGCGACCTGCAGGTGAGCGAAGCGGAGCTCGACGCCGCCTGGGCCTCCCTTGACGGGGAGTTTATCAAAACGCTGCAAATGGCGGCGGACAATATCCGGCATTTCCATGAGCAGCAGGTCCACCGGGACTTTGTGCTGACGGACCGCCCCGGCATCGTCATGGGGCAGCGCTACACCCCCATTGAAAAGGTGGGCGTCTGCGTGCCGCGCAGCCCGGTGGCCTTTCCCTCCACCATTTTGATGAACGTCATCCCGGCCCGGATCGCCGGCGTGCGGGAGATCGTGCTGGTGACGCCGCCGGAGAAGGACGGCAGCGTCAGCGCTGCCGCTCTCGCGGCGGCCAAAATCGCCGGCGCGACGAAAATTTTCAAGGTTGGCGGCGCGCAGGCGGTGGCGGCCCTGGCCTACGGCACGGAGAGCATACCGAAGGTGGATAAGGTGGTCGGTCCCGGCGGCATTTTCGTGGCGACGGCCAAGCGCAAGGTCTTCGGCGCTGTCGCCATCGACATGATCGCCGGCCCCAGCGAGATTTTAGTGCTGGCGGACGGGAAATCCAACCCCAAGTGGGTGGCGGCGGATCTGCTGAGCCAGGCGGAGCATGACGTGCTGGCCTCCGCCGTGCTGGTGACGGACAGCCTGCCCCTGGCAAAGGCCGTCCAGGCGGAGATCGAAACGCAGCTCTCCGCCCTGCCCCGGCAGGCGATCGCCCGGAAGTCCATCGAGGACAACGGCCGCGTCATCGTCACCGACGATTTGGAGAAGGCCGTGGAGGCCGCGAACCTCATCGCTCCGGAGCACCTGGAGCTCTGCGTGGACGAGCCGCTCAAGCTACTGGGTAAGGTGAAAAACGCCGGCAGCATCTTCCTGGGCCGCCACGCGCCGGAGGCCCTTGGCGACTATTTCGCCGGCCCCAACCACACCCTGCCCACCTCCGGCACCGCCCGCTTTTCCAGTCCCCTGAGTGTGGACGACTTTGTGAAGAAGTCCAGCTTCCTCTACTACAGCGAGGAGGCGCTGGCAAAGGCCGCGCCGCGCATCGCGGATTTCGCGGAGCGGGAGGGGCTGCACGGACACGCTCGCAGCGTCATGATCCGCTGCGAAGAAAATGAGAAGGGAGAGGACCCCCAATGAGCCGATTTCTGTCTCCGGAGAGCGCCGCGCTGGAGCCTTACACCCCCGGCGAGCAGCCCCAGAACGTGGTCTATAACAAGCTGAACACCAACGAAAGTCCCTTTCCGCCCTCCGAGAAGGTGCTGGAGGCCCTGAGCCGGGAGGAGGCGCGGAAGCTGCGGCTGTACTCCGACCCCACCTGTGCGGGTCTGACCGAAGCGCTGGCGAAGCGCTATGGGCTGAAGGGCGAAAACGTCATCGCCGGAAACGGCTCCGACGAGATTCTGGCCTTCGCCTTCCGGGCCTTCTGCGGCACGGGAAAGGGCGTGGCCTACGCGGACGTGACCTACAGCTTTTACAAGGCCCAGACGGCCCTGTTCGGCCTGAACGCCACCGTCGTCCCCCTGCGGGAGGATTTCTCCCTGCGGGTGGAGGACTACATGGACTTCCCCGGCACCATCGTCATCGCGAACCCCAACGCTCCCACCGGCATGGCGCTGCCGCGGGAGGAGATCCGGCGGCTGCTGGAGGCCGACCCGAACCGGGTGGTGGTGGTGGACGAGGCCTACGTGGACTTCGGCGCGGAGAGCTGCGC
The DNA here is from genome assembly GCA_051867635.1 of Oscillospiraceae bacterium. GTDB lineage: Bacteria > Bacillota > Clostridia > Oscillospirales > Oscillospiraceae > RGIG5472. The sequence goes on from JBJDYT010000083.1 coordinate 6,611, forward strand.
GCCCCTCATCCCCGCGTACGGCAACCTGCTGGTGGTGCAGACCATGTCCAAGAGCCGCTCCCTCGCGGGCGGCCGGGTGGGCTATGCTCTCGGCAGCGCCGCACTCATCGCGGACTTAAACCGCGTGAAGTACAGCTTTAACCCCTATAATGTCAGCCGTCTCTCCCTGCTCGCCGGCGCGGCGGCGGTGGAGGACGAGGCCTATTTTCAGCAATGTACCGCCGCCATCCGGGAAAACCGCGCCTGGACGGTGGAGGCGCTGCAGGACCTGGGCTTCACCGTGCTGCCCTCCAAGGCCAACTTCATCTTTGCCAAGTCGGACCGTATTCCCGGCGGCGAGCTCTACCGAAAGCTGAAGGAGCGCGGCATTCTGGTGCGCCACTTCGGCGCGCCGGAGCGCATCGCCGACTACTGCCGCATCACCATCGGCTCCATGGAGCAGATGCGCCAGCTGGTGGACGCCGTCCGGCAGCTGCTGCAAGAGTAAGGAGGAAAATGCCATGCGTACCGCAGAGATCCGGCGGGACACCGCCGAGACGAAGATCCGCCTGACGCTGGAGCTGGACGGCTCCGGCAAGGCCGCCGTGGACACCGGCTGCGGCTTTCTCAATCACATGCTGACCCTGTTTGCCCGCCACGGCGATTTTGATCTGAACGTGGCCTGCCAGGGCGACACGCAGGTGGATGACCACCACACCGTGGAGGATATCGGCATCTGCCTGGGCAGGGCCTTCACGGAAGCCCTGGGCGACAAGCGGGGCATCGCCCGCTACGGCCAGTCCCTGCTGCCCATGGACGAGACGCTGCTGCTGGTGGCCGTGGACCTGTCCGGGCGGGACTACCTCGGCTGGGCGGTGGAGCTGCCCGCGGAAAAGGTGGGCACCTTCGACACAGAGCTTGCAAAGGAATTCTGGCTGGGCTTCGTGCGCAACTGCCCCGGGGCGCTTCACTTCCGCGAGCTTGCGGGCGAGAACACCCACCACATTCTGGAGGCGGCGTTCAAGGGCGCGGGCCGGGCTCTGAAAGCCGCCGTGGCTGTGGACGAAAAGCACAGGGACGAAATTCCGAGCACGAAAGGTGTGCTGTAAATGATCGCGATCGTAGACTATGGCGTGGGGAATCTGTTTTCCCTGTCCTCCAGCCTGAAAGCCCTGGGGCTGGAGGCGGAGGTCACCCGCGAGGCGGCGCGGCTCCGCGCCGCCGACCGCATCATCCTCCCCGGCGTGGGTGCCTTCGGGGACGCACGGGCCAAGCTGGACGCCACCGGCCTCGCGCCGGTGCTGCGCGAGGAGGCCCAGCGCAAGCCGCTGCTGGGCATCTGCCTTGGGATGCAGCTGCTGTTTGACCGCAGCTTTGAGTACGGCGAGCATCCCGGCCTGGGGCTGGTGCCGGGCCAGGTGGTGGACCTGCGCCGCGATCTCACGGACAGGACGCTGAAGGTCCCCCACATGGGCTGGAACAGTCTTGAGATCGTGAAGGACGACCCGCTGTTCCGCTACTTTGAAAACGGCGAATATGTCTATTACGTCCACAGCTTCTACGCCCGGGACTGCGCCGCCAGCACGCTGGGCGTCTCCCAGTACGGCGGCGTGGCCGTCACCGGCGTGGTGCGCAGCGGCAACGTCTACGGCGCACAGTTCCACCCGGAGAAATCCGGCGACGCGGGACTGCGGCTGCTGAAAGCCTTCGCGGAACTGTAAACGCGCTGCAAGAAAGATAGGAGAACGACTATGCAGATCTTCCCCGCCATCGACCTGCGGGAGGGCCGGGTGGTCCGCCTGTACCAGGGCGATTACGACAAAATGACCGTTTACGGCGCGGACCCCTGCGCCGTGGCGAGAGACTTTATAGCCGCCGGGGCCAAGTACCTCCATGTGGTGGACCTGGACGGCGCCAAGGACGGGACTCTCGCCAATTTTGAGACCATCGCCGCCATCGCCCGGCAGGGCGGGCTGTACATAGAAGTCGGCGGCGGCATCCGGACCGAGGAGCGCATCCAGAAATATCTGGAGCTGGGCGTGGGCCGGTGCATCCTCGGCACCGTGGCCGTGAAGGACTTCGATTTCACCGCCCGCATGGCCCAAAAGTACGGCGAGCGGATCGCCGTGGGCGTGGACGCCCGGGACGGCTATGTGGCCGTCAACGGCTGGAAGGAGCTGTCAGAGGAACGGGGCGTGGCCTTCTGCCGCCGGCTGGCGGAGGCGGGCGTGGGGACCGTCATTTACACCGACATCAGCCGGGACGGCGCCGAGCAGGGCACCAATCTCGCGGTCTACCGGGAGCTGGCGGATATCTGGGGGCTGCGCATCACCGCCTCCGGCGGCGTCAGCTCTTTGGAGGAATTGCGAGCGTTACGGGACATGGGCGTGCACGCCGCCATTCTCGGCAAGGCCCTGTACACCGGGCGGCTCAGCCTGCAAGCGGCCATCGAGGCCGTGCAGGCGTAAAGGGGGCGGTTTCCATGCTGGCAAAACGCATCATCCCCTGCCTGGACGTGAAGGACGGGCGGGTGGTCAAGGGCACCAACTTCGAGGGACTGCGGGACATGGCGGACCCGGTGGAGCTGGCCCATTTTTACAACGACTCCGGCGCGGACGAGCTGGTATTTTACGACATCACCGCCTCCGCGGAGGGGCGGAACCTGTTCACCGATATCCTGCGCCGGGTGGCCGGAGAGATCTTCATCCCCCTGACCGTGGGCGGCGGCATCCGGACGCTGGACGACTTTGACCGGGTGCTGAAATGCGGCGCGGACAAAGTCTCCGTGAACTCCGGAGCCATCGCGGATCCGTCCCTCATCGGCGCGGCAGCGAAAAAGTACGGCGACCAGTGCGTGGTGCTGTCCATGGACGTGAGGCGCGTAGACGGCGCGTTCCGCCTGTTCGCCAAGGGCGGAAGGGTAGACACCGGCATCGACGCCATGGAGTGGGCGGTCCGGGGCGTGGGGGACGGCGCGGGCGAGATCGTGCTGAACTCCATCGACACCGACGGCGTGAAGGGCGGCTTCGACCTGGAGATGCTGGACGCGTTGGCCTCCCGGGTCAATGTACCTATCATCGCCAGCGGCGGCGCCGGTAATGTGGAACATTTCGCGGAGCTTTTCACCCACAGCGGCATCGACGCGGGCCTCGCCGCCTCTATTTTCCACACCAGACAGGTGGATATCCGGGAGTTAAAGCGCTTTCTCCGCGCCAGAGGCGTGGAGATGCGGGTATAAGGGAGTAAAAACTATGGAACTGAAATTTGACGAAAAGGGTCTGATCCCCGCCATCGTCCAGGACCACTACACCAAGGAGGTCCTGACCCTGGCCTATATGAACCGCGAGAGTCTCGCCATCACCATCGACGAGCGGCGGACCTGCTTCTGGAGCCGCAGCCGTCAGGAGCTGTGGCGCAAGGGCGAGAGCTCCGGCAACGTGCAGCATGTGGTGTCCATCACCGCCGACTGCGACGGCGACGCGCTGGTGGTGGAGGTGGTGAAGGACGGTCCCGCCTGCCACACCGGAGCGGAGAGCTGCTTTTTCAACGAGCTCTACCTCTCCGATGAGCTGAAAAAGTTCAGCTACGAGGGGCTGTATCAGCTCATTCGCGGGCGAAAGACCAGCCCCAAGGAGGGCAGCTACACCACCTACCTCTTCGAAAAGGGTCTGGACAAGATTTTGAAGAAGGTGGGCGAGGAATGCACCGAGGTCATCATCGGCGGCCGCAAGGAGGACAGGGAGGAGACCATCTACGAGATCGCGGACCTGACCTACCATGTCATGGTGCTGATGGTGCAGATGGGCATCACGGTGGAGGACATCACCCGGGAGCTGGAGAAGCGCCATGTGGTGGACCACAAGGTCAAGCAGGAGCGGATGCAATGAGCCTGACGCCTTTCGCCTGCTCCGTCCACACCCATTCCATCCTCTGCGACGGAAAAGACACGCTGGCGGATATGGCCCGGGCGGCCTGCGCCGCCGGCGTGCGGTATTTCGGCGCCTCCGGCCACAGCCCCACCCCCATTCCCCACGACGTGGGCAACGTCCTCCCGGCAGACATGACGGCCTACCGGGAGGAGGTCCTCCGCCTGCGGCGGGCATATGAGGGCCGCATGGAGGTGCTGCTGGGCGTCGAGCAGGACAGCTGCAGCGAGCAGCCGGTGCCGGACTGGGCGGAGTACTGGATCGGCTCCGTCCACAACCTCTATGACCGGGAGACGGGAACATACCACGCCATCGACTGGGACTTAGAGAAGCTCGCCGCCTGCCGCGAGGCGCTGTTTCACGGCGACTTTTTCGCCCTGACGGAGCGGTATTACGCCGACGTCGCGGCCATGGCCGCCCGAAAGCCCACCATTCTGGGCCACATCGACCTCATCACCAAGTTTAACGAGGGCGGAGCTCTCTTTGACGAAGAAGACCCGCGCTACCGCCGCGCGGCGCTGGAAGCCCTGCACGCCGCGGACCCTACGGCCACGCTGCTTGAGATCAACACCGGGGCCATGGCCCGGGGCTACCGGACGTCGCCCTACCCGGCGCAGTTCCTGCTGCGGGAATGGCGGGACATGGGCGGACAGATCATCCTCACCGCCGACGCCCACAGCACGGGCGGAATCGTCTTTGGCTACGGCGCGGCGGCGGCGTGGGCCCGGGCCGCGGGCTTCCGGGACTGCGCGGTTTTGACCCGGCGGGGTCTTGTGCTCTGTCCCCTGGGGGAATGACGGAAAGCCGCTCGCCTGGGCGGACGGCCGCATACAAGGAAAAGCGCCCGGAGGCTTCAGCCTTCCCGGGCGTTTCTTTGCGGGGAAACTTGACATTTCTCTCCTTTCTGCTATGCTCAAAGCAGCAAAGAGAGCGGGACATGTCCCGCGTGGAAGGAGAGCAGGCAGTATGGAAAAGCGGGAGACGCGCTGGTACATCCTCTGGTTCTTTGCCGCCGGCCTGTGGCTGATCAACTTCTGCATAAGCCTCCAGAGCGAGGGCGCAAGCTTCATCACAGGGCTTAAGTTCTGCAACATATGGCTCTCCCTTGCCGCCGGCATCGTCAACGCAAGACGGTATAAAGCGAGGAGCGGCAAAAGCGAGTGAGACAGCGCGCCGAAGAAAACAAGAAGCCCCGCGGCCAATGGCCGCGGGGCTCTTTTTCTGGCGGAGCAGGAGGGATTCGAACCCTCGGTACCCTTATGAGGTACACACGATTTCCAATCGTGCTCGTTATGACCGCTTCGATACTGCTCCATAACAATCAAACGCCATATGCGGTTTTGCGCTGCAGCGGGGCGAAATCGACCGGGACAACAGCAGAAATTATTATACCAGAATTTTGTCGCCCGTCAAGAGGGAAAAGCGGAAATCGCCCCGTTTTTTCAAAATCCGGGAGGGAGGCCCGGAAAACGCTTTCCCGCCGGGCCTCCCTCCCCTCCGTGCCGCCTCAGGTGTTCAGGATGGTGTGAATGCCGTCCATGGCGTCCTCCAGCACGCCCTCCACGTCGTGCAGGGTGTGCTTCATCTGCTTCTTGACGCAGGCGGTCCGCCGGGCGGGCAGCATCAACACCACGCCCGCGCCCACCGCCATGCCCAGGACAAGCCCGCAGACCATTTCGCAGCTTTTCACAAGCTCTCCTCCTTTCCCGCGTCCTCGCCTTACGCGAAGTCTCCGCGCGCCGCGGCGCCGCCGTTTTGCGCAGAGGCCGGTATTAGTATGGCCCGCGGCAGGGGAAAAAAGCGGGGCAAGGATTTGCCAAATCCGTGAAACTGCGTTATAATGTGATAATTAGTGAAAAATTTCGCTGTGACAGGAGGGCTTCGTGTGACAAGAGTCTATTTGGTGCGCCACGCAGAGGCGGAGGGGAACCTCTTTCGCCGGGCACAGGGCCAGTTCAACGGCATGATCACGGCGCTGGGCCGCCGCCAGATCGAAGCGCTGCGGCAGCGCTTTCTCCCCATCCCCGTGGAGGCGGTCTACACCAGCGACCTGCTCCGCACCCGGCTCACCGCCGCCGCCATCGCGGAGCCCAAGGGCCTGCCCCTGCGGCCGGACAAGCAGCTGCGGGAGTTCTCCATCGGCCAGTGGGAGGACGTGCCCTGGGCGGAGTGGCAGGAGCGGGACAGCGCCTCCATGACGGCGTTCAACACGCTGGACCACTTCTCCGCCCCCGGCAGCGAAACGCCGGAGCAGGTGCGCGACCGCATCACCGCCGCCTTCTGGCGCATCGTGGGGGAAAACGAGGGGAAAACGATCGCCATCGTGAGCCACGGCATGGCCATGCGCATTCTGCTGGGCACGCTGCAGGGCCTCTCCTTCCCGGAGATGCGCACCACCGCCCACAGCGACAACACCGCCGTCTCCCTGGTGGAGGTGGAGGGCGGGAAGGCCCGGGTGGTCTTCCGGGACGACAACAGCCATTTAGGGCCGCTCTCCACCTTCGCCAAGCAGTCCTGGTGGCGGGAGAAGAACGGTGGACCGGAGCCCTCCCTCCGCTTCCGCACCCCGGCCCTGCCGGAGGATGGGGCGCTGCTTGTCTCCCTCCTGCGCCGGGCCTGGGAGGAGCACCACGATCCGCTGGACCATTTCAGCCCCGAGGCCCAGCTCGCGGCGGCGGAGCGGCTGCTGCGGGAGGACCCCGACGGCGTGCGCCTGGCCATCTTCCAGGGCGAGACCGCGGGCCTGGTCATTCCCATGACGGAGAGCTGCTGGTTCTACCTGTTGCCGGAGCTGCGGGGCCGGCGGCTGGGCATCCAGCTCATCGGCGAGGGCGTGGCGGTGCTGCGCCGCCGGGGCGAGACGGAGCTGCGCGCCTACTGTGAGACCGAGGCCGTGGCGAAGTACCTCCAGCACTACGGCTTTGCCCGGGAAGGGCGGCTCTGCCGCCTGGGCATTGTGCCCGAAGCGTAATATTTTGCATCTGTTATACGATTTGTATTCGACTTTGTGGGGGACGCGATGGAATTCAGACAGTTTTTGCCTGTGAGCCGTGACGAGATGGTGGAGCGCGGCTGGTACTATTACGACTATCTGGTGGTGACGGCGGACGCCTATGTGGACCACCCCAGCTTCGGCACCACCATCATCGCCCGCCTGCTGGAGAGCGAGGGGTACCGCGTGGCGGTGCTGGCGCAGCCGCAGTGGAAGGACCCCTCCGACTTTCTCGCCATGGGCAAGCCCCGGTACGGCGTGTTCATCGGCGGGGGCAACATCGACTCCATGGTGGCCCACTACACCGCGGCAAAGAAGCGCCGCAGCGAGGACCTGTACAGCCCCGGCGGACGCATGGGCCTGCGTCCCGACCGGCCCACCATCGTCTATTCCAATCTCTCCCGCCAGGCCTTCCCCGACACGCCCATCATCATCGGCGGGCTGGAGGCCTCCCTCCGCCGCTTCGCCCACTACGACTACTGGGACGACAAGGTGCGCCGCAGCATCCTGCTGGACGCGCCGGCGGACCTGCTGACCTACGGCATGGGCGAGCGGGCCACCTGCGAGATCGCAAAGCGCCTCGCCAAGGGCGAGAGCGTCAAGACCATCCGGGACGTGCGCGGCACCGCCTTCGTGGGGAAGGACGCGGCGGACTGCGCCTTTCCCGACGCGGTGGAGTGCCCCTCCTATGAGCGTGTCTGCGCGGACAAGATGGAGTACGCCATCGCCACACGGCTGGAATATGAGGAGCATGATCCCATCCGGGGCCACGCGCTGCTTCAGCGCCACGGCCATGAGCTGCTGGTGGTGAACCCGCCCCAGCTCCCCCTCTCCACGCCCGAGCTGGACCGGGTGGCGGAGCTGCCCTATATGCGGGAGGTCCACCCCATGTACGACGCCCTGGGCGGCGTGGCCGCCATTGAGGAGGTGCGCTTCTCTGTCACCCACAACCGGGGCTGCTTCGGCGGCTGCAACTTCTGCTCCCTGGCCTTTCACCAGGGCCGCATGATCACCTGCCGCAGCCAGGAATCCGTCATCCGGGAGGTGGAGGGCTTCACCCACGACCCGAAGTTCAAGGGCTACGTCCACGACGTGGGCGGCCCCACCGCCAACTTCCGGCACACCAGCTGCGAAAAGCAGAAAAAGCTCGGCATGTGCAAGGACCGCAACTGCCTCTCCCCCACCCCCTGCAAGGCCCTGAATGCGGACCACTCGGATTATCTGCAGCTGCTGCGCCGCCTGCGGGCCATCCCCGGGGTGAAGAAGGTCTTCGTCCGCAGCGGCATCCGCTACGACTACATGCTGGAGGACAAGAACAGCGCCTTTTTCTCGGAGCTGGTGAAGTATCACATCAGCGGGCAGCTGAAGGTGGCGCCGGAGCACTGTGTGGACAGCGTGCTGGACTACATGGGCAAGCCCCACTTCGACGTGTTTGAAAAGTTCTGGGACAAGTACCGCCGCCTGAACGAGAAAAATCAGAAGGAGCAGTATCTGGTGCCCTATCTCATGAGCTCCCACCCCGGCTCCACGCTGCAGGACGCGGTGGAGCTGGCGGAGTTCCTGCACAAGACGGGCCATCAGCCCCAGCAGGTGCAGGACTTCTATCCCACCCCCGGCACCCTCTCCACCTGTATGTACTATACCGGCATCGACCCCCGCACCATGGAGAGCGTGTATGTGGCCCGGGACCCCCATGAAAAGGCCCTGCAGCGGGCGCTGCTGCAGTGGCGGCGGCCGGAGCTGCGCCGTCTGGTGACGGAGGCGCTGTACAAGGCCCACCGGGAGGACCTGATCGGCTATGGGAAGAACTGCCTCATCCGCCCGCTCTCGAGCTATAAGAAGGAGCCGCCGGCAGAGACGGGAAAAAAGTCTCCCCGCAGCGGCAGGGCCCCGGCAGAGCCGCCCCGCCCAAGCGCGGGCAAGGGCCAGCGCGCGCCGGGGAGCGCCAGAGGCGGCAAGGCCGCTCCCGCAAAGCCCTCTCAGGGCCGCGGCAAGGCCGCTCCCACCGCTCCCGGCCGGAGCAGGCAGGCGGAAGGCCCAAGACAGGGAAAAACCGCGTCTTCCGCCCGCCGCAGCGGCAGCAGCGGGGCCAAGGCTCCCATGAGCGCGGCGAAAAAGGCCCGTTTCCAGAAAAAACGCGGGAAGTAACGGTGTGTCCGGGGAAGCAGCGCTTCCCCGGACTTTTTTCACCCTATGCGCCGGCGGCTCCCGCCGCCCGCCCGGCCAACATCTTCCGGCGGCCCTCCGCCGCTTGCCAGAGGGCGAAAAATCAGGTACAATGGCGGCGAGGTGAGACTATGAAACAGGCGCTCCGGCCCCTGGGGCTATATATCCACATTCCCTTTTGCCGCTGCAAGTGCGCTTACTGCGACTTTTACTCCCTGCCCGGGCAGGAGGCGCAGATGGACGGCTATCTCGCCGCCCTCTCTGCCCATCTCGCGGAGACCGCGCCCCAGGCGGCGGGCCATGTGGTGGACACCGTCTATTTCGGCGGCGGCACCCCCACGGTCTTCGGCGCGGCGCGCCTTGCGAAGGTCCTGAAGCTCATCCGCAGGCAATTCCATGTGGCGAAGGACGCGGAGGTCACGCTGGAGGCCAACCCCGAGAGCGCCCGGGATGTGAAGGCGCTGCGCGCCCTGCGCCGGGCGGGCTTCAACCGCATCTCCCTGGGCGTGCAGGCGACGGACGACGCCGTTCTCCGGGCCCTGGGCCGGGTCCACAGCTTCAGCGACGTCCGCGCCGCGGTGGAGGCCGTCCGGGCGGCGGGCATCCGGAACCTGAGCCTTGACCTGATGTACGGCCTCCCCGGCCAGGATCTGGCGCAGTGGCGGCGGACGCTCGCGGACGCGGCGGCCCTCGCGCCGGAGCACCTGTCCTGCTACGCGCTGAAGCTGGAGGAGGGCACCCCCCTGTACGCCCGGCGGGACTCCCTTTCCCTGCCGGACGACGACGCTCAGGCGGAGATGTACCTCGCGGCGGTGCGCTTTCTCGCCGGGGAGGGCTACGAGCAGTATGAGATCTCCAACTTCGCCAAACCCGGGCTATACTCCCGGCACAATATGAAATACTGGACGCTGCAGGAGTACGCGGGCTTCGGCCCCGGCGCCCACTCGGACTTCGGGGAGGTGCGCTACGCCTACGAGCGGGACCTCACGGCCTATCTCCGGGGGGAGCTGCGCCTGTCCGAGTCGGAGCGCATCCCTCTGCGGGAACGGGCGGCGGAGTACCTCATGCTGGGGCTGCGCACCGCCCGGGGCGTGGAGCGGCGGGAGTTTGAAAACCGTTTCCGCCGGCGCTTCGCCCCGGTGGAGGAGGTGCTGCGCCGCTGCGAGGCGGCGGGCTACGCCCGGCGGCAGGAGGAGCGCTGGCGGCTCACGCCGGAGGGCTTCTTGGTGTCCAACGCCATCATTCTGGAGGCGCTGGAGGCCCTGCAGAGGGACCCCCGCCGCCGGCCGGTGGAATAATCTGCCGGGCACAATTTTCCTCCCCGCGGTTTACCTTTTTCCGCCCCCGTGCTACAATGCTGAATAAGCGGGCGCCGGCGCGCCGGCGTCCTTTTGTCCCACGAAATCCACGCGATCCATACAGGAGGTATCCCATGAAATCTTTCCCCCGCAAAGCCCTGGCATTCCTGCTGGCCCTGGTCCTGACCCTGTCGCTGCCTCTCGCCGCCGCGGCGTCTCCCGCTCTGGGCGACGACCTGGATGCGGCCACGCAGCAGCTGGGTAAGGGCACGAGCTGGACCCAAAGCGTCTTTTGGAGCAACTCCCTTTCCGACCTCAGGACGGAAAACTACGTCACCTACTCCCCCAATTCCGGCGTCACGCCCATCGTGACCTACGGCTCCTCCGTCACTTCCCGGGCGAAGCTGACCACCATGGCGGCGGAGCTGGAGGGCCAGGGCTACCGGGTGATAGCCGGCATCAACGGCGACTTTTACAACACCGCCAACGGCGTGCCCCTGGGCCTGGTGGTGACGGACGGCATCATCCGCAGCGGCTCGTCCTACTATTACGCCCTGGGCTTCACCGCCGGCGGCCAGGTGATGTGGGGGGCCCCCAATCTCAGCACCATGGTCCACTCCCCTGTGGGGGATATCGTGGTGCAGGACATCAACAAGGACCGGGGCGACAAGGGAGTCTACCTCTATACATATGACTTCAACGCCAAGCACACCACCGGCACCACCATGGCGGGTACCGACGTGATCCTGACCGTGGACAGCGGCGCGCTCACCATCGGCGGCACGGTGACGCTGACGGTGCAGCAGGTCCTGGTGGACAACGCCACCGCCGTCTCCCTGACGCCGGGCACCTTCGTCCTCTCCGCCAACAACAGCTCCCCCGCCGTCTACCGCGAGGCGCTGCAGCAGCTCATTCCCGGCATGCAGGTCACCATCCAGGTCAGCGCGGCGGACAAGCAGTGGGAAAACGCGGTCTATACCGTGGGGACCCTCTACCAGCTGGTGGAAAACGGCCAGGTCCACGCCGACGCCAGCCTCGTCTCCGGCAGCGCGCCCCGCACCGCCGTGGGCATCAAGCGCAACGGCGACGTGATCTTTTACACCATCGACGGCCGCCAGTCCGGCTACAGCGTGGGCGCCAGCTATGTGATGGTGGCCAAGCGCCTGATCGAGCTTGGCTGCGAGACCGCCTTCGCCATGGACGGCGGCGGCTCCACGGGCATGCTGCTGTCCCTGCCCGGGCAGGGCGCGGCCCTGTACAACAGCCCCTCCGACGGCTATGAGCGCTCCGTCACCAACCAGATCTTCCTGGTGGCCAAGTCCAGCAGCGCCACCGGCTCCGGCGGCGGCTACCTGGTCCAGCCGGAGAGCCGCCGGGTGCTGGCCGGAGCGGAGGTGAAGCTCACCGTCACCCCCTATGACAGCGCCTATTTCCCCGCCAGCGGCGACTACGCCCTCAGCGCCAGCAGCGGCACGGTGGAAAACGGCGTGCTCCGCGCCCCCGACAAGGCCGGCAGCGTCACCGTCACCGCCTCCGGCGGCGGCAAACAGGGCAGCGCCTCCATCCAGGTGGTGGCAAGCCCGGACAGCATCGCCGTGCAGCAGTCGGGCAAAGCCGTCTCCTCGCTGAGCCTCCGCGCCGGCGAGCAGGTGCAGCTCAGCGCCAAGGCCGTGTCCAACCACCTGACGCTGCTGAGCCAGAACGACTGCTTCACCTGGTCCGTCTCCGAGGGATTGGGGACGGTGGATGAAAACGGTCTCTTCACCGCCGGAAACCGCACTCTCAGCGGCAAACTGACGGTGCAGGCGGGCAGCACCTCCGTCACCATCCCCGTCACCGTGACCAGCGGCGACTACTTCACCGATATCTACGACAACTGGGCGCGGGAGTACATCAACACGCTGTACGAAAAGGGCGTGGTCAACGGCATGGACGACGGCACCTTCCGGCCCGACACCGGCGTGACCCGCCAGCAGTTCGCCGCCATGCTCTACCGCGCTTTGGGGCTGAAGGACGCGGACTACGCGGACGTGACGCTGCCCTTCGCGGACGCGGGCCAGCTCAGCAGCTACGCCGTCACGCCGGTGAAGGCCCTCTGCTCCCTGGGCATCCTCAACGGCACGGAGCGGGACGGCAAGCTCTGGCTCGATCCCCACGCCTCCCTCTCCCGGGCCCAGGCCGCGGCCATGATCGCCCGGGCGCTGGGCGTCTCCTCCAGCAAGACGCTGTCCTTCACGGACATGGACCAGTTCCCCTCCTACGCCGCGCCTTATGTCAGCGCCCTGGTGGAGATGGGCGTCATGAGCGGCTTCAACGACGGCTCCTTCCGCCCCCGGACAAACCTGACGCGGGCGCAGATGTGCAAGATCCTCTGTCTGATGCTGGAAAACCGCTGATACCAAAGCCCGCCGCCCCGAAAGGGCGGCGGGCTTTTTCTCATGGGAACGGCGGGCGCTCTCCTTCGGGAGAACGCCCGCCGTTCGGCGCGCTTTGGCGCTTATTTCTTCTTCGCGGCCTTCTTTTCCTCCGCGGCGGCGGCCTTCTCCAGGCGGGCCATTTCCGCGGCCTTTTCCTTGGCGGCCTGCTCCTCCGCCGCCTTCGCCATTTTTTCCTCCTCTTCCTTCTCCAGCACCGTGTAGGCGATCTTGCCCACCAGGGTCTTGGGCAGCTCCGTGCGGAACTCGATATCGTAGGGCAGAGCGTACTTGGCGATGTTCTTGCGGCAGTGCTCCATGATGCTCTCCTTCAGCTTGGCGGAGGGCTTGTAACCGTCCTTCAGCACCACGAAGGCCTTGGCCTTGTGCATCTTATAGGAGTCCGGCACGCCGATGACGCAGCTCATATGTACCGCGTCGTGCTGGTCGATGATGTTCTCCAGCTGGGTGGGATAGACGTTGTAGCCGCTGATGACGATCATGCGCTTGATGCGCTGCTTGAAGTAGATAAAGCCGTCGGCGTCCATGTAGCCCATGTCGCCGGTGTGGAGCCAGACGTGGCCGTCGGCGTGGGTGCGCAGGGTCTCCTCGTTCTCCTCGGGGTTGTTGAGGTAGCCCAGCATGACGGAGGGACCGGTGAGGCAGATCTCGCCGTCCTCGCCGTAGGGGACCTCCTCCTCGCTGCCGGGGCGGCAGATCTTATAATAGGTGTCGGGATAGGGCAGGCCGATGCTGCCCTCCCGCTCCTCGTGGTAGGGGGTCAGGCAGGAGGCGGTGACGCACTCCGTGGTGCCGTAGCCCTCCCGCACGCGGACGGTGGCGCCGTGGCTGAAGAGGAACTTGTCGATGCGCTTTTTCAGCTCCGCGGGCAGGCTGTCGCCGCCGGAGAACACGCCCCGCAGGCAGCTCAGGTCCACGCCGTCCAGGTAGGGGTTCCGGGTCAGGGCCTCAAACAGGGTGGGCACGCCGGCGATGAGGTTCGGCCGCTGCTTCTTGATGAGCTTGGCGTACTCCTTCACCGTGAAGCGGGGCACCAGGATGGAGGTGCCGCCGCCAAAGAGGATGGTGTGGATGCAGACGCCGAGACCGAAGCCGTGGAACACGGGCATGGCCGCCAGCATCTTCGCCCCGCAGACCTCGCCGTGGAACATGGCGATGGTCTGCATGGCCAGGGCGTTGAAGTTGAGGTTGGACAGCAGGATGCCCTTGGTCTTGCCGGTGGTGCCGCCGGAGAAGAGGATCACCGCCGGGTCCTTCCCCTTCTTCTCGATGAAATAGGGCTCATAGAAGTCGTTGCCCGCGGCCAGGAAGCTCTTCCAGCTCACCGCCTCCCCGGCGTACTTGCGGCTGGTCTGCTTGCGGTTGATGAAGCGGTAGCCGATGGCCTTGGCGGCGGTCAGCTCGTCGCCCACGCTGGCGATGATCAGGTGGGGGATCTCCACCTGCTTTTTCACCTCCAGGAACTTGTCGTAAAACTGGTCCAGCGTCACCACGCAGCGGCTGCCGGTCTCCTGCAGGTAGAACACGATCTCGCCCACAGCGGAGAGGGGATGGATCATGCAGGCGATGGCGCCGATGCGGTTGAGGGCATACAGGCAGTAGATGGCCTGGGGGACGTTGGGCAGGCACAGCGTCACGTGCTCGCCCTCCCGGATGCCCATGGCCTTGAAGGACTTGGCCACGATCTCGATCATGGCGGTCATCTCATGGTAGCTGGTGTGGCGGCCCATGAAGGACAGGGCCATGGCGTCCGGGTTTTTCCGGGCGGTGCGGTACACCGCCTCGCTCATGGAAATGTCGGGATAGTCCAGGTGGAACGGCACCTCGCCGTAGCACTTCAGCCAAGGGGTCTTTAATTCTTCGCTCATACGTTCTCCTCCCATGCGACGGGCTCATACAGCGGCTGCTCCAGCAGCTCGGGATGGCCCAACAGATAGTTCAGCAGCTTGATACTTCTTGCAAAATAAAATCCGTCGGCGATACGCTCGTCGATGGTGATGCCCAGGTCCACCGCCGTCCGCATCTCCACGTTCCCCGCCTCGTCATAGTAGGGGGTGGGACGCTTCTCGCCGATGATGGCGAAGACGGAGTTGGTGCCGAAGTTCGACAGGTGGTGGTAGTCCGCGGACATCTTGATGCTGCCGAGATTCGTGACGAACACGCTGACCTCGTAAGGGTTGATGGCGCTGATGTCCGCGGGCATATGCCCCGTCCGGTCCGCCCAGCGCAGATACGCCGCCGCCAGCTTCAGCACCCAGGTGGGCAGCTTCGCCAGCATAGTCATGAAGCCCGTGGTGCCGTCCACCTGCTTTTCGTGGCGCACCTTGTACACCTCCCGGCACACCCGCTCGTGCACCTGCTCCAGGGGCGAGGGGGCGAACTCCGACTCGTCGATCTTCATGATGACCAGGGACTCCGCGCCGTTGTCGGCGAACTTGTTCTTCGCCACAAAGGCGAAGCTGATGTCCGCGCGCTCATAGAGCCGGCCGTTCTGATAGAAGTAATTCATCTTCGGCCGCAGGGCGAAGACCTTGGCCACCGCCGCCAGGATCAGGTGAAAGAGGGTATACTTGTGCTCCGGCCCCTCGGCGTTGCGCCGCCGCAGGTACTCCTCCGCCGCCGTCAGGTCCACCCGGTCGGACATGACGGCCTCGTTGTCCGTCCTGCCGCCCAGCATCCGGGCCATGATGACGTGCATGGGGTCTGATTCCCGCACCAGGTAGGCGTCCTTCCGGTCGCCCCGCTGTTTAGGTGGTTTGTTCCGCATGGATATTCGCTTCCTTTCCTTCCTCTCCCCCCAGCACGCCCTGCAGGGCGAAGGAGGGGGTATAACGGCTGGCGGCGGCGCTCCTGTCCTGGAGATAGCCGTCCGTGACGCCGCAGTTGACAAGATAAGCCCCCGCCGCGCGGTACTCCGCGCCGGAGACGCGCCGGCGCAGCGGTCCCGCCGCGTTGGCCTGGGGCGTATACTGGTTCATCAGGGAGAACAGCACCTCTCCCGGGCGGAAGGTCTCCGCCACCCAGTCGATGACCCGGCGGGTGTTTTCCAGCTCTCCCGGCAGCATGAGGTGGCGGATCAGCACGCCCCGGCGCAGCAGCCCCTCCTCATCCAGCTCATAGGGGCCGGTCTGGCGGTACATTTCCTGTATGGCCGCCGCGGCGGCCTCAAAATAGTCCGGCGCATGGGAGTAGCGCTCCGCCGGCTCGCGCAGGGCATATTTCAGGTCGGGCAGGTAGACCTGCACCTTCCCCTCCAGCAGCCGGAGCGTCTCCACCGATTCATAGCCCCCGCTGTTCCACACCACGGGCAGCCCCGGGTCCTCCTCCAGCGCCCGGGCGATGGCGTGGGTGAAGTGGGTGGGGGTCACGAGGTCCAGGTTATGGGCCCCCTGGGCCTTCAGCTCCCGGAAGATCTCCCGCAGGCGCTCTATGGTCACCGGCGCGCCGAAGCGTCCATGGCTGATGGCGCCGTTCTGGCAGTAGACGCAGCCCAGGTTGCAGCCGGAGAAAAACACGGTCCCCGCGCCGTTATAGCCGCTGACGCAGGGCTCCTCCCACTCGTGCAGCGCCGCCCGGGCCACCACCGGCCCCAGCGGCATGCCGCAGAAGCCGCCCCCCGCCTCTTCCGTCCGCTCCGCGCCGCAGCGCCGGGGACACAGGGTGCAGATCATTCGCTCTTCCCCACCTTGAAGTCCGGGCCCAGGTCGCCCCGCATCCAGTGCCGGCGGCAAAGGCCGATATACTTGTCGTTGGCCCCCAGCACCACCTGCTCGCCCTCCTTCAGCACCTTGCCGTCCGCGTCGAAGCGGGCGTTGAAGGTGGCCTTCTTGCCGCACCAGCAGATAGTCTTGACCTCCTCGATCTTGTCCGCCATGACAAGGAGCTCGTAGCTGCCGGGGAACAGCTCCCCGCGGAAGTCCGCCCTGAGACCGTAGCAGATCACGGGGATGCCGCAGTCGTCCACGAGATGAACAAGATAGCGCACCTCCTCCCGGGTGAGGAACTGGGCCTCGTCCACGATGATGCAGGCGTTTTCCCGCAGCGCCGCCTCCGGCATCAGGCGCATCTCGTCGAAGTAGACGCAGGGGTGCGTCAGCCCGATGCGGGAGTAAACCATGTGGTCCCCGTCCCGGGTGTCCAGCCGGGGCTTCACCAGCAGGGTCTTCTGTCCCCGCTCGTCGTAGTTGTACCGGGCCATGAGGGCGTTCGCCGTCTTGCTGGAGCCCATGGCGCCGTATTTGAAGTAAAGCTGTGCCATACTCTCTCTCCCTTGCTTCTCTTTACAGCAGCGCTTCCGCTTCCCGCTTGTATTTCTCAAAGGCGGAGGGCACCGCGTGGGCGCGCAGCGCCTCCGCGTCCATCCAGACGAAATCGTCCGGGCCGTCCCCCGCCACTTCCAGGGCGTAGCCCTGCATGTGCCACTCCACATGGGTGAAGATATGCTTCGCCGTGAGGGACTTTTTCCACTCCCGCACCGTCAGGCCCATCTCTGTGAGCCGCTCCGCCGTCTGACGCTCTGAAAGCGTCCCCGGCAGGTTCGGAAATTCCCAGAGCGACGCCAGCAGCCCCTGGCTCTCCCGCTTGCGGAGGGCCGTCTTTCCCTGCCGCAGCAGCAAAAGCACCGTCAGCTCCTCCACCCGCCGGGCCTTTTTCTTCGCGCGCACCGGCAGCGTCCGGGTCCTGCCCTGCTCATACGCCGCGCAGAGCTCCCGGCCGGGGCAGCTGGCGCAGAGCGGCTCCCCCGCCGCGAGACAGACCGTGGCGCCCAGATCCATCAGCGCCTGGGAATAGGCCCCGGGCCGCTCCCGGCTCATACATTCCGCCACCCAGGCGCGGCTCCGCCGCCGCACGGCGGCGTCCAGCACGTCCCCCTCGTCTCCGGTGACGCGGGCGACGATGCGCAGCACGTTGCCGTCCACCGCGGGGACGGGCTCACCGCAGGCGATGGAGAGGATGGCCCCCGCCGTATAGTCCCCGATGCCGGGCAGGGCGATGAGCTCCTCGTAGCGCCGGGGCAGCTCGCCGCCGTAGCGCTCCACGATGAGCTTCGCCGCCTTTTGCAGGTTCCGCGCCCGGCTGTAATAGCCAAGCCCCTCCCAGAGCTTCAAAAGGCGCTCCTCCTCCGCCCCGGCCAGGGCCTCCACCGTGGGGAAAGCCGCCATGAAGCGTTCAAAGTACGGCAGCACCGCCGCCACCCGCGTCTGCTGCAGCATGATCTCCGAGACCCAGGTGCGGTAGGGCGAGACCTCCTCCCGCCAGGGGAGGATGCGCCGGTTTTCATCATACCACCCAAGCAGCGGCTCCGTCAGCCGCCGCAGGCGTTCCAGCTTTTCCATCCTTCCTCACCCCCGCCGGTTGAAGCGCGCGGCATAGCCGCAGCGGCGGCAAAGTGCCTCCGCCGGCCGCCGGGCGGAAAACCCGTCGTAGATCTCCCTGGCCCGGGGGGAGTCCAGGATCTCCTCCAGCTCCTGCCGCAGGAGATTCCCCAAAGGGACGTCCCCCTCGTGGTCGAGACAGCAGGGCGTCACCGTGCCGTCCGCCAGGACCGCGATCTGGTCGCGCAGGCCCAGACAGAACTCCGCGCCGCTCTCCGCCGCCGTCAGGTCCGGCCAGTCGAATTGCTCCGCCCGCTCAAGATAGAGGTTCCTCCCCAGCGTCCAGCTGCCCCGGCGTTTTTCCTCCCACGCCGCGCCGCCGGTTTTCTCCCGCAGGAAGCCAAGGATCTCGCCGTTCCGCGCCGTCGCGCCGCCCTCGTTCCAAAGCCGCAGGGCCACGATGACGCCCCGGGCCGCCGCCCGCTCCGCGAAGGCCCAGACGGCGGCGAGATAGTTCTCCAGCTCCCCGGGGCAGGCGTTGCCCTCAAAGCTGTGGAGGGAGACGCTGACCTTGTGGAGCGCCGGGCAGGCCAGCAGCGTCTCCCCCGCGTCCGGCAGCAGCGTGCCGTTGGTGGTGACGCAAAGGCGGAAGCCCTGCGCCGCCGCGATCTTCAGCAGCTCGCCCAGCGCCGGGTGCAGCAGCGGCTCCCCCATGACGTGGAGGTAGAGGTAGCCCACATGCCCCCGCAGGCGGGCGGCGATAACGGCGAACTCCTCCGCCGTCATGAAGCGGCTCTCCCGCCGGGTGCCGGGGCAGAAGGCGCAGCGGAGGTTGCAGACGTTGGTGATCTCCACATAGGCCCGCTTCAGCATCGCGCCGCCTCCCTCCCATAACACATTTGCATCAAAGTTTACCACAAAAATGTTACAAAGAAAAGCGAAACGGCAAAAAAACTTCCCCCCGCCCGGCGGGACCGTTCCCCCTCCCCCGCAGGGCGGGACGCTCCGCCAAAAAAGCCTGTTTGGCTCCGCCGGCGGCGGGCGAGATTTGTGAAAATCTCCTCTTGCAAACCGCCGCCGTTTCTGGCAAAATAGAAGTGCTGCGTTGCGGAATGCGTAAGTCCAAGTCCTTGGGCTTACGCGTTTCTTTTTTTGCCGCAAAAAACGCGGCAAGCCATATGTGATCCGCCGGCGCCGCGCCCCGCGGGAAAAACGGCGCCGGCGCACACAGGCCCTCCGCGCCAACGCCCGGCGGGGCATTCCGGCGCCGCGCCGGGGCCTTATTATCAGAAAGAGGTGTAGCTTTCATGGAACAAAAAAATGACTTTCTGGAGCGTGAGCCGGTAGGCCGG
Source organism: Oscillospiraceae bacterium (assembly GCA_051867635.1). GTDB lineage: Bacteria > Bacillota > Clostridia > Oscillospirales > Oscillospiraceae > RGIG5472. The sequence goes on from JBJDYT010000083.1 coordinate 26,074, forward strand.
CTCATGCGGAAGTACGCCGTCCCCTGCATCATTTCCCTGCTGGTGGCGGCGCTGTACAACATCGTCGACCAGATCTTCATCGCCAACGCGTCCTACCTCGGCTCCTACGGCAACGCCGCCAACACCGTGGTCTTCCCGCTGACGGTGGTGGCCCTGGCCATCGCGGTCATGATCGGCGACGGCTGCTGCGCCTACGTCAGCATCAGCCTCGGCGCGAAGGAGACCAAGCGGGCCGGCGACAGCGTGGGCAGCGCGGTGCTGCTGTCCATCCTCGCGGGCGTGGTGATCCTCGCAGCGTATCTGCTGTTTCAAAAGCCGCTGCTGACCCTTTTCGGCGCCACGGTGAACCAGGAGACCTATGCCCAGTCCCAGGAGTACTTCTTCTATATCACCCTGGGCATTCCCTTTTACGTCTTCGGCCAGGCCATGAACCCCATCATCCGCTCCGACGGCAGTCCCAAATTCGCCATGGCCTCCACGCTCGCGGGCGCGGCGCTGAACATCGTGCTGGACCCCATCTTCATCTTCCCCCTGCGCTGGGGCATGATGGGCGCGGCCGTAGCCACGGTGCTGGGCCAGGTCCTGACCGCCGTCCTCTCCGCCGCCTACCTCTTCCGCATGAAGTCCATCCATCTCAGCCGCGCCAACTTCCGCTTCCATCCGAGGCTGATGAAGCACTACCTGCCGCTGGGCATCTGCAGCTTCCTCTCCCAGATCTCCCTGGTGGCCTCCATGGCGGCGGTGAACAACATGGTGCGTAAATACGGCGCGCTGGACCCCGTCTTCGGCCAGGCTGAGTACGCCCAGATCCCCATGGCGGTCATCGGCATCGTCATGAAATTCTTCCAGATCGTCATCTCCATCGTGGTGGGCATGGCGGCCGGCTGCATCCCCATTGTGGGCTACAACGTGGGCGCGGGGCGGAACGACCGGGCCAAGGCCCTCTTCACCCGCCTGCTGGCCTCGGAGGCCATCCTGGGGGTCATCGCCCTCCTCATCGTGGAGCTGCTGCCCCGCCAGATCATCGGCATCTTCGGCGCCAGCGGCGAGAGCGAGTATTATACCCTCTTCGCCATCCGCTGCTTCCGCGTCTACCTCTGCATGATCATCCCCGCCTGCATCAACAAGGCCTCCTTCATCTTCCTGCAGTCCCTGGGCAAGCCCTGGATCTCCACCTTCCTCTCCATGCTGCGTGAGGTGGTCTTCGGCGTGGGCTTCGCGCTGCTGCTGCCCCTTTGGTTCGGCCTGGACGGCGTGCTGTACTCCATGCCGGTCTCCGACGCGCTGACCTTCCTGGTGTCCCTGGCGGTCATCGTCTCCACCTATCGGGAGCTGAACCGAGCCTCCGGCGAGGACGCTTCGCCTCTCGCGGCGCAGTAAAACACGAAAACGCAATAAAAACGGCAAGGTATGAAGCCATACCTTGCCGTTTTTTTGTCCCGGCGCGCCGCCGCGGGCCCGTCATGTGTAATCCGCGATGTCCTCGGCGGAGCGGTTGTCCTTCGCCCAGCGCTGCACATATCTGCAGAAGTCCAGCACCTCCCGGTTGGTCTCCCCCTTTCGAAACACCAGGTACACCGGCTCCACGGGGAGCGGGCATTTCGCCCCGGAAAAGACCCGGATGCCCGGGTCGTCCGCCAGCCGCTTGGCCACATAGCCCGGCGCGGCGGCCACCCCCAGCCCCGCCCGGACGCTGTTGATGATGTTCTGCGTGTCGCTGGCGGAGACCGCCGCCCCCGGCGTCTCAGTCTCCGCCCAGTCCTGCTCGAACAGGCGGCCACGGTCCCGCTTGCTGCATATGTAGGGATATTTGAACGGGAGGGAGCCTGTGTCGAAATCCTCGCCGTCTATGGCCTCGAACTCGGGCCGCCGGGGGACCAGCAGCTTCCTCCGGCTGCGGCCCAGCAGCGTGCAGACCACGTCCCGGTTGGCGCACTCCTCATCCACGAAACAGACGTCCGCCCCGTCGGCAAAGAGGCTGGTCAGGATCTCCGGGGCCTGCCCCTGCTGCAGGTCGAAGCAGACGGCGCTGTTTTTCGCCCGGTAATTGGCCAGGAGCTGGGGCAGCAGCCCGAAATTGACCGCGCAGATGGAGGCGATGGCGATGGTCTCCGGCCCGCCGGCCCGGTCCAGGGCCTTCTGCAGGTCGCCCTGCACGCCCAGGAGCTGCTTGGCATAGCGGTAGAAAATGTGCCCCTTCTCCGTGACGGCCATGGTGCGGGTGCTGCGCCGGAGCAGCTGGCAGTCAAACTCCTGCTCCAGCCGCTGCACATGCCCCGTGACGGTGGAGTGCGCCATGTGAAGCTTTTTCGCGGCAGATGAAAAGCTGCCGCATTCCACGGCAGTGACATAGGACAAAAGCTGAACAAAATCCATAGCGCACAGGCTCCTGTAAATCATGATGGCGGTCTCTTCCATATTTGATATTGTACACGCTTTTCCGGAAATGTCTTATCGTGAATTTTGATAGGTTTCCTCCCTTTATTCTGTTTTAAAATAAAGGCGCTTATTTCACGGAAAAGCTGCATAATCGGCGTATTTCGTCATAAATCGAACAAACCAGCCCTTTACTTGAAAAAGTTTTTTTGACTATAATGTTCTCCGTGATGCGCGTCAAAACGGCGCGAAAATCAAGGATTCCGTTCCATTGACCCGGCATGAAAACGATGGATGGAATAAATAAAAACGAAGGAGAACAAAAATGAAAAGAGCAAAAGCGCTCCTCAGCTTCCTGCTGGCTGCCGTCATGTGCCTGTCTCTGCTGGCGGCGTGCGGAAACAGCGATTCCGACACAGAGGGCGGCGAAGGCGGCGGCGATGTGGAGTACATGGATACCATCATCTATTCCATGACTGCCACGCCCGACGGCGGCTTCATTCCCGCCACCGGCCTGACCGACTACGACAGCGGTATCTGCCAGTTGATCCACGCCTCCATGATGACCCCCAACAGCGAGGGCATTCTGGAGCCCTATCTGGCCGACTCCTGCGAGATCAGCGAGGACGGCACCGTTTACACCTACCACCTGCGCGAGGGCGTGAAGTGGAGCGACGGCGAGGAAGTCAACGCCGACGACGTGGTCTTCACCTTCACCCTGTCCGCTTCTCCTGACAACGACGGCCAGTATGCCACTCCCGCCGGCTACATCAAGGGCGTGGAGGAGTACCGCGCCGGCACCGCCGACACCATCGAGGGCATCCGCGTCATCGACAACTACACCGTGGAGTTCACCACCACCCAGTACTTCTCCAAGGCCGAGGCCTATTTCGGCCAGCTGCAGATCATGCCCGAGCACATCTGGAAGGACATCCCCTACACGGAGCTGTACAACGTGGACCGTGAGATGCAGGACTATCCCGTCTGCTGCGGCCCCTACCGCGTCACTGAGCTGGTGGTGGGCGAGTATGTGAAGCTGGAGGCCAACGAGGACTTCTTCCTGGGCGCGCCTCTGACCAAGAACCTCATCATCAAGGTGGTCAACAGCGAGTCCATCTCCGCGGAGCTGCAGAGCGGCGCGGTGGATATCGCCGACGTCACCAACCTGACCAGCAGCGAGCTGGCGACTCTGGAGAGCCAGGGCTTCGACATCACCGGTTACTACTATGACCTGTTCCAGTGCGCCGTGTTCAACAAGGACCGCGAGTTCTCCGACGACTTCCGCAAGGCGGTCTTCTACGCCATCGACCGCCAGGGCATCGTGGACACGCTGCTGGACGGCCGCGGCACCGTCATCGACCTGATCATGAGCGCCGCCAGCTGGGCATATCCCGATGATTTCGAATCCCCCGCCCGCGACGTGGACAAGGCCAAGGCTTATCTGGAAGCCGCCGGCTATGTGGACGTCAACGGCGACGGCTATGTGGAAGATCCCAACGGCGAGGAGTTCATCTTCGACCTGTACTTCCCCCTGGGCCTGGCCGCCCGTGAGCAGAGCGCCGTGGTCATCCAGAACAACCTGGGCGAGATCGGCATCAAGGTGGAGCTGTCTTCCTATGACTTCACCGCGTTCTGGAGCGCTGTGGGCGAGGGCGACTATGAGATGTACCTGATGGGCCTCGGCGTGGACAGCGTCGACCCCGATCCCTCCAACTTCGTGGCTTACATGGGCTTCGAAAGCGAGGCGGCGCAGGTCTGCGCGCAGGCTGCCTCCACCATCGACCGCACCGAGCGGAAGGCGCTGTACAAGAAGCTGGCGGAGATCCAGCTGGAGACGATGCCCGCCATCACGCTGTACTGCCAGGAGCGCACCTTTGCCTATCCCGCCAGCCTGATCAACTATACGCCCGGTACTTATAATCCCTACTATAACGCCTATCTGTGGGCGATCGAAAAGTAGTATCGCAAAAGGAGCGGGGTTGCCATGTTCTGGTGACCCCGCTTTTTTACTCTGAGCCAGGTCTGTCTGAGGGGAGGATATAAAAACTGTGGCCAAGTATCTCGGAAAACGATTTCTGACCTATCTCGTGATCCTGTTCGGCGTGTCCATCGCGGTGTTCGCGCTGATGCTGGCGATGCCCGGAGACCCGTACTCCGGCATGCTGATGAATCCCAACACCAATCCCGCTTACGTGGAAAGAAAACTGGAGGAGCTGGGCCTGAACGACCCCATCCATATCCAGTACCTGAAATGGCTGGGCCGCGCCCTGACGGGGGACTTCGGCTATAACCTGGAGGGCGTGCCCACGCTCAGCCTGGTGTCGAAGGCGTTGAAAAACACCCTTCTGCTCACCATTCCCGCCTTTATCCTCAGCACGGTCCTTGCCATTGTGCTGGGCATCTTCTCCGCCATATCGGCCAACGGGCGGAAGATCCTGGACCGTATCGTCACGTTCGGGGTCTTCGTGCAGCTCTCCATCCCCACGTTCTTCTTTGCCCTGATCATGATCAAATGGTTCGGCTATGACCTGCAGCTTCTGCCGGTGTCGGGGCTGAAGACCCTGCGGACGAACTACGAGGGGCTGCAATATGTGCTGGACGTGGCCAAGCATATGATCCTGCCCGTTTTCATTCTGACGCTGGTGCAGCTGACCAGCATGCTGCGCTACATGCGCTCGTCCATGATCGAGATCCTGAACCAGGACTACATCCGCACCGCCCAGGCCAAGGGCATGACCTGGAAGCAGGCGGTGTGGACCCACGGCGTGCGCAACGCCCTGATCTCCGTCATCACGGTGTTCTGCATGCGGCTGCCCAGCATCATCTCCGGCGCCCTCTTCACAGAAACGGTGTTCGTCTGGCCGGGTATCGGCACGCTGAACTACAACGCCATCTTTACCCAGGACTACGGCATCATCATCACGGTCACCATGATGCTGGCGGTGGTCATCCTGGCCACGAACCTGCTGGCGGACATCCTCTACGCCGTGGCTGACCCCCGAATCCGACTGAGTGGGAGAGAAGTACAATGAGTAAGACCTGGAATCGACTGCGCGCCTTCCACGGCAGGGGCGAGCCGGAGACCGGCTTCGTCTCCATCCGCAGCCTGTCCTGGAAGAAGTTCAAGCGCAACAAGCTGGCCATGCTGGGCCTCATCGTCATGATCCTCGTGGCGCTGATCGCCCTGCTGGCCCCCTGCATCGCCCCCTATGACTACGGCGCCATCGACCTGTCCATCGCCCGCCAGGCCCCGTCCTCCGCGCATCTGCTGGGGACGGACGAGTACGGCCGCGACGTCCTCAGCCGTCTGATCTACGGCGGCCGGGCGTCCATGACGGTGGCCCTGGCGGCGGTGACGCTGCAGCTGGCCATCGGCGTCATCCTGGGCTGCCTGGCGGGCTACTTCGGCTCCTGGGTGGACGCCGTCATCATGCGCATCACCGACGTGTTCATGTGCTTCCCCTTCTACATCATGGCGGTCTGTCTGGCCGCTGTCATGGGCGCGTCGCTGTGGAACCTGGTGCTGATCATCGGCCTGCTCTCCTGGACGGGCATCTGCCGTATCGTCCGGGCGGAGATCATGTCCCTGAAGGGGAACGACTACATCCTGGCGGCCAAATCCCTGGGCCTGCACCCCAGGACCATCATCACCCACCACATCCTGCCCAATATCCTCTCCCCCATCCTGGTGGCCGCCACCCTGGGCATCGCCGGCGGCATCATGTCCGAGGCGTCCATGAGCTTTCTGAACCTGGGCGTCCGGCCGCCGGAGGCGAGCTGGGGCAATATGCTGACCGCGGCCCAGAGCATGCAGGCCCTGGTCTATGAGTGGTGGCGCTGGGTCCCGCCGGGCCTGATGATCGTCATCGTGGTGCTGTCCATCAACTATATCGGCGACGGCCTGCGGGATGCGCTGGACCCCAAGGCCAATCAGTGACGGAGGGGGATGTGCATGAAGCTGTTGGAAGTAAAAAATCTGGAGGTCACGTTTCACACGCTCATGGGCGAGGTGGAGGCCGTGCGCGGCATCAACTTCGAGGTGGACCGGGGCGAGATCCTGGGCATCGTGGGCGAATCGGGCAGCGGCAAGAGCGTCACGCTGCTGACCATCATGGGCCTGCTGCAACGGCAGAAGGCCAACGTGCGGAACGGCGAGATCTTTTTTGACGGCCAGGACCTGCTGAAAATGCAGGAGAAGGAGCTCTGCACCCTGCGGGGCAAGCGGCTGGCCATGGTGTTCCAGGAGCCTGCCTCCGCCCTGAATCCGGTGGTCAAGGTGGAAAAGCAGCTCCGGGAGGTCTACAAGCTCCACGAGCCGGCCAAGGCCAAAAACTGCTCCAGAGAGCTGGAGGAGCTGCTGGAAAAGCTGAACATCCCCGACGCCAGGGACGTGCTGCAGAAATATCCCTTCGAGCTCAGCGGCGGCATGAAGCAGCGCATCATGATCGCCATGGCCATGCTCTGCAAGCCGGACCTGCTGCTGGCGGACGAGCCCACCACCGCCCTGGACGTCACTACCCAGTCGGAGATCCTGAACCTTTTAAAGCTGGTGCAGAAGGAGACGAACTGCGCCATCATCCTGGTCACCCACGACCTGGGCGTCATCGCCGAGATGGCCAAGCGGGTGGTGGTCATGTACCGCGGCAAGATCATGGAGATGGGCGAGGCGGAGGCGTTTTTCCGCGGCGCCAGGCACCCCTATTCCCAGGACCTGCTGAACACGCGGCCGGAGTATTTCAGCGGTCGCTTCGTCTCCATCGAGGGGAATATCCCCAGCGCCCACGAGAAGCTGGTGGGCTGCCCCTACTACGGCCGCTGCCGGCAGGCTGAGGATCGCTGCGCCGCCCGGGCGCCTGAAATGGTGTCCTGCGACGGCGGCAGCGTGTACTGCTGCAAATACGAAAGGGGGTCCGTCTGATGGCCAAGGAGGCTTTGATCGAGCTGAGCCACATCAAGAAGTATTTCCCGCGGCAGCGCTGGTCCCTGAACAAGCCCAGGGAGTGGCTGAAGGCGGTGGACGACGTGTCCCTTTCGGTGCCGCAGTACCACGCGGTGGGCCTGGTGGGCGAGTCCGGCTGCGGCAAGTCCACCCTGGGGCGCACCATCCTGCGGCTGAACGAGCCCACCGGGGGCAAGGTGACCTTCCGGGGGACCACCGTCTTCGACGTGGAGAACAAGGTGTGGCTCCCCGCCCAGCAGATGAGCGACCTGCGGAAGGACATGCAGATGATCTTCCAGGACCCCTACAGCAGCCTGAACCCCCGCATCACCGTGGGGCAGGCCGTGGAGGAGGGCATCGTCCGGCACAACGTGGTGCCGGAGCAGGAGCGCCGGGCCTACTGTGAGCAGATGCTGGAGGCCTGCGGCCTGAAGAAGGAGTTCTACATGGCCTACCCCCACGAGTTCTCCGGCGGCCAGCGGCAGCGCGTGGTCATCGCCCGCGCCCTGGCGCTGAAGCCCAGGTTCGTGGTCTGCGACGAGCCCACCGCGGCCCTGGACGTGTCCATCCAGTCCCAGATCCTGAACCTGATGATGGATCTGAAGGAGGAGCTGTCGCTGACCTATCTCTTTATCTCCCACAACCTGCGCGTCACCCAGGCCTTCTGCGACGAGATCGTGGTCATGTACCTGGGAAAGGTCATCGAGCAGGGGCCGGCGGAGGAGGTCTATTCCCATCCCGCCCATCCCTACACCAAGGCCCTCATCAACTCCCTGCCGGTGAGCAACCCCTGGGAGACCCGGAAGAAGGCCGAGATCCTGGGCAGCATCCCCAGCGCCGTCAACATCCCCGCCGGCTGCCGCTTCCATCCCCGCTGCCCCTACGCCACCCCGCAGTGCCGCGAGGAGGTCCCGGAGATGAAAACGGTCTGCGCCGGCCACTGCGCCGCGTGCCACCTTATTTAAGGCGGACGGCATCACAAAGGAGGTCTTTCCATGCAGGAAACCATACAGGAGAAAACGGCCGCGCTGGTCCGCGGCAAGCTGTACGGCGCGGGGCTGCTGCCCCTGCGCAGGCAGGCCGACGTGGCAGACGAGCTTTTTCGGTACCGTCTGGAGGTGCTGCTGCCCCAGCTGATGGAGGAGTGCGGCATCGACCTTTGGCTGATCCCCAGCTATGAGACCAACGAGGACCCCGTCATGTGGACCCTGGTGCCCAGCTCCGTGCGCTACGCGCGGCGGCTCACGGCGCTGGTGCTGTACCGCGACCCGGCCACCGGCGAGATGGAGCGGCTGTGCTGGGGCTCCGCCATGAAGTATTACCGCCCCATCAAGGAGGGGACGGAGACGCTGTGCCAGGGCCTGGCCCGGGAGTTCGAGCGGCTGGACCCCCAGCGCATCGGCATCAATATCAGCGGCGAGCTGGGCGGCTTCTGCGCAGGTCTCTGCGCCAGCCTCTACCGGGACCTGACCACGGAGCTGCCGGAGAAGTACCGCGGGCGGCTCTGTCCGGCGGGCCGGCTGGCCACCCGCTGGCTGGAGACCATGACCCCCGGGGAGCTGGAGGTGCTGCGGACGCTGGAGGACGTGACGGAGGACATCATCCGCGCCTCCTTCAGCCGGGACTGCATCACGCCGGGCGTGACCACCGTGCAGGACGTCATGTGGTTCATGAAGGACGTCATCTCCCGCTGTGAGATGAAAGCCTGGTTCGGCGCCTATGTGGCCTATCAGCGCAAGGGCGAAGCCGGGATGTCCTACGGTCCCGCCCCCAAAGGCGCGAAGCCCTTCGACCCCAGCGCCTTTGTCATTCAGGAGGGCGACATCCTCCACTGCGACATCGGCATGCGGCTGGAGTATATCTCCGTTCTCACCGACAGGCAGTGGATGGCCTATGTGCTGCGGGAGGGCGAGACCCGGGTCCCCGCAGGGCTGCAGGAGCTGCTGGCGCGGGGCAACCGGTTCCAGGACCTGGTGTGCGAGGGCTTTTTGCCCGGCCGGACCGGCAACCAGGTGTTCTGGGACGGCGTGAACAAGGCCAGGGCGGCCGGCCTGCGCCCCATGCTCTACTGTCATGGTCTCGGTACATACGGCCACAGCGCCGGGCCCATCATCGGCCTGATCGACTGCCAGGGCGACATCCTCCCGCGAGGGGAGCTGGCCGTGGGATACGCCAGCACCCACGCCCTGGAGCTGCAGCACACCGCGCCGCTTCCGGAGTGGGACGGACAGGAGGTCCGGATCTATCTGGAGGAGGATATCCACGTCACCGACAAGCCCCGCTATGTGGGCCACCGGCAGACGGCGTTTCTTGAAATTTGACAAAGGACAGGGGGAGCATAGCCTATGACAGAGAAGATCACCGCCAAGGAGCTCGCGGCCTGGGAGGAGCGCTTCCGCCGCGACCCCATGAACGCGCTGCGGGAGAACGCTCTCGCGGACACGGATATCAAGCAGGTCGCCATCGACCGCCAGAAGCTGCTGGAGAACCAGCCCTGCTTTTCCGACGAGGTGAAGAGCGGGACCATCCTGGCCCAGAGCAAGACCGGCCGCTGCTGGCTCTTCGCCGCGCTGAACACCCTGCGGGTGAAGGCCATCGCCAGGCACGGACTGAAGCCCGGCTTTGCCTTTTCCGCCAACTACCTGGCCTTTTGGGACAAGCTGGAGCGGGCCAACTGGTTTCTGGAGGAGATCATCCGGCACATCGGTGAGGTGCCGCTGGGCGACCGGGCCAGAGCCCTGCTGCGCGCCCCCATACAGGAGGGCGGGCAGTGGTTCATGGCCTGCGACCTCATCGACAAATACGGCCTGGTGCCCAACGAGCTCATGCCGGACACCTTCGCCGGGGCTGATTCCGGCAATCTGAACCAGTGTTTGTCCTTCCAGCTGCGCATGGCGGCGGCGGAGCTGCGCCGCATGCACGAGGAGGGCCGGGGCGAGGACGCGCTGCGGGCCCGCAAGGAGGCCTTCCTGCAGGGGATCTACCAGATCCTCCGCTGCGCGCTGGGCGCGCCCCCCGCCTCCTTCTCCTACGCCTATTATGACGCCAAGGGGGACTACCGGCGTCTGCCGGAGCAGACGCCCCAGGAGTTTTACCGCTTCATGACGGGGACCGACCTGCGGGACTATGTCTGCGTCGCCAACGCCCCCACGGCCACCCACCCCTTCCACCGCACCTTCACCATCCGGGACAGCGGCAACGTGGTGGGGACCGGAGGCGCCCTCTACTACAACCTGGAGATGCCCGTCATCAAGGAGCTGCTGGTCCGCCAGCTGCAGGACGGCCAATCGGTTTGGTTCGGCTGCGACTGCATGAAGATGATGGACCGGCAGAAGGGCGTCATGAGCCGGGAGCTGTACCGCTATGAGAGCCTTTTCGGCCTCCCCTTCGAGATGGACAAGGGCGATATGCTCAGCTACTTCCACAGCCAGCCCAACCACAATATGGCTATCGTGGGCGTGGATATCGTGGACGGCGCGCCCCGGCGCTGGAAGGTGGAGAACAGCTGGGGCAGCCAGGTGGGCCAGGCCGGCTTCTACACCATGGACGACGGCTTTTTGGAGCAGTACGCCTTCCTGTTCGTCATCGAAAAGAAATACCTGACCGGGGCGCAGCTGGAAGAGCTCACCCAGGAGCCCATCGTGCTGGAGCCCTGGGATCCCCTGGGCGCTTAATCGGCCCCGGCCGGAGACGGCTCCGGCAATCAACGGTCAAGTGAGGAGAGATCGACATATGAGAAAGATCGCTTTTTATGGCAAGGGCGGCATCGGGAAATCCACCATCACCAGCGCCGTTTCCGCCGCCCTGGCCGATATGGGCTATAAGGTCATGCAGATCGGCTGCGACCCCAAGGCCGACTCCACCAGCAGCCTGCGGGGCGGCAGGGAGCTGACCCCCGTCATGAGCTTCCTGCGGGACGCCACCCGGGAGGCCACGCTGGAGGATGTGGTGGTGGAGGGCTACCACGGCGTGCTCTGCGTGGAGGCCGGCGGCCCCACCCCCGGCATCGGCTGCGCCGGGCGCGGCATCCTGACGGCGTTCAACCTGCTGGAGGACCTGCACGCCTTCGAGGTCTACAAACCGGATTTCGTGCTGTTCGACGTGCTGGGCGACGTGGTCTGCGGCGGCTTCGCCGCCCCCATCCGGGACGGCTACGCCGAGGAGGTGGTCATCGTGACCTCCGGGGAAAAGATGGCCCTTTTCGCCGCCCGGAACATCTACATGGCCATCGAAAACTTCAAGGACCGGGGCTACGCCCGGGTCCGCGGCGTCATTCTGAACCGCCGCAACGTGGAGAACGAGGAAGCGCTGGTCCGCGCCTTCGCTCAGGAGGCGGAGATCCCCATCATCGGCGACGTGCCCCGGGACCCCAGCGTCCAGCGTTATGAAAACGAGAACAAGACCGTCATCGAGGGGGACCCCGGGCTGAAGATCTCCCGGGTCATCACGGAGATCGCCCGCGGTCTGACTGTGGAGGGATAACGATGAACACCAACTTCCCCAAGCCTGTTCCCATCGGCGAGGTGGCGCAGGTCTACCGCACCGGCAAGCCCCATCCCCTGGACCAGAAGTATAACCTGCGCTATGTGGGCGGAGGCGGCGGAGAGGGCGGCGGCAGCCCCGTCTCCACGCCCCTGGTGGTCCCGGGCAGCGCCGTGCTGTTCATGGCGCCCCTGGCCTGCGGCAGGCACAACTCCATGGGCGCCCTGGCCATGGGCCGCAAGGACCGCATCTGGTACATGCGGCTGGAGGAGCGGGACATCGTCTCCGGCCTCAACGCCCGGCGCGCCAAGGAGGCCCTGCTGGAGATGGCCCGCACCTGTGAGCCCCGGCCCCAGGCCATCTTTCTCTGCGTCACCTGCGTGGACATGCTGCTGGCCTCCGACTACCGCCGCGTGGCCGCGGAGGTGGAGGCGGAGACCGGCATCCGCATCGGCCGGGCGCTGATGTGTCCGCTGCTGAACGAGAGCAAGACTCCCGATCCCACCCGCACCTGGAACTTCATTACCGAGCTGCTCCGCACCGACAAAAACGCCCCCAGGGAAAAGACCGTCAACCTCATTGGCAACTACCAGGCGCCGGGAGAGGAGAGCGAGCTGCACGAGCTGCTGGGCAAGGCCGGCATCCGGCGGATCAACCACTACACGAATTGCCCGGACATGGAGGCCTTCGACCGCATGGGCCAGGCCTCCTACAGTCTCGCCTACAATTACGGCGGCATCCTGGCCTGCCAGACCCTGGAGAAGCGCTACCACATCCCTTACGCCAACGTGGCCACCAGCTTCGACCCCGACGTGATCCACCAAAACTACCGGAACATCTCCCGCATGATGGGCGTGGAGATCGACGACAGCGCCTGGTACCGGAAGACCCGGGAACGCATCGCCGAGGTCGTGGCCAAGTGCGGCGGCAGGACCGTGGCGGTGGGCGAATCCCTGGACGACGACCCCTTCCGGGCGGCAGGGGAGCTGTGCAGGCTGGGCTTCAACGTCAAGACCATGTTCACCCGCTTCGTCCGGCCCGAGTTCCGGGAGTCGGTGGAGTGGCTCCAGGCCAACCATCCGGAGGTCACGGTGTACTTCAGCGCCCATCCCGGCATGTACTACTATCCCCCCCAGCCCGACCACTACGACCTGGCCTTCGGCCTGACGGAGCGCTACACCAAGGGCGACAGCAGCATCCAGACCGTGGCCGGCGCGGAGCGCCAGCCCGATTACCGCTCCATTCTGGACTTCCTGGAGCGGGTGGAGAAGAGCCTGCGCAACGAATGCGACCCGGAGCCCTCCCTGGCGGACATGCTCTTCGGACCGGGCGGACAGCAAAAGATCCTGGGCTACAGCAGCAAAAACAGAAAGCGGTGGGGTCCCTATGTGACCGCCGCCCTGCGCGGAAAGGAGGGGCAGTAAGATGAAGCAGCTGTACAAGCGCCTTCCCACCTTCGCCCCGGACTATTCCGGCGCCCACAACGTGGGCTATGAAATGGGCGGCATCACGGTCCTTCATGAGCCGGGGGGCTGCCAGCCTCACGCCACCATGCTGGACGAATCCCGCGCCATAGCGGGGGAATACCCCTGCTTTTCCACCGCCCTGCGGGAGATCGACACGGTGGTGGGCAGCGACGCCAGCGTGGTGGTCCGGGTGGCCAACGCGGTCAAGACCACCGGCGCCAAGCTGGTGGTGACCATGAGCACCCCCATCTCCATGCTGGTGGGGACCGACATGGCGGCCCTGGGCCGCCTGATCGAGAAGGAGAGCGGCGTGCCCGTGCTGGCCGTCCAGACCGACGGGCTGCACTTCTACGATGAGGGACAGTCCAAGGCGTACCTGGCCATGATCCGCCGCTTTCTGGACGCGGAGCGCCCCGAGGGGCGCAGGCCCCTTGTGAACGTCATCGGCGCCACGCCGCTGGACATGTGGGACACCACCTCCCTCCGGGACCTGAGCGGCATGCTCTGCCGCTGCGGCTTCGAGGCGGTGAACCTGTGGGGCTACGGCGGGCCGGAGAAGGTGGCCCAGTCCCCCCAGGCCATGGTGAACGTGGTGGCCTCCGTCTCCGCCCTGGACGCCGCCCGGGAGCTGCAGCGCCGCTACGGCACCCCCTATGTGGTGGCGAAGCTCTTCGGCGGAGAGGCGGAACAGGCCTTCTGCCGCGCGGTCTGCGAGGCCGCGGGCCTGCCTGCGCCGCAGGAGACGGCGAAGACGCAGCCGGTGAACGAGCTGGAGGGCGTAAAGAAGGCCCTGGTCATCGGCGAGCAGGTCCAGTCCTGCGCCCTGCGGGACTGCCTGAAGCGGGACTACGGCATCGGAGAGGCGGACGTGGTCTCCTTCTTCCGCATGGACACGGAGCTGCTGGAGGGCCGGGACGCCCACCTGGCGGAGGAGGAAGACCTGCAGGCCTATGTGGACGCCAACGGCCCCTATGACATCATTTTCGGCGACGGCCTGTTTCAGCGGGCCCTGGACGGCGGGGCGGCGCTGTATGTGAGCATGCCTCATCTGGCCGTCTCCAGCATGCTGAGCTGCTTCAACGCCTCAAACACCATCGGTGAGAAGGGATGGGAGTATCTGGACGAGCTATGGGAAGAGATCAGAACAAGAACGGACGCGGCGCAGGCGGCCTCCCAGGCGCCCTGCGAAGCAAGAGGCGATATGTTTATGGGTCCCTCCTGATCCTGACGCTGTGGCAGGCGGCCAGCTCCCTGGGCTGGTGCAATCCCTACCTGCTGCCGCCGCCGGCGAAGGTGCTCCGGGCCCTTATCCAGATGGCGGCGCAGGGGCAGCTCCTGCGCCATGTGGGCAGCAGTCTGGCCCGCGTGGCCGCCGGCTTTTCGCTGGCGTTCCTGCTGGCCTGCCTGCTGGCGCTGGGCTGCGTGCTGGCGCCCAGGGCCTCCCAGTGGTATGACGGCCCGCTGCGCATCATCCGCACCATCCCCCCGCTGAGCCTGGTGCCCATGGTGATCCTGTGGGTAGGGCTGGGGGAGGAGTCCAAGGTCCTGCTTATCCTCCTCTCCGCCTTCTTCCCCATCTATATGAACGCCCAGGACGGGCTGCTGCGCTGCGACGAAAAGCTGCTGGAGGTGGGACGCACCTTTGGCTATTCGCCGGCGGAGCAGCTCTGGCGCATCCGGGTGCCAGCGGCGGTGCCCCATGTGGTGGCCGGGATGCGGGTCGGCCTGGGCTACAGCTGGCGCGCCCTGGTGGGGGCGGAGATGCTGGCCGCCACCAGCGGCCTTGGCTACTACATTCTGGACGCCCAGGCCATGGCCCGGACCGACAAGGTCCTGGCCGGCATCGTGGTCATCGCAGCGGTGGGCTTTCTCAGCGACGTACTGTTCGACTGGGCCGCGGCCAAACTCATGCCGAGGGGGTGACCAACTATAAGAAGTCAAGGGGGAATTGAAAAATTTTCATCTGGTCAAAAAAGAGTGCAGAAAACCAAGCCCTCTTTTGAGGACTTCAAAATAGGTTGGTTATGGGTCAGCGAACGAGATCCGGGTTATAGGGCAGTTCTTTCGTCTGAAGAGTATAAATGACTCTCAAAAGTTTTTTAGCAACATGGGTAAGAGCAACGCGGTGTTCCTTACCCTCAGCACGTTTTTTGGCGTAGTAGGCCGCAAAAGTCGGTTCGTTGTTAATTACTGTCTGCGCACAGTTCATAATGGCATAACGCAAATAGGAAGACCCATGCTTTACCATTTTGCCAGTGCTTTCCGAAGTGCCGGATTGAAAATATCCAGGTTCCATACCGGCAAAGGAAAGCAGCTTAGATGGACTGTTGAACTTGGAGAGATCTCCAAATTCAGAAAGGATAACCGCTGCAGAAGATACGCCGATTCCGGGAATGGTTAGCATGGGCGGAGCAAGGCCAAGGACACAGTCATTGATCTGCAGTTCAATTTCCTCCACCTTGCTTTGGAGTTGGTTGTAGATTTCAATGGTGATCTCCATTTCCTGAAGCAGATAGTCGCTGGTTGAACCGACCGTATTTCTGG
>JBJDYT010000084.1:0-10428 GCA_051867635.1 Oscillospiraceae bacterium
CTCCATCGGCATCATCGGCGGCGCGGACGGCCCCACGGCCATCTTCGTCACCTCCCTGCTGGCGCCTCATCTGCTGGGCCCCATCGCGGTGGCCGCCTACTCCTACATGGCGCTGGTGCCTGTCATCCAGCCCCCCATCATGAAGGCTCTCACCACCAAGGCGGAGCGGCAGATTGTCATGCGCCCGCTGCGCGAGGTCTCCAAGCGGGAGAAGATCCTCTTCCCCATCGTGGTCACCGTGTTCGTGGCCCTGCTGGTGCCTTCCGCCGCGCCCCTCATCGCCTGCCTGATGCTGGGCAACCTCTTTAAGGAGTCCGGCGTTACCGACCGCCTGAGCAAGACCGCCCAGAACGAGCTGATGGGCATCGTCACCATCTTCCTGGGCTTCACCGTGGGCGCTACCGCCACCGCCAGCACCTTCCTCTCCTGGCAGACCATCAAGATCATGTGCATGGGCGTGGTGGCCTTCGGCTTCGGCACCGCCGGCGGCGTCCTCCTGGCCAAGTTCATGAACCTCTTCCTCAAGGAGAAGATCAATCCCCTCATCGGCTCCGCCGGCGTCTCCGCCGTGCCCATGGCCGCCCGTGTCTCCCAGGTGGAGGGCCAGAAGGCCAATCCCTCCAACTTCCTGCTGATGCACGCCATGGGCCCCAACGTGGCCGGCGTTATCGGCTCCGCTATCGCCGCGGGCGTCCTTATGGCGCTCTTCGGCTAATTGAGAGGAGGACCTACTCATGGAAACTATGGAATTTCTGTCCAACAAGCCCCTTCTGATCACGGACACCATCCTCCGCGACGCCCACCAGTCCCAGGCCGCCACCCGCATGACCATCGAGGACATGCTGCCCGCCTGCGAGATCCTGGACTCCATCGGCTACTACTCCCTGGAGTGCTGGGGCGGCGCCACCTTCGACTCCTGCATGCGCTTCCTCAACGAGGACCCCTGGGAGCGGCTCCGCACCATCCGCAAGCACGTGAAGCACACGAAGCTGCAGATGCTCTTCCGCGGCCAGAACATCCTGGGCTACAAGCACTACGCCGACGACGTGGTGGACGCCTTCTGCCGCAAGTCCATTGAAAACGGCATCGACATCATCCGCATCTTCGACGCGCTGAACGACGTGCGCAACCTGGAGCAGGCCATCAAGTCCACCCGCAAGTACGGCGGCGAGGTGGAGGCCACCATGTCCTACACCATCTCCCCCATCCACAACGAGGATTACTTCGTGAAGCTGGCCAAGGAGCTGGAGGAAATGGGCGCCAGCGCCATCTGCATCAAGGACATGGCGAACCTGCTGCTGCCCATGGACGCGTATTCCCTGGTCAAGCGCCTGAAGGAGACTGTCTCCATCCCCATCCACCTGCACACCCACAACACCACCGGCACCGGCGACATGGTCTACCTCATGGCCGCCTACGCCGGCGTGGATATCGTGGACACCGCCCTCTCTCCCCTGGCCAACGGCACCTCTCAGCCCGCCACGGAGGCCCTTGTGGCCACGCTGCAGGGCACCCCGAGAGACACGGGCCTGTCGCTGGAGAAGATGAGCGACGCGGCCGCCCACTTCCGCAAGGTGGCCCAGCGGCTGAAGGACGCGGGCTCCCTCGATCCCAAGGTGCTGAACGTGGACACCAACACCCTGATCTACCAGGTCCCCGGCGGCATGCTCTCCAACCTCATCTCCCAGCTCAAGCAGGCCGGGAAAGAGGACAAATACTACGACGTGCTGGCGGAGATCCCCCGCGTCCGCAAGGACTTCGGCTATCCGCCCCTGGTGACTCCCACCTCCCAGATCGTGGGCACCCAGTCCGTCATGAACATCGTGGTGGGCCGCTACAAAACCTTCCCCAAGGAGTCCAAGGCCCTGCTCCGCGGCGAGTACGGCGCGGTGCCCGGCGAGATCAACGAGGAGGTGCGGGCCCTGGCCGGCATCAAGCCGGAGGAGGTCATCACCTGCCGTCCCGCCGACAAGCTGGAGCCGGAGCTGGAGAAGTACAAGGAGGAATTCAAGGATATCGCCAAGAGCGAGGAGGACGTCCTCTCCCTGGCCCTCTTCCCCCAGGTGGCTCCCAAGTTCCTGGCCTACCGCGACGGCCCCAAGGAGCCGGCCAAGGCCGACGCGCCCAAGGCTGCTCCCGCCGATCCCAACGCGGTGCGCGAGCTGTATGTGGACGCCAGCGCCATCTGACCCTTCGCTTATATCAGGAGTTCCGGACGCTTGTCCGGGACTCCTGATTTTTTTTGGAAAATTTTTTGCAGGAAAGTCTTGACAAATCAGCCCATATGTATTATTGTACTAATCACTTAATACAATAATACAAAGGAGGTGTCCTATGAACGGGAATTTCCGCAGCGACCAGCCCATCTACGCCCAGCTGGTGGAGCAGCTCACCCGCGGCATCGTTTCCGGCAGCTACGCGCCGGGGGAGCGTCTCCCCTCCGTGCGGGAACTGGCGCTGCAGGCGGGAGTCAACCCCAACACCATGCAGCGGGCCTTCTCCGAGCTGGAGCGCATCGGGCTCGTGGGGAGCATCCGCACGGCGGGCCGCTTCGTCACGGAGGACGAGGGGCTGATCCGCCAGGCCCGGGAGCAGCTGGCCAACGACCAGGTCTCAGACTTTTTAAAAAACATGCGGCTGCTTGGTTTCAGCAAAAAAGAAAGTGTTGCGATGGTAGAATCGTATGAAACGGAGGAAAATGTAACATGAGTGTTCTGGAATGCACACAGCTCTGCAAACGCTTCGGCGCCGCCCAGGCGCTGGACGACGTCAGCTTTGCCATTGAACCGGGCCGCATCGTGGGTCTGCTGGGCCCCAATGGCAGCGGTAAGACCACCCTGCTGAAGCTGGCCACCGGCCTGCTCACCCCCACCAGCGGCAGCGTCACAGTGGACGGGAACCTGCCCGGCCCCGCGTCCCACGCCGTCACCTCCTTCCTGCCGGACCGGAGCTTCCTGCCCGACTGGATGAACGTGAAGCAGGCGCTGGACTTTTTCCAGGATTTCTATCCCGATTTCCGCCGGGATGCGGCGGAGACCATGCTGGAAAACCTGCAGATCCGGCAGGACCTGCGGCTGAAGGCCATGAGCAAGGGCACCCGGGAAAAGCTGCAGCTCATCCTCATCATGAGCCGGCAGGCCAGGCTCTACCTGCTGGATGAGCCCATCGGCGGCGTGGACCCCGCCACCCGGGACTACATCCTGCACACCATCGTCAGCTCCTATAACCCCGAGGCCGCGGTGCTGATCTCCACCCATCTCATCGCCGACGTGGAGCAGGTGCTGGACGATGTGATCTTCCTGCGCAATGGCCGGGTCATGCTTCAATCCAGCGTGGACGACATCCGCGAAAAGCGCGGCATGTCGGTGGACGCGCTGTTCCGGGAGGTATTCAAATGCTGAGAAAATTACTGAAACACGAATTCCGGGCCACGTCCCGGGTCATGCTGCCGCTGTACCTGCTGATCTTCGCCCTGGGCCTCTTCACAAATATCATGATGCGGATCACGGGCTCCGTGAACCACTGGTTTTTGAGCACGGTGGGCGGCGTCGGTCTCTTCGCCTTCGTCGTGGGCATCATCGCGGTCTGCCTCATGTCCCTCATCATCATGGTCAACCGCTTCCACACGAACCTCATGGGCCCCCAGGGCTATCTGATGATGACCCTGCCCGCCTCCACCCACAGCATCATCTTCTCCAAGGTGCTGACCGCCATCGTCTGGTTCGCCGCCACGGCTGTGGCCTGCGTCCTGGCGGTGATCCTCGCCACCTTCTCCGGTGACATGTATGCCGAGCTTCTGGATTTCTTCCGCGAGGCGTTTTACTACATGGGGCAGATAGAGCCCCTCACCCGGACGCAGATCATCGTCCTGCTTTTGGAGGTGCTGCTGGCCGCCGTCCTCGGCATGGTCTTCTTCTGCCTGGAGGTCTACGCCTCCATCGCCACCGGCCACAGCTTCAACAAGCACAAGGTACTGCTGTCCTTCGCCTTCTTCTTCGGCTTCAACTTCCTGCTGGAGATCCTCGGCACCTCTTTCCTGGCCTTCGCTATTGATTCCAACATCGCGCTGCTGGACTTCTGCAACTTCGGCACCCTCTTTGGCAGCGCGCAGGCGATGCTCTGGGGCTCCATCGCCTGGGAGGTCATTCTCGGCGCCGTGTTCTATTTCGTCACCTGGTACATGATGAAGAAGCGGCTGAACCTGCAGTAACGCTTCCCCTCCGGCGCAAAAAGGGCTTGCCTCCGGCAAGCCCTTTTTTACGCCCGGTCCCGGGCAAAGCAAAAGCAGCCATGTACATGGCTGCTTTTTTTATTCAGGATCCGCGAAAGGCCTGGGGGCGGCGCCTCAAAGCGCCTCCAGCAGCGCCACGGCCTGGGCCGCCATGCCGGAGCCGTCCCCGGTGAAGCCCAGGCGCTCCTCCGTGGTGGCTTTCACACTGACCCGGTCCACGCCGACGCCCAGGGCGGCGGCGATGTTGCGCCGCATCTCCTCCCGGTAGGGGGCGAGCTTCGGCGCCTGGGCCACCACGGTGGCGTCGATATTGCCCACGGCGTAGCCCGCCGCCGCCAATACCCTGCCCACCTCTGCCAGCAGAAGCATACTGGAGACGCCGCGGTATCGCTCGTCCGTGTCGGGGAAGAGCTTCCCGATGTCCCCCAGAGCCGCCGCGCCCAGCAGCGCGTCCATCACCGCGTGGGTCAGCACGTCCGCGTCCGAATGGCCCAGCAGGCCCTTTTCATAGGGGATCTCCACCCCGCCCAGGACGAGCTTGCGCCCCTCCGTCAGCCGGTGGACGTCGTATCCCTGTCCGATGCGCATCATTCCTGCCACGGGTGGGCCTCCCTCCAGTTCAATATCCCCTCCGCCACGGCCATGTCCAGCGGCGTGGTGATCTTGATGTTCTCCTCCGAGCCTTCTGTCAAGTAAACTTCCTTGCCGAGCCGCTCTACGGCGGCGCAATCGTCCGTGAGCTCCGCGCCCGACTCCACCGCCGCCTGCAGCGCGGCCTTCAGCAGGTCCGCGTCGAACACCTGAGGCGTCTGCACGGCGAAGAGGGTCCTGCGCTCCGGCGTCTGCCGCACCACGCGCTCCTCCGCCACTTTGATGGTGTCCTTCACAGGGACGGCGGGAGCCGCTGCCGCGCACTCCGCCGCCTTGCGCACCGCCTCGTCGATGACCCGGGGCGTCACCAGGGGCCGCGCCCCGTCCTGTACAGCGAAGAGCGACGTCTCCTCCGGCGCGTGGGAGAGGGCCTTCAGCACGGACTCCGTCCGGCTGGCCCCGCCGGCGATCACCGTGACGGGCTTAGCGATACCGTAGGTGCGGACCAGATCCGCCACCGTCACGATATCCTCCTCCCGGGTGGCCACCACCATGGCGTCCACCGTTTCGGCGCTGTCCAGGGCCTGCAGGGTGCGGACCAGCACGGGAATGCCCTGCAGCGGCAAAAGCTGCTTATTCTCCCCGCCCATGCGGGAGGAGGCCCCCGCCGCCGCCACCACGGCGGTGCAGAACTTCCTGCGGTCCCGGCGCTTCGTCAGCGCCCGTCTCAGTTTTTGCAGCATATCCCACGCTCCCCTTTCCGCGTCCTTGGCAAGTGTTGCAAGCGAACCTATTATACGGCACATCGCCCCCCTTGACAAGCCTTTTCCGCCGGGGGCTTCCGCGAAAAAAGGAGCCCCGCCGTCCCGGCAGAGCTCCTTCCCTTTGCTTTATCTTATTCCGCGGCGGGCGCTTCGGCGTCGCCGGAGAGCAGGGCGCGGATGGAGAGGGAGATCTTCTTGTTCTCCTCGTCCACGGCGGTGATCTTGGCCTTGACGATCTGGCCCTCGCTCAGCACGTCGCCCACCTTCTCCACGCGGTGGTCCGCCACCTGGGAGATGTGGATCAGGCCGTCCACGCCGGGGACCACTTCCGCGAAAGCGCCGAAGGTCATGAGCTTCACGATGCGGACCTCCGCCACGTCGCCCACCTGGTACTTGCTCATAAACACGTCCCAGGGATTGGAGCTGCGGTCCTTCACGCCCAGGGAGATCTTGCGCTTCTCCTTGTCCACGGAGATGACGTACACCTCCAGCGTGTCGCCCACGGAGACGATCTCAGCGGGGGTCTTGATGCGGCTCCAGGACAGCTCGGAGATATGTACCATGCCGTCCACGCCGCCGATGTCCACGAACACGCCGTAGCTGGTCATGGACTTCACGGTGCCGGTGTAGTGCTTGCCCACCTCGATGGTGCTCCAGACAGCCTCCTGGGCGGCCTTGCGGGCCTCGTCGGTGACGCTGCGGATGGAGCCCACCACACGGCGGCGGGCACGGTTGACCTCGGTGATGCGCAGGGAGACCTTCTCCTTCACCATAGCGCTGAGCTCCGCACCGCGGGGCAGGCCGCTCTGGGAAGCGGGAACGAACACGCGGATGCCCTTGACATTGACCACGAGGCCGCCCTTGTTCTCCTCCGTGACGACGCCTTCCATCACGGTCTTGTTCTCCACCGCGGCCTCCAGGTCGTCCCAGATGCGGGCCGCGTCCAGCTTCTTCTTGCTCAGCTGGGCGAAACCGTCCACATCGCTGACGCGAATGACGAACACCTCGATCTCATCGCCCACCTTCACGATGTCCTCAGGCTTGGCGTCGGGATCGGAGGAGAGTTCTTCTACCTTGATATATCCGGGCTGCTTGCAGCCAAGATCAACCACCACTTCGGTGGCGTTGATTTCCGTCACGACACCCTTCACCTTATCGCCGCTCTGGATGGTCTTGAAAGACTTGTCGAGCATTTCAGCAAAGGATTCTTCGATACCGTCGGCAACTTTGATTTCTTCAGTCATTTTGTTTACAACCTCCTCAATGATACCCGCAGGAGTAGAGGCACCCGCTGTCAGTCCAGCCACCCGACAATCCTCCCATCCCCCGCGCGGAAGCTCGTCCGCGTTCTCGATCTGGAGGACACGGGAGCATAATTCGGCGCAGATCTCCGTGAGATGCCTGGTGTTCGCACTCTTGCGATCACCCACTACGACCATGACGTCCACCTGAGCTGCTATTTCAGCCGCCTCGGTTTGCCGTCTATGCGTGGCACTACACATTGTATCAAAATATTTTCCGTTTGTACACTGTTTTTTTAGAAAATTTATAGATTTTTCCCAAATTGCACGAATGAGCGTCGTCTGCGCCGCCACGGTTATGGGTAAATCGCAGGGATCGTCCTGAGACGCGAGCCAGCGCGCCACCTCCTCCGGCCCGGAGAACACCAGGGGATGCGCCGCGTAGCTCGCCACGCCCACTACCTCCGGGTGCTGCGGCTCTCCGATGAGAATGAACTGCCGCCCCTCCTCCGCCGCCTGGGCGGCCAGACGCTGAAGGCGCAGCACGTGAGGGCAGGTGGCGTCCACCAGGGACGCGCCCTTCTCCCGCAGGGCCTCCACAGTCCGTTTCTCCACGCCGTGGGCCCGGATCAGCACCCGGTCTCCCGGCCGCACCTCCTCCACGCTCTCCGCCGGCACCGCGCCCTTTTTTTCCAGCGCCGCCACCACGCCCGCGTTATGGATGATGCTCCCCAGCATGACACAGCGGCCGCAGCGCTCCGCCGTCTCCTCCGCGAGGCGCACCGCGCGCTCCACGCCGTAGCAGAAGCCCGCGCTCTTCGCCACGATCACCTGCATGGCTCCACCCCCAGGCGCTCCCGGGCCAGGGCCAGCAGCGCCTCCTCGCTTTCGGCAAAGCTCATATGGGTCGTGTCCAGCAGCACCGCGTCCTCCGCCCGGCGCAGAGGCGCCGCGGCGCGGTGGCTGTCGTTGTAGTCCCGCTGCTTCATCTCCTCCAGCACCCTCTCATAGGGCTCCGGCGTGCCGCGGGCCATGAGCTCCCGCTCCCGGCGGCGGGCCCGCTCCTCCACGTCCGCCGTCAGGAAGACCTTCAGCTCCGCCTGCGGCAGCACCACGGTGCCGATGTCCCGGCCATCCATGATGACGCTGTGCTCCCGGGCCAGGCGGCGCTGCATCTCCAGCAAAAACGCCCGCACCGCCGGATAGGCCGAGACGGCCGAGGCATAGAGCGACAGCTCCGGCAGGCGGATCTCCTCCGTCACATCCTCGCCGCTGAGCAGCATGTGCTGCAGCCCGTCAGCGCTGAAGCGAAGCTCCAGCCGGACCTCCGGCAGCTGCGCGCGCACCGCCGCTTCGTCCCGGGCCTCCACGCCGGCCCGGCGCATATGGCAGCCGATGGTGCGGTAGATGGCGCCGGTATCCACATATAAAATGCCGAGACGCTCCGCCAGCCGCCGGGCCAGGGTGCTTTTCCCCGCCCCGGAGGGGCCGTCGATGGCGATCGCATAGTGTTTCATCCTTCTTCTCCTTCCTCCGCCGCGGCACTGCCCGCCGCCAGGCCCGTGGCCCAGGCGATCTGCAGGTTGAAGCCGCCGGTATAGGCGTCCACGTCGATGAGCTCTCCCGCGAAGTAGAGCCCCTCCACCTTCTTCGACGCCATGGTGGCGGGGACGATCTCCCCCACCTTCACGCCGCCGGAGGTGACGATGGCCTCCGCCACCGGCCGGGGGCCGGTCAGCGGCACGGTGAAGCACTTCAGCTCCTGCAAAAGCCGCCGCCGCTGCTCCCGGGTGACGGAGTTGGCCTTGGTCTCCCCCGGGATGCCGGTGCGGCGGAGCATGACGGGGATCATGCTCCTGTGTACCAGGCCCCCCAGCACGTTGGCGAAGTCCTGGTTGCTGCGCTGGGCAAAGTCCCGCAGCAGGCGGCTTTCCAGCTTCTGCTCGTCCAGGGCGGGCTTTAAATCGATGCAGACCCGGTAGCTGTCCTTCTCCCAGTCCCGGATGTGGGCGCTGGCGGAGAGGATCACCGGGCCGGAGAGGCCGAAGTGGGTGAAGAGCATCTCGCCGAACTCCTCGAACACCACCTTATTTTTCCCGTTTTTCACCCGGACAGACACGTTCTTCAGCGCCAGGCCCTGCATCTCGGCGCAGGCGGGGTCGTCGCTGACGAGGGGCACCAGGGAGCCCCGGGGCGGCGTCACCGTGTGCCCCAGCGCCTCCGCCATGCGGTAGCCGTCCCCCGTGCTGCCGGTGCCGGGATAGGAGAGCCCCCCGGTGGCCAGCACCGCCGCGTCCGCCTCATAGCGCCGCTTTTCCCCCCGCACGGCGGCCACGCGCCCCTCCGCCGTCTCCACGGAAAGGGCGCGGTCCCGCTCCCAGCGGACGCCCAGCGCCTTCAAGCGGCGGCGCAGCGCGTCCGTGATGTCAAAGGCGGAATCGGACACAGGAAAGACCCGGTTGCCCCGCTCTGTTTTCAGCGGCACGCCCAGGCCCTCGAAAAACGCTTTGCAGTCCCGTCCGTCGAAACGGGAAAAGGCGCTGTACAGGAAGCGGCCGTTGCGCGGGACGTTGCGCAGCAGCTCCTCCAGACCGCAGTCGTTGGTCACGTTGCAGCGGCCCTTCCCCGTGATGTTCACCTTCTTGCCCAGGCGCTCGTTGGGCTCCAGCAGCGTCACCGCCGCGCCGCGCTCCGCCGCCGCGATGGCGGCCATCATCCCGGCGGCGCCGCCGCCGATCACCACCACCCGCTTACTCATCGCCCAGCTTGTTGTACACGCCGAACTGCTCCCAGATCTTCTCCAGCTCCGCGAAGGTGTTGGAGATATCCGTCCCCATGCGGCTGCTGAGGGCCACGATCAGGGCGTTCACCACGCACATGGGGGCCACGATGGAGTCCACGAAGGAGATCATCTCGTTTTCCACCAGCAGGGGCGCTGAGGAAAGGGTGTACAGGGGCGAATGCTCGGAGTCCGTGATGGCCACCACCTCCGCCCCCCGGGCTACGGCGAACTGCGCCGCGCTGATGGCCTCCTTGGAATAGCGGGGATAGCAGATGCAGATGAGGATGTCGCCCCGGCCCAGGCGCATGAGCTGCTCATAGATGGCCCCCGCCACGTTGGACTGCACCAGGGTGACGTTGGCGAAAAGCTTGTTGAAGTAGAAGTTCATATAGCCCGCCAGGAACGAGGAGGAGCGCACGCCCAGGATATAGATGTGCCTGGCCTGGAGGATCTTCTCCAGCACCCGGTCGAAGGCCTCCTGCTTCAGCGCCGCCGAGGCCCGGCGGATGTTCTCGATCTCCATATGGAGCACAGAGGGCAGGATCTCCTGTCCGCTGAGCTGGTCGCTGGAGGCCTTGATGCGCTGGATGGAGGTCAGCTTGGTGCGCACCATCTCCTGCAGGGCCTTCTGCATGCCGGGATAGCCGTCAAAGCCCAGCTCCGTGGCAAAGCGCACCACAGTGGACTCGCTCACCGCCACCGCCTTGCCCAGCTTCCCCGCGGTCATGAAGGCCGCCGTGTCGTAGTTTTCCAGGATATAGGCCGCGATGCGCCGCCGTCCCTTTGCCTGCAAAAGGCGCACGCACGCGGCCACGCCGT
>JBJDYT010000085.1:0-40504 GCA_051867635.1 Oscillospiraceae bacterium
ATCGACACCATGCAGAAGCGCCAGGCCGAGCTTACGAAGTTGTTCAAACGGCTCTACGAGGACAGTGTCCTTGGCCGTATCCCAGACGAGCAGTACCGCATCCTCTCTCAGGAGTACACCACCGAGCAGAAAGAAATCCAGGAGCAGCTTCCTGCTATGGAAGCACGGCTTCAGGAACTGAAAGATTCCAGCTCCAACATCGCCCGGTTCATCGAGAACGCCAAACGGTACAGTGAGATTCCGGAGCTGACCTCTGAGATCCTGCGTATCTTCATCAAGCGGGTAGAGGTCGGAGAGCGCGCGGAGAAATACTCCCGCACGGCACCGCAGGAGGTGCGCATCTACTACCGTGACATCGGTCTGGTGGACGAACTACCCCAGAGCATGGCCAAGGCTGTGGCTGAGCAGGTACCCGATGAGGTCGCATGAACAGAAAAGGAAGGCTGTGCCGAAACACAGCCTCCCTCCAAAGGAACAAATATTAACTTATTTGGGTAGGTTCACAAATTGTCCCTATGAAACGCTGGAGAAAGCCTTCGCTCTTTTTTCTGCACTTACAGCACTGTGAGCTCGCCGTCTCTCACGTCCACCCGGAGCGTTTCGCTGCTCTGCACGTCGCCCGCGAGGATGCGGCGGGCCAGCAGCGTCTCCACTGTGTGCTGGAGATAGCGGCGCAGGGGCCGCGCGCCGTACTGCGGGTCGTAGGCCGCGTCGATGACGAATTGCTTGGCCTCCTCCGTCAGCTCGCAGGAAAGCTGCTTTTCGCCCAGGCGCCGGTTCAGCGCCGCGATCTGCAGGTCGATGATCTTCGTGATATGCGCCTTCGTCAGGGGCTGGTAGAACACGATCTCGTCCAGGCGGTTCAAAAACTCCGGCCGGAAAGAGCGCCGCAGCAGCTGCTGCACCTGCTCCTTCGCCTCGGCGGAGATATGGCCCTCGCCGTCCATGCCCTCCAGCAGGTACTGGCTGCCCAGGTTGGAGGTCAGGATGATGACGGTGTTCTTGAAGTCCACCGTCCGGCCCTGGGAGTCCGTCACCCGGCCGTCGTCCAGCACCTGCAGCAGCACGTTGAACACGTCCGGATGGGCCTTTTCCACCTCGTCGAAGAGGATGACGCTGTAGGGCCGGCGGCGCACCGCCTCGGTAAGCTGTCCGCCCTCCTCATAGCCCACATAGCCCGGAGGCGCGCCGATGAGCCGGGAGACGGAGAACTTCTCCATATACTCCGACATATCGATGCGGATCAGGTTCTTCTCGTCGTCGAACAGGCTCTCCGCCAGGGTCTTTGCCAGCTCCGTCTTGCCCACGCCCGTGGGACCCAGGAACAAAAACGACCCAATGGGCCGGTTGGGGTCCTGGATGCCGGCGCGGCTGCGGAGAATGGCCTCCGCCACGGAGCGCACGGCCTCCTCCTGCCCCACCACCCGGCGGTGCAGGATCTCTTCCAGATGCAGGAGCTTCTCCCGCTCGCCCTCCATGAGCTTCGCCACGGGGATGCCCGTCCAGCGCTCGATGATGCGGGCGATCTCCTCGTCCGTCACCTTGTCGCGCAGCAGGCTGTTCTCCCGGCCGCTCTGAGCGAGCCGCTCCTCCTCTTCCAGGCGCTTTTTCGCCTCCGGCAGCTTGCCGTATTTCAGCTCCGCCGCCTTCTCCAGATCATAGGTCTGCTCCGCCCGCTCGATCTCCGCGTTCAGCCGCTCGATCTCGCCGCGCAGCTGCTGCACCCGGCCGATGGCGTTCTTCTCGTTCTCCCAGCGGGCCTTCATGGCGTTGAAGCTGTCCCGGCTTTCCGCCAGCTCCTTTTGCAGCTCCTCCCGCCGCTGGCAGGACAGCGGATCGTCCTCCTTCTTCAGCGCCGCCTCCTCGATCTCCATCTGGATGATCTTCCGGCGCACCACGTCCAGCTCCGTGGGCATGGAGTCCATCTCCGAGCGGATCATGGCGCAGGCCTCGTCCACCAGGTCGATGGCCTTGTCGGGCAGGTAGCGGTCGGTGATATAACGGTTGGAGAGGGTGGCGGCGGCGATGATGGCGCCGTCCGTGATCTTCACGCCGTGGAACACCTCGTAGCGCTCCTTCAGGCCCCGCAAAATGGCGATGGTGTCCTCCACCGAGGGCTCCTGCACCAGCACGGTCTGGAAGCGGCGCTCCAGCGCCGGGTCCTTCTCGATATACTTGCGGTACTCGTCCAGCGTGGTGGCGCCGATGCAGTGCAGCTCGCCCCGCGCCAGCATGGGCTTAAGCAGGTTGCCCGCGTCCATGGCGCCCTCGGTCTTGCCCGCGCCCACGATGGTATGCAGCTCGTCGATAAAGAGGATGATGCGGCCCTCTGACTTTTTGACCTCGTTCAAAACGGCCTTCAGCCGCTCCTCAAACTCGCCCCGGTACTTGGCCCCCGCGATGAGGGAACCCATGTCCAGGGAGAACACGGTCTTATCCAGCAGGCTCTTGGGCACGTCCCCCCGGACGATGCGCTGGGCCAGCCCCTCCGCGATGGCGGTCTTGCCCACGCCGGGCTCGCCGATGAGGACGGGGTTGTTCTTGGTCTTGCGGGAGAGGATGCGGATGACGTTGCGGATCTCGTCGTCCCGGCCGATGACCGGGTCCATCTTCTGCTCCCGGGCCCGCTGCACCAGGTCCGTGCCGTACTTCGCCAGGGCGTCGTAAGTCTCCTCCGGGTTGTCCGTGGTGACCCGCTGGCTGCCGCGGACGGTCTGCAGGGCCGCAAGGCAGCCCTCCTTCGTCACGCCGAAGGCCCGGAACAGTTCCTTGAGCCGGCTGTCGGCGCACTCGATGAGGCCCAGCAGCAGGTGCTCCACCGAGACGAACTCATCCCGCATCTGCTGGGCGGCCTGCTCCGCCTCCGTCAGGGCGGCCTCCGCCTCCCGGGAGATGTAGAAGCGGTCCATTTCCCGTCCGGAGCCGCTGACCTTGGGAAGTTTGCTCACCTCCCGCTCCGTCATCTCCTCCATATTCTCCGCCGCGACGCCCATCTTTGTCAGCAGCTGGGGGATCAGTCCCCCCTCCTGCCGCAGCAGGCTCAGCAGCAGATGGCTCTGTTCGATCTGCTGGTTGCCGTACTCCCGGGCCAGGGCCTGGGCGCTCTGGATGGCCTCCAGGGATTTTTGCGTGTACTTCTGTGCATTCATGCCGTACACCTCCTACCATGTGTTTTTAGCACTCTCATCATCAGAGTGCTAATTCTCTTTTGGCCCTATCATAGTCCACTCCCCCGCCCTTGTCAACCGCCGCCGGGGGATTTTACAAATTGTTCATCTGCCCGGCGGCTTTTGCCGCTCCGGCTTGTCAAAGCGTGGGGAAGTGGATATAATAGGCTTCGGAAAAAATCGGTCCCTGCCGAAAGCGCCGCTCTTCGAAGCGGCGGCGGGGCCCCACCCTTCAGAAAGAAAAGGAAGATGTCTGTGCTGCAATTTCGCGAGATCACCGAGCAGGACGCGGCGCTGCTGCGCTCCTACTATCAGGATTGCCCATTCCGCCTCTGCGAATACTCCGCGGGGGTGAAGCTCATGTGGACCAGCCTCCGCCCCGCCATCGCGGAGGAGGCGGGCTGCCTCATCGTCCGGGTCATGACGGAGGAGGCCGCCCTGTTCGACTACCCCGTGGCGAAGGCGGGCGGCGACGAGGAGGCGGCCCTGGCCGCCATCGAGGCATACTGCGTCGAGCAGGGCCTCTGTCCCGCCTTCTCCGTGGTGCCGGAGGAGAAGCTGCCCGTCATGGCCCGGCGCTATCCCTTCTGCCGCATCAGCTGCATCCGCACCTGGCAGGACTACCTCTACCGGGCGGAGGATATGGAGACCTTCGCCGGCCGGCGCTACAGCGGCCAGCGCAACCATATCAACAATTTCCAGCGGAAGTATCCCGGCGCCGTCTTCCGCCCCCTGCGGGAGGAGGACCGGGAAGCGCTGCACACCTTCTGGAAGGAGTTCAGCGAGAGCTTCCCCAAGAGCTGGAACGAGAGCGCCTCCAGCGAGCTGCGCATGGCCCGCCGCTTTTTCACCCGCTATATGGAGGATTGGGTCTGCGCGGGCTGTATGGAACTGGAGGGGCGCATCATCGGCGTGGCCCTGGGCGAGCGCTGCGGGGAGACCATGATCGTCCACATCGAAAAGGCCCTGCAGGAGTTCGAGGGGGTCTATCCCACCATGGTGCGGGAGTTCGCCCGCTGCTTCGGCGGCGACGCAGTCTGGTTCAACCGGGAGGACGACGCGGCCAGCAAGGGCCTGCGCACCAGCAAGCTGCAGTACCTCCCCGCGGCCATGGGCCGGAAGTACCGCGTGGAGCTGGAAAACGAGAGCCACCACCTGGCGGAGATCCCCACCCTGCGGACGGAGCGGCTGACCCTCCGGGCGCTGGAGGAGAAGGACATGGCGGCCTATAACGCCATCTGCCTGGACGACGAGCTGAACCGCTGGTGGGGCTATGACTACCGCCAGGACCTCCGCGGCGAGCTGACGGAGGACTACTTCCTCTCCGTGGCGAGGAAGGATTTCGAGCGGCGGCTGGCGGTGAATTTCGCCGTGTGCCTGGAGGACCGCTGCATCGGGGAGGCGGTGCTCTACCGCTTCGACCACCGGGGCGGCGCGGAGCTGGGCTGCCGCATCGCCGCCTCCGAGGCCGGCCACGGCTACGGGACGGAGGCCTTCGCCGCGGTGAAGGACTGGGCGCTGTACTCCCTGGGGCTGGACCGGGTGGTGGCCAAGTGCTACCTGGAAAACGAGGCCTCCTTCCATATGCTCAGCTCCTGCATGCGCCGGGTGGAAAAGGACGATACCTTTTTCTACTTCGAAACCAAAGTGTGATACAGGCCGCGGCGGCTGCGCCGCTTTCAAAAAGAGACCCCAACCGGGTCTCTTTTTTTTGCGCTTTTCCGCCGGCGCGCCGCCCCTTTCTCCGCCGCTCCATGCATGAGACGGCGGATTTTGCCCATACTAACTGCGCCGGGCCGCCGCCGGCGGCACGGCGTCAGAACGTCTTTTAAAAGCAATTTCCACGTCAATATAACGCGCTTTTCGCCGTCCATGCCCGGCTCCCCCGGCGGGGCGGCATGGCGCGGCATTCCATACGCTGCTCCGGCGCACATGGGGCAGGCGACAGACAGGGAGGCACCATCTTGGAAACACTCAGCGGAAGCTTCGCGCGGGACTGCGGCGACCTTGACCGCCGGCTCGGCGTGGGGAAAAACTATGACGTCATCGCCCGGGACGTCTCCTTCGGCGGCGGGCGGCGGGGCCGCATCTGGTGCATCGACGGCTACGCCGACGACCAGACGGTGGAGCGCATCATCTCCTTCTGGCTCTCCCTGCCCCAGCAGCCTCCGCTGGAGCCCCGGACGGCGGAGGAGTTCGTGACCCGTTTCGTCAGCTTCAACGAGGTGAACTGCTCGGACAAGACGGAGGAGCTTTTGACCTATGTGCTGGCGGGCAAGCTCCTGCTGCTGGTGGAGGGCATCCGGGAGGGCATCGCCATCGACGCCAAGGAGTACCCCAGCCGGGGCGTGGAGGAGCCGGGGGACAGCCGGGTCCTGCGGGGCGCCCACGACGGCTTCGTGGAGACGCTGGTGCGCAACACCGCTCTTCTCCGCCGCCGCATCCGCGACCCCCGGCTGACCCTGGAGGGCCGCAAGCTGGGCAGCAAGTCCAAGACCGACGTGGTCCTCTGCTACATGGAGGGTCTCGCGGACGAGGCGCTGCTGCGGGAGATCCGCCAGAAGCTGGACTCTCTCACGCCCCAGTCCTTTTCCATGGGACAGGAGAGCGTGTCGGAGGCCATGCGCCGGGGCCAATGGTACAACCCCATGCCCCGGGTGCGCTACACCGAGCGGCCGGACGTGGCCTCCGCCTGCGTGCTGGAGGGGGACATCCTCCTGCTGATCGACAACTCCCCCTCCGTCATGCTGCTGCCCACCACCCTGCCGGACTTTGTGCAGGAGGCCAACGACTTCTATTTCCCGCCCCTGGTGGGGACCTATCTCCGCCTGGTCCGCATGGCGGTGCTGCTGCTGTCCCTCGTCATCACCCCCGTCTGGTACCTGCTGGCCAGCCGGCCGGAGCGCCTGCCCGCCGCGCTGGGCTTTCTCGCGGTGGAGGGGGAATTTCATGTGCCCCTCCTGGCCCAGCTGCTGCTGGTGGAATTTATCGTGGACGTGCTGAAGCTGGCCTCTTTGAACACCCCCAACGTCCTCTCCAACTCCTTCAGTATGCTGGGGGCGCTGATCCTGGGCGATTTCGCCGTGCAGGCCCGCTGGATGGTGCCGGAGGTGCTGGTCTACATGGCCTTCGTCGCCATCGCGGGCTTCGCCCAGCCCAGCTATGAGCTGAGCTACGCCATCAAGCTCTACCGTATGCTGCTGCTCCTCTGCGCGGCGGCGCTGGGCTGGTGGGGCTTCGCCCTGGGCGCGGCCCTGGTGGTCCTCATCACCGCCACCACCAAGCCCATTGTGGGCAAGAGCTATCTCAAAAGCCGCCGGGGCATGTCCCTCCTCCGCCGTCCCATCCGCCGCAGCAACACCTGAGAAAAGAAGCTGCCGGCACGCCAAAGGGGCCGCCCGCCGAAAACGGCGGACGGCCCCCTGTCATATCATATGTCATATGCGGTCCGGCGGCGGTCCTCACTCCGGGATGCCCTCCCGGCTGAGCCGGCGCAGGTTGGAGACGATGGACTCCAGCGCCTCGTACAGCGCCGTGCGCTGGGCCTCGCTCAGGTCCTGCCCGGCGATCTCCACGGCGCGGTTGGCCCTCCGGCGGACCTGCTCCGCCGCCTGCCTGCCCTCCTCCGTCAGGCGGAACACGCCCCGGTACAGGTTCTGGTTCGTCCCCTCCTTGACCACCAGTCCCTTCGCCTCCATGATGGTCATCATCCGGGAGACGTCCGACTTGTCCCGCCCGCAAAGCTCGCAGAGCTGCGCCGCGGTGAGCCCCCCGGGATGCTTTGCCATGGTCAGGAGGTACACCGAGTGCGTCCCCCGCAGGCCGTACTTTCCCATCTCCTCGCCGGTCAGCTTGTGCCAGTGCCGGGAGATCTCCAGCATGGCAAAGGTGAAGCGTTCAAACCTGTCCTCCATATCCGCCCCTCCTCTAAACGCGCAGATGTTGATGTCACAACGTCGCCTGCATTATACCGCGGCGGACATAGGCTGTCAACTTCCCTGCCGCGGCGCGGCGGGCGCAAAAAAACGGCGGCTCCGCGCCGCCGTTTTTTCTTCTGTCCGGGGTCCTTACTTCATCCGCTTCAGCGTCTCCAGGACCATGGCCCACAGGCGCTGCAGGGAGCTGATATACAGCCGCTCCCGGCAGGTGTGGACCTCCGCCAGGTCGGGCCCCAGGGAGATACAGTCCAGACCGGGGAGCTTGCCGGCGAAGATGCCGCACTCCACGCCGGCATGGATCGCCTCGATGCGGGGCGCGTGGCCGTACTGCTCGGTGAAGACCTCTGTCAGCAGCTCCCGCAGCGGGGAGTCCGGGCGGTACTCCCAGCCGGCGTAGTCGCCGAAGACGGCCACCGTGCCGCCCAGCGTCTCCGTCAGGCTCCGCAGCCGCTCCACCAGCATCTGCTTTTGGCTGTCCACGCTGCTGCGGACGCAGAAGGAGGCGGTGACGCTGTCCCGGGCCGTGGTCAGGACGCCCAGGTTCAGCGAGGTCTGCACCAGGCCCGCGATCTCGGCGCTCATGGCCTGGATGCCGTTGGGGGCACAGGTGAGGAAGCAGAGGACGCGGCGGGTGGAATCCTCATCCATGGGGAGCTCGCCTTCCTCCGCCGCGGCGGCGGAGACGAAGACCTCCGCGTCCGTGGCGCGGTACTCGTTTTTCAGCGCCTCGTCCAGTCGGGCGCAGACCGCCTCCACCGCCCGGGCGTCGGCAGCCGCCACCGTGGCGGAAGCCTCCCGGGGGATGGCGTTGTCCTTCATGCCGCCGCCCACGGCCACGACGCGCAGCGCCGTCTCTCCGGCGCAGGCGGTCAGCACCCGGCCCAGCAGCAGGTTGGCGTTGCCCAGGCCCTTGTGGATCTCAATGCCGGAGTGGCCGCCCCGCAGGCCGCCCACGGTGACGGTGAGGCGCGCCCCCGAAAACGCCTCCCGGCGGACGGGCAGGGCGCACTGGGTCAAATTGCCGCCGGCGCAGCTGACGGTGAACACGCCCTCCTCCTCGGAGTCCAGGTTCAGCAGCCGCCGGCCCCGGAGCCGGCTGACGTCCATGGCCGCGGCGCCCAGCATACCGGTCTCCTCGTCCACGGTGAAGACGGCCTCCAGCCGGGGATGGGGGATATCGTCCGCGTCCAGGATGGCCAGGGCCATGGCCACGGCGATGCCGTCGTCGCCGCCCAGGGTGGTGCCCCTGGCGTAGACGGCGTCGCCCTCCACCGCCAGGTCCAGGCCCTCCCGGTCCATATCCTTGGCGCAGTCCGGGGCCTTCTCGCAGACCATGTCCATATGGCCCTGGAGGATGACCGTTTCAGCGTCCTCATAGCCAGGCGCAGCCTCCTTGACGATGACCACGTTGTTCATCTCGTCCTGCCAGGCCTCCAGCCCCCGCTCCCGGGCAAAGGCCATGAGCCAGTCGCTGACAGGCTTGGTATTGCCGGAGCCGTGGGGGATGGCGCACAGCTCCTCAAAGAAACGAAACACGCTCCTGGGCTCCAGATCTTTCAGAATCGACATTGTACACTGCTCCTTTACCAATTGATTGATTCACTTTTTCAGACGGTAGTGTCCGCCGCCGGCAGGCTCGATATACTGCTGGTCCAGCAAAAACGCCAGCACCTGGCCGGCCGCCTTCCCGCCGTCCTGCACCTTCACCTTCCGCCGGGACCAGAAGGGCCCCACGGTCATGCCCTGGATCAGGGCCGCCACCTCGCTCTCGCTGACGGCGCCGTGCCGTTTCAGGTGCTTCACCACCCGGCTGCCGCAGGCGCTCATCAGCCGCCGCTCCAAATCCTCCTGCTGGTCCAGGGACTTCTGCAGCCCCCAGGCGTAGAGGACGGCGGCGGCCGCGGCGAAGAGGACGATGCCCAGCACGATCTGTCCCATGCTCATTTCGGCGTCCTGTCCTTTCCCACATAGTAGATAAAGCCGTTGTTGCGCAGGACCTGCATATACTTCGCCAGGCGCTCGTACAGCGGCTCCGCTTCCTGGCCGAACTCCGCCTTCACCAGCGCGGCGATGTCGCCTACCGTCCGCCGGCCGTCGATGAGGGGAAAGACGAAGCTCCCCATGGCGTCCAGGTCGATATGGCTGACCCGTGGACGGTGGAAGAAGCGCTGGGCGATCCAGGCGTAAAAGCCCCGGTGGACCATGTGGATGGTGACCTTACCGCTCCCGTCCGCGTCCCAGCTGTTCTTCGGGGAGACCGCCGGGACGTATTCCAGATAATTCTCCTTGTTCTTTGCCATGCCTATCCTCCTGCTGTGCAAACTGGGCTATATACCATAGTATATAGCCCAGTTCTTCATTTCACAATGGATGTGTGCTCAGTTTTTGACGGCTTTTCTGCCCTTGTTGCAGAAGAAAACGATGGACAGCAGCAGCAGGGCGAAGACCACCAGGCCGCCCAGGTTGCCGGCGTTGAAGCAGCCGGAGAGGTCCAGATCGACGTTCAGCACCGCGAAGACGGCCAGCAGGATGCCCACCACGCCCTCGCCGGCGATCATGCCGGAGGTGTACAGGATACCGGACTGGACGCTGCTGGTCTTCTCCTTCTCGGAGGCGTACTTGCGCTTCTCCACGAACAGGCGCACCAGGCCGCCCAGCATGATGCCCGCGTTCAGGTGGATGGGCAGGTAGATGCCGATGGCCACAGGCAGAACGGGCAGGCCCAGGATCTCGATGGCCACGGCGATAAACACGCCGGTGAACACCAGCGCCCAGGGCATCTGTCCGCCCATGACGCCCTCGATGACCATCTTCATCATCATGGCCTGGGGCGCGCCCAGCTCCTCGGAGCCGAAGCCCCAGGCGGCGTTCAGCAGGTACAGGATGGCGCCGATGGCGACGGCGGAGACGCACACGCCGATCAGCTCGCCGTACTGCTGCTTCTTGGGCGTGGCGCCCAGCAGGAAGCCGGTCTTCAGGTCCTGAGAGGTATCGCCCGCGATGGCGGCGATGATGCAGATGACGGAGCCGATGGCGATGGCGCCCACCATGCCCGCGCCGCCGGTGGAGCCGGAGGCCTTCAGGATGATGGTGGCGATCAGCAGCGTGGCGATGGCCATGCCGGAGACGGGGTTATTGGAGGAGCCGATGAGGCCCACCATGCGGGAGGAGACCGTGGCGAAGAAGAAGCCGAAGACCAGCACGATCAGCGCGCCGATGAGGCTGACGGGGATGCTGGGGAAGAGCCACATGAACACCGCGATGGCCAGGCACACCACCAGCACGGCCTTCATGGAGATGTCCTGCTCGGTGCGCAGGGTACCGGCCTCGCCCTTGCCGTAGTCCTTGAAGGCGGCGGCGAAGGTGCGGACGATCATGGGCAGGGACTTGATCAGGCTGATGATGCCGCCGGCAGCCAGGGCACCGGCGCCGATGTAGCGGATGAACTTGCTCCACAGGGCCCAGGTGCCGCCGTCGGCCCACAGCTCGGCCACACTGGCGGTGGCGGGATAGATGACCAGGTCGCTGCCGAACAGGGCGATCATGGGCATCAGCACGAACCAGGCGATGGTGCTGCCCGCGAACATATAGGAGGAAATGCGGGGGCCGCAGATGTAGCCTACGCCCGCCAGGGCGGGCAGCACGTCCACGCCGAAGCCGGAGCCCTTATAGGCGTCGATGGTGTAGTCCACCTCGCTGGGGAACAGCTTCAGTCCGTCGGCCACGAACTTGTACACGGCGGCGATGCCCAGACCGCAGAACACGGTGGAAGCCTTGGCGCCGCCCTCTTCGCCGGCCATCAGGACCTCGGCGCAGGCCTTGCCCTCGGGATAGCCCAGGGTGCCGTGCTCCTTGACGATCAGGGCGGAGCGCAGGGGGATCATCATCATGATGCCCAGCACGCCGCCGCACAGGGCGATCAGGCCGATCTCCACCATGGAGGGCACGTCGCACACGCCCTCCGCGGCCCACATGAACAGCGCCGGCATGGTGAAGATGGCGCCGGCGGCCAGGGATTCGCCGGCGGAGCCGATGGTCTGGACCATGTTGTTCTCCAGGATGGAGTCCCGCTTGAAGATGAAGCGGATGACGCCCATGGAGATGACGGCCGCGGGGATGGATGCGGAAACGGTCATACCAACGCGCAGGCCCAGATAGGCGTTGGCCCCGCCGAACACGATGGCCAGCAGCGCACCGAGTACCACAGAAAACACGGTGAATTCAGGCACGACCTTGCCCGCCGGAATGTAGGGTTGGAACTTTTTCTCTTCCACGTATTTTCGCCTCTTTCTTTTTGACAACACTTGATATTGGAGTGATGCGGTTATTGTGTTCGTCCCATAAGGACACGCACAGTTGGCGATTATACAGGATTTTCCTAAACAAGTCAAGAAAATCGGCGCATTTTTTCTTTTTTTCTTTAAACAAAAAAAGGAAACCGCTGCCCAAAGGCGGATGCTTGGTGAGATTCCCCATTTTTGGGCAGACTATCCTGTTTTTCTCTGGTCATTTTGTCTGTTTTGCCCTATACAGGAGCATCCTGCCCAAGTCTCCCCGGTCTATACCGGCGGCAGAGGCCTGCGCCGGCGCGGTCATCCGTCCTGCCCGGTCCGCCGCGCCCGCCACATCTCCCTATATGCGCGCCCTCCGTTTTGACAAAATATTCCATAAACTTCCCATCTTTTCCACTGTCCGCGCGCGGGGCTCACGGCGCATAAAATGCATATTTCCCCGTATAAATACGGTATGGGCGTCGGGCTTTACCGCGATTTAACCCGGACTTTACCAAGAGATGGTGGAAGGCGCCGTCCCTTCCCCATATACTGAACAGGAGATCAAAAAAACGACGGGAAAGCGTGGGGCGTAGGATGAACACGTATGTGAACCGGGAGCTGTCCTGGCTGAAATTCAACGAGCGGGTCCTGGAGGAGGCGGAGAGCGAGGGCGTGCCGCTGTGCGAGCGGCTGAACTTCGCCTCCATCTACCAGAGCAACCTGGACGAGTTTTTCATGGTGCGCGTGGGCTCTCTCGCGGACCAGATGCTGCTGGACGGGGAGCTGCGGGACAACAAGACCCACATGACCGCCTCGGAGCAGATCAAGGCCGTCCTGCGGGACGTGGCCCGGCTGAACCGGCGGAAGGACGCCGTCTACGCCGCGCTGATGCGCCGGCTGGAGGGCTACGGCGTCCGGCTGGTGAACTTTCAAAAGCTGGGAGAGCGGGAGAGCGGCGAGCTGGAGCAGTACTTTGACGCCGAGATCACGCCCCTGCTCTCCCCCGCCATGGTCAGCCGCCGCCAGCCCTTTCCCTTCCTGCAGAACAAGGAGATCTACGCCGTGGGGGTGCTGGCGGGAAAGAACGGGCGGGAGAAGCTGGGCATCATCCCCTGCGGCACGGGGGTATTTCCCCGACTCATCCGGGTCCCCGGCCAGCCGGGGGCCTATATGCTATCGGAGGAGCTGATCCTCCACTTCCTGCCCAAGGTGTTCAGCGGCCAGCGGGTGGTCTCCAAGTCCCTGCTCCGGGTGACCCGGAACGCGGACATCGACGCCGACGCCCTCTATGACGAGGACCTGGATTACCGGGAGTTCATGGCGCAGCTCGTCAGGCGCCGCCGCCGGCTGGCCCCGGTGCGGCTGGAGCTGTCCCGGGAGCTGGACAGGGACGTGGTGGAGACCCTCTGCTCCTATACGGATGTGGAGCCGCAGTCCGTGTTCCTCTCCCGCGCACCGCTGGACCTGTCCTTCCTCCTGCAGATCCAGGACAGCCTGCGGCAGATCCCGGAGCTGTTCTATGAAAAGCGCTTTCCCCAACGCTCCGCTCAGTTCCGCCCCCAATGCTCCGTCCTGCAGCAGATCCGGGAGAAGGACAAACTGCTCTCCTACCCCTTTGAGAGCATGAAGCCCTTTCTGGATTTCCTCCAGGAGGCCGCCGGGGACCCCGCCGTGGTGTCCATCAAAATGACCCTGTACCGGGTGGCCCGGCACAGCAAGGTGGTGGAGTGCCTGATAGAGGCGGCGGAGAACGGGAAAAACGTTCTGGTGCTGGTGGAGCTGAAGGCCCGCTTCGACGAGGAGAACAACATCGAGTGGTCCCGCCGCCTGGAGGAGGCGGGCTGCCAGGTCATCTACGGCCTGGACGGCTACAAGGTCCACAGCAAGCTCTGCCTCGTCACCCGGCGGGCGGAGGGGCAGACCGAATATTACACCCAGGTGGGCACCGGGAACTACAACGAAAAGACGGCGCGGCTGTACACGGACCTGTCCCTGATGACCGCGGACCCCGCCATCGGCCTGGAGGCCGCCGGCGTGTTCCAGGCGCTGGCCAAGGGCGAGACCGTCTCCTCCTCCCGTCAGCTCCTGGTGGCGCCCCTGTGCCTGCAAAACCGGGTGCTGGCGCTGATCGACCGGGAGATCGGCCACGCCAGGCAGGGCGAGGCGGCCTATATCGGCGTCAAGATCAACTCCCTCACCGACAAGACCATCATCGACCGCCTCATCGAGGCCTCCCGGGCCGGGGTGCGCATCGACCTCATCGTCCGGGGCATCTGCTGCCTGCTGCCGGGCGTGCCGGGAGCCACGGAGAACATCCGGGTCATCAGCATCGTGGGCCGCTTTTTAGAGCATTCCCGCATCTATATCTTCGGCGCCGGGGAGCGGCAGGCGGTCTATATCGCCTCCGCCGACCTCATGACCCGAAACACCCTGCGGCGGGTGGAGGTGGCGGTCCCCATCCTGGACGAGGACCTGCGCCGCCGGCTGACGGGCATGTTCCGGACCATGCTCCGGGACAACCAGCAGGCCCGGCAGCTGCAGGGCAGCGGGGACTATGTGCGGGTCCGCAGCGGCGAGCCCCCATTGGACGCCCAGGACTTTTTCTACCGCCAGGCCTACGAGCAGGCGGCGGAGCTGCCCGGACCCGCCGCCGTCTCCCCGGCCCCGGCGGCCGGGGAAAAAGCGCCTCCTCTCCGGGACCGCCTTCTGGCGGCCGTCCGGAAGGGCGCGGAAAAATTCAGGAAAACGGAGCGGTGCTCATGAAATACGCGCTCATCGACATGGGGTCCAACAGCATACGGCTGACGGTCTACGACATGACCCGGACGTCCTTCAAGATCCTGTTCAAGGAGAAGATCATGGCGGGCCTGGCGGGCTATGTGGAGCAGGGCCGGCTGACGGCGGAGGGCATCGCTTGCGCCTGCGAATGCCTCCGGGAGTTCCAGACTACCCTCTCCCTGCTGGAGATCGGATCTCTGGCGGTGTTCGCCACCGCGTCCCTGCGGAACATCACCAACACCGCCGAGGCCGTGGAGCAGATCCGCTTTGCCACCGGCATCCCGGTGGAGGTCCTCTCCGGCGAGGAGGAGGCGGCGTGCGGCTTTTACGGGGCCATCTGCGAGGTGGAGACGGCCGACGGGCTTTTCGCGGACATCGGCGGTGCCAGCGCGGAGCTGGCCCTGTTCACGGACAGGCAGCTGCGGCAGGCCGGCAGCGTGCCGGTGGGGTCGCTGAAGCTGTACCGCGACTGCGTGAAAAACATCCTGCCGGGAAAGGACTCCCAGCGGCGCATCGAAGAGGCCCTGCGGGCGGCCTTCGGCGGCGGGGCGCTGGCGGGCATCCCGCCCCGGGCGCACCTGGTCTGCGCCGGCGGCACGGCCCGGGCGTCGCTGCGGCTGTGCCGCAGGCTGTTCGGCCTGCCGGAGAGCTGCCCTACCTTCACCCGGGCGCAGCTGGAGACGCTGGCGGAGCGCCTTTGCAAGAGCGACAAGGCGGCGGCGGACCTGCTTTTGCGCTATGAGCCGGAGCGCATCCACACCATGGTCCCCGGCGTCATGATCCTGCGGTACCTGGCGGAGCGCTGGGAGGTATCGGATATCACCGTCAGCCGCTTCGGCGTCCGGGAGGGCTACCTCCGCTGGAGGATACAGCCCATGCTGTGAGCGCAGGCTTACGGGCCGCGATACAAAAACGGACAGCCCGCAGGGGCTGTCCGTTTTTCAGTTAAGGGACGCTTCCCGCACCGGGCGCGCCTTCAGCGCAGGGCGGCAATCCGGCAGATCAGCAGGTAATCCAGCATATTGCACCCGCCGGGAGCTGTCTTGATCCAGGCGAGCTTCAGGCCGTCCCGCTCCACCAGGTAGCCTGTGCAGATTGTCCAGTATCCGCTTGAGTTGGTCTGTTATGGAAGCAGCCTCCCTCCTGCAACCCCCATCGCCGCTGGGCGCATATCCGGGCCGCCTGAGGCAATCGATCTGTCTGCGAATATCCTGGCATTTCAGATGCGGTATGTGCTTTTTTCAACGACTTCATAAATGTCTTTGCCGGTCCTGTCTTCAAAATGTTTTTTCAGAGCAAGATGACCGTTCCATTTTGTCTCCGGGAAAAACCCATATCGACGCTTCACATCGTTCATTCGTTCCTCCATATCAAGCACTCCTGCAGCGCCTGCAAGAGAGTCACATAGCTGGATCAGCCTGTCATATTCATCCAACGCAAGCTCTTTCAATGCGTCACGAATCACCTGTGTTTCCTCTTCCGTGGTATCAAACCGGCCGATATACTCCTCTGTTGTCCCATGAAGGAAAGAATGGGTAAGACAAATTCTTGCCACCTCATCATACCCCAAAGATAACATATAGGAATAACCGTCATACACGTGCCGCAGGTGTCCGGTGCCGAACTTCCTGCCAATGTCATGTAAAAGCCCCAGTATATACGCTTTTTCCGCATCCAGGTCTCCGCATTCCCGCGCTATTTTTTCTGCACAGTAGGCAGCGCACCTGCTGTGATTTCCCCACGGTCCCGGATTGCAGCGCTCAGCCTCTGCGAGCAGTTCTTCGGCTTCTTCTCTTGTCGGTAACATACGCTATTTCTGCACCCCGGATTCTTTCATTCTCGTCAGCAGCGCCACCGTCTCCACATGCTGCGTACCCGGAAAGAGGTCCACCGCCGCGGCGCGGCGGACGGCGTAGCCGAAACCAGCAAAGCGGCGCACGTCCCGGCCCAGGGTGGCCGGGTCGCAGGAGACGTAGACTACCTTCCCCGGCCCCATCCGGGCGATGCTCTCCACCACGTCCTCCGCGAGGCCCTTGCGGGGAGGATCCACCGTGATGACGTCGGGCCGCAGGCCCTCCGCCGCCAGCTTCGCCGCCACGGCCCCCGCGTCGCCGCAGAAGAATTCCGCGTTCTCCACGCCGTTGCGCTTGCGGTTCTCCTCCGCGTCCCGGATGGCTTCCGGCACGATCTCCGCGCCGATGACCCGTCCGGCCTCCTTCGCCATGACCAGCGTGATGGTCCCCGCGCCGCAGTAAAGGTCCAGCACCGTCTCCTTCCCCGTAAGCCCCGCGAATTCCAGCGCCTTGCCGTACAGCACCTCCGCCTGGGCGCGGTTCACCTGGTAAAACGAGGGTACCGAGAGCCGGAACGTCAGGCCGCAGAGGCTGTCCTCCAGATAATCCTCGCCCCAGAGGGTGCGGTAGCGGTCCGCCAGGATCACGTTGTCCCGCCGCCGGTTCACCCCCAGCACCACACCCCGCAGTCCGGGCAGAGCGGCGCGGAGGGCTTCCACCAGCTCCTTTTCATGGGGCAGCTTTTCGCCGTTGCAGAGCAGGCAGACAAGGCTCTCCCCTTTGCAGTTGCAGCGGACGTAAAGATGCCGCAGCAGCCCCCTGCCCGTGCTCTCGTCATAGCCCGGCACGGCATAGCGCCGCATCCACTGACGGAGCGTCTCCGCCGCCTGCTCCGCCTGTGGCGTCTGCAGCAGGCACACAGGGATATCCGTCACATCGTGGCTGTGGGCGCGGTAAAAGCCCACCGCGCCGTCCCTGGAGATGGGATACTGGGCCTTGTTGCGGTAGCGCGTGGGCGTCGCGGCGGCGAGGATCTCCTCCACTTCCACATCGCTGCCGCCGAGCCGCGTCAGGGCGCTCTGCACCTTCCGTTTTTTCGCAAACAGCTCCTCGGCATAGTCCATGTGGCGGTAATCGCAGCCGCCGCAGCGGCCGTAATACGGGCAGTCCGGCTCGCGCCGGTGGGGCGACGGCTCCGCCACGGAGACCACTTTCGCATAGGCGGTGTTTTTCAGCACCTTTTCCACCCGGGCCTCGCAGTTCTCTCCCCGGATGCCCCGGCGCACGAAGATCACCCGGCCCTCCAGCCGGGCCACGCCCAGCCCCTCTCCGGTGTAATCCTCCACCGTCAGCGTAACGACATCGTTTTTCCGCAGCTCGCTCATAGTCCCACTCTTTCACAATACATCATACACAGCTGCCCGGGCGTTGCCGCCCGGGCAGTCTTTGGCTTTTCCTTACTTCTCGAACCACTCCACCAGCTCCAGCAGCTTGCGGGCGAAGGCGTTGAGGCTCTTGTTGTCCCGGCCCCGGGCGTTGCGGATGGATTCCGCCACCTTCCGGCCCGCCTCCAGCAGCCGCTGATAGGCGGGAGACTCGCCGGAGGGCGTCTTCTTCTCCGGCTTGCGGCGGACAATTCCGCTTTCCGCCACAGCGTCCGCCAGCAAATCATAGCACTCCAGATACAGCGGCGCGTGGGCGGCGTAGCCCTTCTCCGTCAGCTCCTGGGCAAAGGCGGGCGCCACGTCCTCGTCGCCGTGGACCACGAAGATATGCCGGGGCTTCGGGGCGAAATGCTCCACCCACTGCAGCAGGTGGTCGTGGTCCGCGTGGGAGCTGAGGCCCTGGAAGTTCACGATCTGCGCCCGGACGGCGATCTCCTCGCCGAAGAGCTTCACGCTCTCCACCCCGTCCAGCAGGCGGCGGCCCAGGGAGCCGGGGGACTGGAAGCCCACGAACACCACCGTGCTCTTGGGATTCCAGAGGTTGTGCTTCAGATGGTGGCGGATGCGGCCCGCGTCGCACATGCCGGAGGCGGAGATGATGACCTTGGGGGTAGGGTCCGCGTTCAGGTTCTTGGACTCCTCCGACGTGGTGGTGGTGTACAGGCCGGGGAACTGGAACATGGCCTCCCCGTCCTTCACGATCTCCAGCGCCTCCTCGTCGAGATAGCCCCGCAGGTCGCCGCAGAAGATCTGGGTGCTCTTCTGGGCGAGAGGGCTGTCGATATACACCGGGAAGTTCCCCGCCCGGGGAGCCAGCTTCTCCGCCTTGATCTCCCGGATGAAATACAAAAGCTCCTGGGTGCGGCCCACGGCGAAGGCGGGGATGACCACGTTGCCGCCCCGGGAGATGGTCTCGTCGATGATGCGGGCCAGGTCCTCCGTGTAGCTCTTGGGCTTGGCGTGGTTGCGGTCGCCGTAGGTGGACTCC
Organism: Oscillospiraceae bacterium; assembly: GCA_051867635.1. Classification (GTDB taxonomy): domain Bacteria; phylum Bacillota; class Clostridia; order Oscillospirales; family Oscillospiraceae; genus RGIG5472. The sequence continues at coordinate 18,384 of JBJDYT010000085.1, forward strand.
ATCACCACATAGTCCGCCCGCTCCAGGAACTGGGGGTCCCGGATGATGGGCTGGTCGTTGTTGCCGATGTCGCCGGAAAAGACGATGTCCCTGGTCACGCCGCCCTCCGTCACGCTGACGGTGACGGAGCCGGAGCCCAGCAGGTGGCCCGCGTCGGTGAAGCGGACGCGGACGCCCTCGCAAAGCGTGACCTCCTGGCCGTACTCGCAGGGCTCCACAAACTCCTGCACCCGCTCCGCGTCGGCCACGGTATACAGCGGCTCCACCAGCTCCCGCCCGGCGCGCTGGCCCTTGCGGTTCTGGTACTCCGCGTCGCTCTCCTGGATGTGGGCGGAGTCCAGCAGCATGATGCCCAGCAGCTCCGCCGTCAGGCGGGTGGTGACGATGCGGCCCTGAAAGCCGCGCTTTATCAGCAGCGGCAGCCGGCCGCTGTGGTCGATGTGGGCGTGGGTCACCAGGACATAGTCCACCTCTCCCGGATGGAAGGGCAGGTCGCTGTTGTCAAACTCGTCCTGGCCCTGCTGCAGCCCGCAGTCCACCAGGATCCTCTTGCCCGCCGCCTCCAGCATATGGCAGCTGCCGGTGACGCAGCGGTCCGCTCCGTAAAAGTACAGTTTCATCTGTGACGCTCCTTTCCCTTGCCTTGCTTCCTGTCTGGATTGTAGCATACGGCGCGTATGAAAGCAAAGGGTTTTCCCCTCCCCCGGCAAGGTTTACAAATCGTTCTCTTTTTTCCCCTTTCCAGACGGAAAGGCTTGTGTTATACTGTATCTGTATTTTTGCGCGCATTTTGCATTTTTTGCATCATCGTGAAAGGATGTTTTGCTATATGGGTCTGCTTAACAAAGTGTTCGGCTCCTATTCCGACAGGGAGCTGAAAAAGATCACCCCCATCGTGGACAAGATCGAGGCGCTGGAGGAGCCGTACCGCGCCCTCAGCGACGCGGAGCTCACCGCCAAGACCGGGGAGTTCAAGGAGCGCCTGGCCGCCGGCGAGACGCTGGACGACCTCCTGCCGGAGGCCTTCGCCACCTGCCGGGAGGCCTGCTGGCGCGTTCTGGGCCTGCGCCCCTACCGGGTGCAGCTCATCGGCGGCGTGGTGCTGCACCAGGGCCGCATCGCGGAGATGAAGACCGGCGAAGGCAAGACCCTGGTGGCCACCCTTCCCGCCTACCTCAACGCCCTCACCGGCCAGGGCGTGCATATCGTCACCGTGAACGACTACCTGGCCAAGCGCGACAGCGAGTGGATGGGCAAGGTCTACCGTTTCCTCGGCCTGAAGGTGGGCCTCATCATCCACGGTCTTGACCGCAAGGAGCGGCAGGCGGCCTACAACGCCGACATCACCTACGGCACCAACAACGAGATGGGCTTTGACTACCTGCGGGACAACATGGCCATCTACGCCGAGGAGCTGGTGCAGCGGGGCCACCATTTCGCCATCGTGGACGAGGTGGACTCCATCCTCATCGACGAGGCCCGCACCCCCCTCATCATCTCCGGCGTGGGCGAAAAATCCACCCAGCTGTACGACATGGCGGAGGCCTTCGCCGCCAGGCTGAAAAAGCAGGTGGTGGCCGAGGTGGACAGCAAGGAAGAGGAAGACACGGAGATCGACGCGGACTACATCGTGGATGAAAAGAACCGCACCGCCTCCCTGACCGCCCGGGGCGTGAAGAAGGCGGAGGAGTTCTTCCACCTGGAGAACCTCTCCGACCCCGAGAACTCCACCATCTCCCACCACATCAACCAGGCCATCAAGGCCCACGGCGTCATGAAGCGGGACGTGGACTACGTGCTGAAGGACGGCGAAGTGGTCATCGTGGATGAGTTCACCGGCCGCCTCATGTTCGGCCGGCGCTATAACGAGGGCCTGCACCAGGCCATCGAGGCCAAGGAGCACGTCACCGTGGCGCGGGAGAGCAAGACCCTCGCCTCCATCACCTTCCAGAACTACTTCCGCCTGTACGACAAGCTCTCCGGCATGACCGGCACCGCCATGACGGAGGAGGAGGAATTCGGCTCCATCTACAAGCTGGACATCCTGGAGATCCCCACCAACAAGCCCGTGATCCGCATCGACAACCCCGACGTGGTGTACAAGACCGAGCGGGCCAAGTACCGCGCCGTCATCGAGCAGGTGAAGGCCTGCCACGCCAAGGGCCAGCCTGTGCTGGTGGGCACCGTTTCCATCGAGAAGAACGAGCTGCTGTCGAAGCTCCTGCAGAAGGAGGGCATCAAGCACAACCTGCTGAACGCCAAGAACCACGAGAAGGAAGCGGAGATCGTGGCCCAGGCGGGCAAGCTGGGGGCTGTCACCGTGGCCACCAACATGGCCGGCCGCGGCACCGATATCATGCTGGGCGGCAACGCCGAATATCTGGCCAAGAACGACCTGCGCAAGGCCGGCTACAGCGACGAGCTCATCGCCGAGGCCACCGGCTACGCCGAGACGGAGGACCCCGAGATCCTGGAGGCCCGCAGGCGCTTCGCCGAAGCGTTCGCCAAGCACAAGGCGGAGATCGCGGGCGAGGCCGACAAGGTCCGCGAGGCGGGCGGCCTGTTCATCATCGGCACCGAGCGGCACGAGTCCCGCCGTATCGACAACCAGCTCCGCGGCCGAAGCGGCCGGCAGGGCGACCCCGGCGAGACCCGCTTCTACATCTCCCTGGAGGACGACCTCATGCGCCTGTTCGGCGGCGAGCGGGTGCAGAACATGATGGACCGTCTCAACGTGGACGAGGATATGCCCATCGAGAACAAGATGCTCTCCCGCACCATCGAGAACTCCCAGACCTCCATCGAGTCCCGCAACTTCCAGTCCCGCAAGAGCGTGCTGGAGTATGACGACGTGATGAACCGCCAGCGTGAGATCATCTACGGCCAGCGCCGCCAGGTGCTGGAGGGCCGCGACATCCACGAGCTGATCCTGGGCATGATCGAAAGCGGCATCAGCGCCGTGGTGCAGTCCGCCTTTTCCGGCGGCAGCCTGACCCAGGAGAGCTACAAAGAGATGATGGCCTCCCTGGAGGGCGTATACTTCCCCAAGTACACCTTCCGCTTCGATGAAAACACCCTGAAAAAGAGCGCGGAGGAACTGACGGAGGAATTCACCGCGGCCGCCAACGCCTGCTACGCCAAGAAGGATGAGGAGTTCACCGTCCCCATCATGCGGGAGCTGGAGCGCGTGTTCATGCTCCGCACCGTGGACGAATACTGGATGGACCACATCGACGCCATGGCGGAGCTGCGGCAGGGCATCCGCCTGCGGGCCTACGGCAACGAAAACCCGGTGGACGCCTACAAGCGGGAGTCCTTCGCCATGTTTGAGGACATGGTGCAGAGCATCCAGAACGACACTGTCCGCCGCCTGTTCTCCGTCCACCGGAAGGAGAACCAGGAGATCAAGCGCGAGCGCGTGGCCGTGGCCACCAGCGAGGGCTTCAGCGACGGCACGGTGAAAAAGCAGCCCCGGCGCGTGAACAAGATCGGCCGCAACGACCCCTGCCCCTGCGGCAGCGGCAAGAAATATAAGAACTGCTGCGGCCGGTGAAGCGCATCAGCCCGCTTTGCGGCCGATGCGAGCGTAAGCGAGCCGCCGCCATGCGGCGTACAAGCGTTTTCGCCGAAGGCGAAAACCTTGGCGCAAGGCGGGATTCACTCCCGCCGCGCAAGTAAAATCAAACGGGGCCCCCAGGCGGCCTGACGCCTGGGGAATCGCAACGACCCCTACCCCTGCCCCTGCGGCAGCGGCAAGAAATATAAGAACTGCTGCGGTCGGTAAACTGTCGGAAAAGGCTGCGCCTTTTTCCGACAGGGGCTAACAGCGCGCTGCAGCGCACGCGCGTCCGCCGTCGGCGGGACGCCCGCACGTTTGCGCGCAGCGCGGTATTTTTCCCGACGTACACGCCGCCGGGAAAAATGATCTTAGTATCCCGCCGTCTCTGTGTAAAAATATCAGCAATCAGAACTGCTGCGGCCGGTGAGGCCGCGGAAAGGACGTTTTCTATGGCATTTACCCGGCATGACCAGCAAGGCCTTGTCTACCACACCTCCGACCTGCTCGCCCCCGGCGTGGTCCACGCCTTCACCACCCGCCTCGGCGGCGTGAGCGAGGGCCCCTACGAAAGCCTGAATCTCCGCTTCAGCTGCGGCGACGCCCGGGAGAACGTGCTGGAAAACTACCGGCGGCTCTGCGGCGTTCTGGGGCTTCCCCCGGAGCGCGCCGCTACCACCCATCAGCTCCACCATGACCGCATCCGCGCCCTGACGGAGGCGGACGCGGGCAAGGGCATCGCCCGGCCGCGGGACTACGAGGACGTGGACGGCCTCATCACCGACGTGCCGGAGCTCCCCCTGTTCGTTTTCTCCGCCGACTGCGGCATCTCCCTGCTGTACGACCCGGTCAGCCGCTGCGTGGGCGCGGTCCACTCCGGCTGGCGGGGCGTGGCGCTGGGCATCCTGCCCAAGGCTGTGGCGGAGATGGAGCGGCTCTACGGCGCGAAGCCGGAGAACATCCGTGTGGCCATGGGTGCCAGCATCGGCCCCTGCTGCTTTGAGACGGACGACGACGTGCCGGAGGCCATGCATCAGGCCCTGGGCGCCGCCGCGGACCCCTTTATGGAGCGCCGGGGCGCAAAATGGTACGTCGACCTCCGGGGCATCAGCCTCCGCCGCCTGCGGGACGCGGGGGTGCCAGTCGAGCACACCGACGCGCTGGACCTCTGCACCGCCTGCCATCCGGAGCTGTACTGGTCCCACCGGCGGCTCGGCGACAGCCGGGGCGTGCAGGGGGCCGTCATCTCCCTGGGAAAGGATTGAGACATGAAACGCCGTCTGCTTCTTTTCGCGCTTTCGCTGCTGCTTTTGTGCGGCTGCGCGGAAGCGCCGCCGGAGAGCGGGGATGAGTTCCCCCTGGCCGGGGGCGAACAGGAGGAGGAACCGGTCGTAAGGCCCGCCTCCTTCACCCTTCCCCTGTACGCGGGGCAGACCCTGGACCCTATCACCTGCGCCGACGGGGTGCAGCGGACCGTCTCGGCCCTGCTGTACGAGGGATTGTTCGAACTGGGGACCGACTTTCAGGTGGAGTACCGCCTCTGCGATTCCTACGAATATGACGAGGAGCACTTCGTCTACACCTTCCACATCCGCGATGGCGTCACCTTCGGCGACGGCTCGGCCCTCACCGCCAGGGACGTGACCACCACCCTCACCCGGGCCCAGGCCAGCGAGCGCTACCAGGCCCGCTTCGCCAACGTGGCCTCCCTGCGCTACAGCGGGACGGACACGGTGCGCGTCACGCTGAAAAGTGCGGACGCCCGTTTCCCGGCCCTGCTGGACATCCCCATCGTCAAGCGCGGCACGGAAAACGACCTGGTGCCCCTGGGCACCGGGCCCTACCTCTATATCACCGGCAGCACACAGGACTATCTGAAGGCCAACGACGCCTGGTGGCGGGGCCGTATTCAGCCTCTCACCCGCATCGAGCTCTCTGCGGTGAAGGATGACGACACCGCGTCCTACCGCTTTTCCTCCGGCGAGGTGCAGCTTCTGACCTCGGACCTGTCAGAGGGCTTCTCTCTGGGCGCCACCGCCGGTGTCACGCTGACGCCGGCCGACACGACGGAGCTGCTGTACCTGGGCTTTAAGACCACCGGCCTTTTCGGGGACGCGGCGCTGCGCGCCGCGGTGGCCCTGGGCGTGGACCGGGAGGGGCTGGTGGGCGGCTATCTCTCCGGACACGGCAGAGCCGCCCAGTTCCCCGTCTCCCCCGCCTCCTCCCTGTACCCGGAGGACCTTGACCGGGCGTATGACCGGAACGATTTCAACAAGGCCATGGACGACCTGGGCTACGGCCAGGAGGGCGAAGCGCGGGAGCGCACGGCGACGCTGATCGTGAACGAGGAGAGCGCCTACAAGGTCTCCATCGCCCGGTCCATCGCCTCCGCCCTGTCCTACGGCCGCCTGACCGTGGAGGTGAAGGAGCTGTCCTGGGAGAGCTATGTCTCGGCCCTGCAGAGCGGCAGCTTCGACCTCTATCTCGCCGAGGCCCGGCTGCTGCCCAACTGGGATCTCTCCGCCCTGCTGAGCAGCGGCGGAACGCTGAACTACGGCTATTACAGCGACGAACACATGGACCAGCTCCTGGCGGCCTTCCAGCGCGCCGGCGACGCGGACGGCCCGGCGGCGGTCCGCCGACTCTGCGCCTATATACAGCAGGAGGCCCCCCTGGTCCCCATCTGCTTCAAAACCCACGCCGTGCTGACCCACACGGCCGTTCTCAGCGAGCTGACCCCCACCGCGGCGAATCCCTTCTACGGCATCGAGCACTGGAAGCCGCAGCTGGCGTCTTAAAAGCGCAAAAAAGCGGTTCCCCGAAGCGGGGAACCGCTTATCATTTCTTCGAAAAACGGCTTGCACCGCAGGGCAGCCGCCTCCGGCGCAATCCTCAATACTGCCGCACCACGGCGGTGACGCGGCCCATGAGCTGGGCCTCCGTTCCGTCGATGGGGGAAAACTCCTCGTTCTCCGGCATGAGCCAGACCCGGCCGTTCTGCCGCTTCAGGCGCTTCACCGTAGCCTCCTCCCCCAGCAGGGCCACCACGATCTCCCCGTTCTGGGCCGTGGGCTGCTTATGCACCACCACCAGATCGTCCGGCAGGATGCCTGCGTTCTTCATGGACCAGCCCCGGACCCGCAGGGCGAAATACTCCCCCTCCCGGCCCTGGGTGTCGAAGGTCAGGTAATCCTCCACGCACTCCTCCGCCAGGATAGGCGCGCCGGCGGCCACATGCCCCAGCACCGGGATCTGGTCCCGGCGGGGCGCGGCCTCCTCTGTCACCGGCTCCGGCGCCGCCTGCGCCGGGGCGGGCGCGGCTTTGGTCAGGGCGATGGCGCGGCCCTTCCCCGCGTCCTTCTCGATATAGCCCAGCTCCGCCAGGTGCTTGAGATGAAAATGCACCGTGGAGGGCGAGCGCAGGTCCAGCGCCTCGCCGATCTCCCGCACGGAGGGGGGGTAGCCCCGCTCCTCGATAAAGGCCGCGAGATAGTCGTATACCTTTTGCTGCATTCTGGAAAGCTTCTGCATTCCGGCTGCTCCTTTCCCCTATGCGGTCTCCCGCCGGCGCCTGTGTGCTTGTATGTAAGACCAGTGTAACACAGTCCGTCCGGAAATGCAACAAATGTTTGAGATTTTTCTCCCCGCTTTTCCCGACTTTTTCCCCGGGAGATTTGAAAAATCACTTGAAATGCGCTTTGTTCTATGATATCATTAAATCCTACGGAAAAATGTGCGTTTTGACGCATTGACAGTTTTGGAGGTACACAACATGGAGATTTTCGTGACGATCCTGCAGCTTCTGGCCGGCCTGCTCCTGATTCTGGCCGTCCTGTTCCAGTCCGGCAAGCAGGCCGGGCTCTCCGGCGCCATCGGCGGCGTGGCCGACACCTTCATGGCGAAGGGCAAGGCCAAGACCTTCGACGCCAAGCTGGCCAGGGCCACCAAGTGGATTGGCGCCGTTTTCGTGGTGCTGACGCTGGTGCTGAACATTCTGTGATCGACATAGGACCGAAAACCGTCCCGCGCTGCCGCGCGGGACGGTTTTTTTCTTTTCCTCCTGCCCCTCAGTAGCCGCGGCCCGGCAGGGTGGGGCTGCGGTACAGCTCCCCCGGCCCCGGGGTGACGCCGTACAGCTCCATGAGCTGCCGCACGGTGACGAATTCATAGCCCTGAGCCTGGAGGGCGTCCACGATCTGCAGGGCGGCGTCCACGGAGCTCTGGTAGATGTCGTGCATCAGGATGACGTCCCCGCTCTGCACCGTGGACAGCACCAACGCCGTCACCTTTTCCGCATCCAGCAGCTTCCAGTCCAGCGCGTCCACGGACCATGTGATGAGCGGCGTTTCGACGAGGGCGTACTGCCGCTCCTCCACCAGCCCATAGGGCGGGCGGAGCCAGTAGTCCCCCTCCCCCAGCAGACGGCACAGCAGCGCGTCGGTCTGCCGCACCTCCCAGAGGATGGTCCAGTCGCTTTGGTCCTTCAGGGCGATGTGGGAGTAGGTGTGCTGGCCGATCTGGTGCCCCTCCTCCGCCATGCGCAGCAGCAGCGCCTCATTCTCCTCCGCGCAGCTCCCCACCACGAAGAAGGTGGCCTTGGCCCCCCGCGCCTTCAGTCCGTCCAGCAGCGCCCCGGTGGTGGCGGGCGAAGGCCCGTCGTCGAAGGTCAGCGCCACATATTTGCCCTCCGGCGCCGCCGAGACTGTCTCCGCCTGGCTCTCCGCCCCGGCGATGATCCCCGCCATGAGCAGAAGGAACGCCGCCGACGCCCCCAGCATGAGCCGCCGCCTGATCCTGTTCACCGCCCCGCCTCCCTTTCTCCGCAAGCTCCGTCGTCTATCAGTCTATGGAAAAGCGCGGCGGAATAGTCCCCCTCTTCCGCGGGGAGACGAAAAAAACCGTCCCGGCGGCGGCTGCCGCTGGAACGGTCTTTCTTGGATGATGTGAGAGCTTGGCTCAGACCAGCTCGATCATAGCGGTCTCCGCCGCGTCGCCGCGGCGAACGCCGGTGCGGGTGATGCGGGTGTAGCCGCCGTTGCGCTCCGCATAGCTGGGGGCGATCTCCTTGAAGATCTTCTTGACCACGTCCTCGCGGGTGATGAAGGCCATGGCCTGACGGTACGCCGCCAGGTCGCCCTTCTTGCCCAGGGTGATCATCTTCTCAGCCAGGGGCTTGATCTCCTTGGCGCGGGTGACGGTGGTCTCCATCTTGCCCTTGTCCAGAAAATCGGTCACCTGCTGACGGAGCATCGCGATACGCTGATCGGTAGTCTTACCGAGCTTACGAGTTCCGGGCATGTTCGTTTCCTCCTTATAGGCTATTGTCCTGCCGCGTGGCGGACAATCTCATACTGGTTTCATGAAAAAGCTTGCATTCGACGAAAGCCTGCTTCTACCGAAAACCGTCTCAGTTGTTTTCTTCGTCGGCCAGGGACAGGCCCATCATGGCCAGCTTGTTGATGACCTCTTCCAGGGACTTGCGGCCCAGGTTGCGGACCTTCATCATCTCGTCCTCGGTCTTGCGGGTGAGATCCTCCACGGTGTTGATGTTGGCGCGCTTGAGGCAGTTGAAGCTGCGGACAGAGAGGTCCAGCTCCTCGATGGTCATCTCCAGGACCTTGTCGCGCTGGGTGGCCTCCTTCTCCACCACGGTAGACTTGCCGCCCATGGTGTCGGAGAGGTCGGTGAAGAGCGCGAAGTGGTCGCAGAGGATCTTGGCCGCCAGGGACACCGCGTCTCTTGCGGAGATGGTGCCGTCGGTCCAGACCTCCAGCGTGAGCTTGTCAAAATCGGTCATGTTGCCGACGCGGGTGTTCTCCACGCTGTAGTTCGCCTTGTACACCGGGGTGTAGATGGAGTCCACCGGGATAACGTCGATGATGGCCTGCTGGGGCTTGTTGCGGTCGGCGGAGACATAGCCGCGGCCGTGGTTCATGGTGATCTCCATGCTCAGCGTCGCACCCTGATCCAGCGTGGCGATATGCATGCCAGGATTCAGGATCTCCACCTCGCCGTCGCCCTTGATATCGCCGGCGGTGACTTCGCAGGGACCCACCGCGTCGATATAGACGGTCTTCGCGCCCTCGCTGTGGAGCTTGGCGATGATGCCCTTGACGTTCAGGACGATCTCCGTCACGTCCTCCTTCACACCGGGGATGGTGGAGAACTCGTGCTTCACGCCGGCGATCTTGATGCTGGTCGCCGCCGTGCCGGGCAGGCTGCTGAGCAGGATGCGGCGCAGCGCGTTGCCCAGGGTAGTACCGTAACCGCGTTCCAGAGGCTCGATCACATACTTCCCATAGGAAGTATCTTCCGCGTTTTCGATATACTCGATCTGAGGCTTCTCGATCTCGATCATGCAGTTACCCTCCTTATTTTTGTCGATGCATACGGCGTCCCGTATGCGAAATTGCGTCCTTGCGATAATGAGGGCACACGCCGGTTACTTGGAGTACAACTCGACGATGAGATGCTCCTCGATGGGAAGATCGATGTCTTCGCGGGCGGGAACGGCAACGACCTTTGCCGTCGTATTCTTCGCATCGAAGTCAAGCCACTTGGGAACCACGCGGGAGGCGTTGGCTTCCAGAGAGCCCTTGATCTTGTCCAGGCTGCGGCTCTTTTCCGCCAGGGCGACGGTCTCGCCGGTCTTGACCAGGTAGGAAGGAATGTTGACCTTCTTGCCGTCCACGGTGAAGTGGCCGTGGCGGACCAGCTGGCGGGCCTCCGCACGGCTCATGGCGAAGCCGAGACGGTACACCACGTTGTCCAGACGGGATTCCAGGATGGCCAGCAGGTTCTCGCCGGTCATGCCCTTGCGCTTGGAGGCCATCACAAAATACTCCTGGAACTGGTTCTCCAGCACCCCGTAATAACGGCGGGCCTTCTGCTTTTCACGCAGCTGCATGCCGTATTCGGACATCTTCTTGTTTCTCGCGTTGCCGTGCATGCCGGGAGCGTAGGAACGGCGGTCCACGGCGCACTTCTCAGTATAGCATCTGTCACCCTTCAGGAAGAGCTTCTGGCCCTCTCTGCGACACAGGCGGCAAACTGCTCCGGTATATCTTGCCATATGCTTTTTACCTCCTTTATCGATTAGACGCGACGACGCTTCGGGGGACGGCAGCCATTGTGAGGAATGGGCGTGACGTCCTTGATCATGGTAACTTCCAGACCCACGGCCTGCAGGGCGCGGATCGCAGCCTCACGGCCCTGGCCGGGGCCCTTGACGAAGACCTCCACGGTCTTCAGACCATGCTCCATGGCGGCCTTGGCCGCGGTCTCCGCCGCGCTCTGGGCGGCGAAGGGAGTGGACTTCTTGCTGCCGCGGAAGCCGAGACCGCCGGAGGAAGCCCAGGAGAGGGCGTTGCCCTGCGTGTCGGTCACGGTGACCATGGTGTTGTTGAAGGAGGAGCGGATATGGACCTGACCCTTTTCAATGTTCTTCTTTTCACGGCGGCGGCGGATGACCTTCTTGCCGTTGTTGGTGTTAGCAGCCATTTCTTATCTCCCCTCCTTACTTCTTCTTGTTCGCGATGGTCTTCTTGGGACCCTTGCGCGTACGGGCGTTGGTCTTGCTGCGCTGGCCGCGCACGGGAAGACCGCGGCGGTGACGGGTGCCGCGATAGCAGCCGATCTCGGTCAGACGCTTGATGTCCAGAGCCACCTGACGGCGCAGGTCGCCTTCGACGATGTAGTTCTGATCGATCACTTCACGGATGCGCGCTTCCTCGGCGTCCGTCAGGTCCTTCACGCGGGTATCGGGGTTGACGCCAGCCTTCTTCAGGATGTCGCCCGCGCTCTTTACGCCAATACCGTACACATAAGTGAGTCCGATCTCGATTCGCTTATCCTTCGGCAGGTCAATACCGGCAATACGTGCCATAGTTTTTCAAGCACCTCCAATTCAATCTTAGCCCTGTCTCTGCTTATGCTTGGGATTTTCGCAGATCACCATCACGCGACCTTTGCGGCGAATAATCTTGCACTTTTCGCACATGGGCTTTACGGACGGTCTTACTTTCATGCTAATAAACCTCCATTACTTACTACGCCAGGTAATCCGGCCGCGGGTCAGGTCATAGGGAGACATCTCCACCGTGACCTTGTCACCGGGCAGAATTCTGATGAAATTCATTCTGAGCTTTCCGGAAATGTGCGCCAAAATGGTGTGGCCCTTGCCAATGTCGACCTGGAAAGTCGTATTGGGAAGCGCTTCCACCACGACGCCCTCCACTTCGATCATGTCAGATTTTGCCAAGCGTCGATCCCTCCTGGTTCAGATTACCCTCCCTGCGAAGCAGGGGTATTTGAGTCATGTGCTTCCGATATGCCTTCCGCGGGGGAGCGGCCTGCGCCGCGCCCCGGCGGTGGCTGTGATAACAGGTTTCCATGCGCAGTACCCTCATCAGTCCAGACGAATGTTCGCGGGATCCGTCAGAAGCTCCGGATCGCCGGCGGTGATGAGAATGGTGTTTTCATAGTGCGCCGCGTTCTTGCCGTCCCGGGTCCGGACGGTCCAGCCGTCCGGCATCTGCCGGATGGCCGCTGTACCCGCGTTCACCATGGGTTCCACGGCAATGGTCATGCCCCGCAGAAGCCGGGGCCCGTGGCCCGGTTCCCCGTAGTTGGGGATCTCAGGCGCCTCGTGCATGTTGCTGCCGATCCCGTGACCGACATACTCCCGCACGACGGAGAAACCATTGTCCTCTACATATCTCTGCACTGCCGCAGAGATGTCGGACAGGCGGCAGCCCTCTCTCGCATAGCGGAGCCCCTCGTAGAAGCTCTGCTCCGTGACGCGGATGAGGCGCTTCGCCTCCTCCGAAATCTCGCCGCAGGGAAAGGTGGCCGCACAGTCGCCGTGGTAGCCGCCGATATACGCCCCCACATCCACGCTGACGATGTCGCCCTCCTTCAGGACCCGCTTGCCGGGAATCCCGTGGATGATCTCATCGTTGACGGAGATGCAGCAACTGGCCGGATAGCCGTTGTAGTGGAGGAACGAAGGGACGGCTCCATGCTGCTTGATGAAATGGTGTACTGCTTTGTCGATCTCTTGGGTTGTTACGCCCGGCTTTACCAATTCCCCTGCATACGCACGGGCAGCCGCGGTAATTTTTCCCGCCAGGCGCATCGCTTCGATCTCGCGGGGGGACTTAATGGTGATCATACGTTCACTTCCCCAGGACCGCGAGAATGGCTTCGGAGGTACCGGCCACAGAGCCGGAATTGCCGTCCACTGCCTTCAGGAGGCCTCTCTCGGCGTAGAAGGCCTTGAGAGGTTCCGTCTCCTTATGATAGACCTCAAGCCGGCTCAGCACCGTCTCGGGGGCATCATCCTTGCGCTGCACCAGCTTGCCGCCGCAGTTATCGCAGACGCCCTCCTGCTTGGGAGGGACCGCCACCAGGTGATAACTGGAGCCGCAGCTTTCGCAGACGCGGCGGCCGCCCATCCGCTTGACGATCGCTTCGTCGGCGATCTCAATGGAAACGACGGCGTCAAACTGGATCCCGGCCTTCTCCAGAGCCTCGGCCTGGGCGATGGTGCGGGGCACACCGTCCAGGATGTAGCCCTTCGCACAGTCGTCCTTGGCCAGACGCTCCGTGATGATGCCGATGATCACTTCGTCGGGGACCAGCTGACCGGCATCCATATACGCCTTGGCCTTCAGGCCCGTGGGCGTGCCGTCCTTGATGGCGGCCCGCAGGATATTGCCGGTGGAGATAGTGGGAATAGCGAGCGCTTTGCTCAGGATCTCAGCCTGCGTACCTTTGCCGGCGCCGGGAGCGCCCAAAAGAATCAGTCTCATGTGATCCTCCCTCCTCCTTATTCAAGGAACCCCTTGTACTGGCGCATCAGCATCTGATTTTCCAGAGCCTTCACGGTCTCGAGGGCGACGCCCACCACGATGATGACGGAGGTGCCGCCGATGGCGATGTTATACTCGCCGGCGAACTTGCCCACGATCAGGGGAGCGATGGCCACGATGCCGAGATAGATGGCGCCAAAGAGCGTGACCTTGCTGAGGACCTTGCTGATGAAGTCCGTGGTGGGCTTGCCCGGACGGAAGCCGGGGATGAAGCCGCCGTTCTTCTTCAGGTTGTTGGAGATCTCAACAGGGTTGAACTGAATGGTGGAATAGAAATAGCTGAAGCCGATGATCATCAGGAAATAGAAGATCATGTACAGCCAGGACTTGGTGTCGATGGCGTTGAGCAGGCCGGCCCAGAAGGAACCCTCCGCCGGAGCGGGCAGGAACGCCGCGATAGTGGCGGGGAGGGAGGCGATGCTCTGCGCGAAGATGACGGGCAGAACGCCGCTCATGTTCACCTTCATAGGAAGGTGGGAGCTCTGGCCGCCGTACATCCTGCGGCCCACCTGACGCTTGGCGTACTGCACGGGAATGCGGCGCTCGGCGTCGTTGACGAACACGATCAGCATGATCAGCAGCAGCATGCCGATGACCAGCAGCAGCGCCCACAGCCAGCCCAGGCCGCCGTTCTTCACCATGGAGGCCAGGGTGGAGACGCCAGAGGGGACGCGGGAGATGATGCCTGCGAACAGGATGATGGAGATACCGTTGCCGATACCGAACTCATTGACCTGCTCGCCGATCCACATGACAAAGGAGCTGCCGGCCACGAAGGACACAATGATGACCAGCGCGTGCCAGATGGTGGGGTTCTCCACGCTGAGCAGGTTGTAGTTCCTCATGATCATGTAGTAGCCGAAGCCCTGCAGCAGGGCGATGGCCACGGTGGCATACCGGGTGATGGAGGCGATCTTCTTACGGCCTTCCTCGCCGCCTTCCTTCGCCATGCGCTCCAGAGCGGGAATGGCGATGGTCAGCAGCTGGATGATGATGGAGCTGTTGATGTAGGGCTGCACGCCCAGAGCGAACAGGGTCGCCTGTGCGAAAGCGCCGCCGGACATCACGTTATACAGGCCCAGGACCGTAGTGCTCATGCTGTTGAGATAACTGCCGAGCAGATCCGTATCCACATAGGGCACGGGGATCGCGTTACCGATGCGGAAGATCAGCAGGATCAGCAGGGTGAACACGATCTTCTTGCGCAGCTCCGGGATCGCCCAGGCCTTGCGAATGGTCTGAATCACTTAGATCACCTCAGCCTTTCCGCCTGCAGCCTCAATGGCTTCCTTGGCAGAGGCGGAAAAAGCGTTGGCCTGAACGGTCACGTTCTTGGTAACCTTGCCGTTGCCAAGGACCTTGTAACCATACTCGCACTTGCTCAAAATGCCTTTTGCCAGCAGAGCTTCCGCGGTAACGGTGTCACCGTTTTCGAATGCGTTCAGAGCACTCAGGTTGATGATTTCGTAGGGCTTCGCAAAGATGTTGTTGAAGCCGCGCTTGGGGATGCGGCGGGCCAGAGGCATCTGGCCGCCTTCGAAGCCGACGCGGACCTTGCCGCCGCTGCGGGCCTTCTGGCCCTTGTGGCCGCGGCCGCCGGTCTTGCCGTTGCCGCTGCCGGCACCGCGACCCTTACGATAGGCTTCCTTGACGGAGCCTGCTGCGGGGGAAAGTTCTTGCAGTTTCATTTCGCGGTACCTCCTCAGTTTTCTTCGCTGACCTGCAGCAGATAGCCGATCTGGGCGATCTTGCCGCGGGTCTGTTCGTTGTCGGGCTGCACGGTGGCGTCGCCGATCTTGCGCAGGCCCAGGGAGGCAGCGGTAGCGACATGCTTCTCCAGTCTGCCGTTGAGGCTCTTGACGAGCTGCACTTTCAACTTCTTCATCTTGCTACCTCCTTAACCAACGATCTCTTCCACGCTCTTGCCGCGGACGGCGGCCACCTGCTCGGGACCGCGCATGGCCTTCAGGCCTTCAAAGGTGGCGGCGACCACGTTGTTGGGGTTGTTGGAGCGCAGGCACTTGGCGCGGATGTCCTTGATGCCGGCGGCTTCCACCACGGCACGCACAGCGCCGCCGGCGATGATGCCGGTACCGGGAGCGGCGGGCTTCATCATGACGCGGCCGGCGCCGAACTCGCCGATGGTCTCGTGGGGGATGGTGGTGCCGGACATGGTCACGGTGATCATGTTCTTCTTGGCGCTCTCCAGGCCCTTGCGGATGGCTTCGGGAACTTCCGCCGCCTTGCCGAGGCCGTAACCGACCTTGCCCTTCTCGTCGCCGACGACGACCAGAGCGGAGAACTTCATGACGCGGCCGCCCTTAACGGTCTTGGAAACACGGTTGAGGGCAACAACTTTCTCGGTGTATTCGCTGGGTTCTCTTTCAAATCTTGCCATTTCGTTGTTCCTCCTCTTAGAATTCCAGGCCGCCTTCGCGGGCGCCTTCTGCCAGCTCGGCCACGCGGCCGTGGTACAGGTAACCGCCACGGTCGAACACCACCGTGTCGATGCCCTTGGCCTTGGCGCGCTCCGCCACCAGCTTGCCCACGGCGCGGGCCGCGACCTTGTTGCCGCCGTTGCCCTCGATCTCCTTGTCGAGAGAGGAGGCGGAGACCAGGGTGTGGCCTGCCACGTCGTCGATGATCTGCGCGTAGATGTTCTTCTCGCTGCGGAACACGTTCAGGCGGGGTCTTTCGGGCGTGCCGAACACCTTGGCACGGACTCTCTTATGGCGCTTGATGCGCTGCGCATTGGTATCGGGTCTGTTAATCATATCGGCACACCTCCTTACTTCTTGGCGCCGGTCTTACCGACCTTGCGGCGGATGACTTCGTCAGCATACTTGATGCCCTTGCCCTTGTAAGGCTCGGGAGGACGCTTCTCGCGGACTTCCGCCGCGAACTGGCCCACGGCCTGCTTGTCGCAGCCGCTGATGACGATCTTGTTGGGCGCGGGGACCTCGATCTCGATGCCCTGGGGCGCCTTCATCTCGACGGTATGGGAATAGCCCACGGTCAGGACCAGCTTGTCGCCCTCCTTGGCGGCACGGTAGCCCACGCCGTTGACTTCCAGTTCTTTCTTATAAGGCTCATGCACGCCCACGACCATGTTGTGCAGCAGGCTGCGGGTCAGACCGTGCAGGGCGCGGGTCTCCTTCTCATCGTTGGGGCGCTTGACGTGCAGCACGCCGGCCTCTTCCTCGATGCTCATGAGGGGGCTGAGCTGCTGAGAGAGCTCGCCCTTGGGACCCTTGACAGTGACGAAGTTGTTCTCGCCGACCTTGACTTCGACACCGGCGGGGATGGTAATGGGCATTCTACCAATTCTAGACATTGTTCAAACCTCCCCTTACCAAATGAATGCCAGGACTTCGCCGCCGATATGCGCCGCGCGAGCGGCCTTATCGGTCATGACGCCCTTGGACGTGGAAACGATGGCGATGCCCAGGCCCTTCAGGACGCGGGGCAGTTCGTCGGCGCCGGCATACACGCGCAGGCCGGGCTTGGACACGCGGCGGAGGCCGGAGATGACCTGCTGCTTGCCCGCGCCGTACTTCAGCGTGATGCGGATGACGCCCTGGGTGCCATCGTCAATGATCTGGAAATTCTTGATGTAGCCCTCGTCCAGCAGGATCTGAGCGATGCTCTTCTTCATGTTGGAAGCAGGCACATCGACGCTTTCATGCTTGGCGTTGCTCGCATTACGGATGCGGGTCAGCATGTCGGCGATGGGATCGGTGATATGCATTTTTTCTTTCCTCCTGTTTTAGAGTTACAGGCGGCAGGTGAGATTATACCGCCTGTTCAGGCAGCGAGGTATCAGAACCAATTCGCTCCGCCGCGCGCGGCGGCTTAATTGCCCCTGACCTTTCGCCATCCCGTATCACAAAGGTCCATATCAAAAGCCTTTGCTCACAAAAAATGTTTGTTTGCCCTCTCTTCCCTGCCCAGCGCGGCACGGCGGCAGCGCTGAGCAGGTGAAACGGGACTTAGAAAGAAGCCTTGCGGACGCCGGGGATCTCGCCCTTGTACGCCAGCTCGCGGAAGCAGATACGGCAGACGCCGTAGTTGCGGAGGTAGGCGTGGGGACGGCCGCAGAGCTTGCAGCGGTTGTACCTGCGAGTGGAGAACTTGGGGGCAGCCTGCTGCTTCAGGATCATGGATTTCTTAGCCATTCTTCAGTCTCCTCTCTTATCTTTCAAAGGGTGCGCCCACGGCGGTGAGGAGGGCCTTGGCTTCCTCATCGGTCTTGGCGGTGGTGCAGATCACGATATCCATGCCGCGGATCTTGTCGATCTTGTCGTACTCGATCTCGGGGAAGATGAGCTGCTCCTTGATGCCCAGGGCATAGTTGCCGCGGCCGTCGAAGGCGTTGGGGTTGATGCCGCGGAAGTCGCGGACGCGGGGCAGGGCCACGTTGAACAGGCGGTCCAGGAACTCCCACATCTTGTCGCCGCGGAGGGTGACCTTGGCGCCGACGGGCATGCCTTCACGGACCTTGAAGTTCGCGATGGACTTCTTGGCCTTGGTGATGACGGCCTTCTGGCCGGTGATGGCGGCCAGGTCGCGGGCGACGGCGTCCAGGACCTTGGGGTTCTCGCGGGCTTCGCCGCAGCCGACGTTCACGATGATCTTGTCGATCTTGGGGATCTGCATGGTGCTCTTGTAGCCAAACTGCTTGAAGAGAGCGGGGGCGATCTCCTCGGTATACTTAACCTTCAGTCTTGCCATTGTACTCTCTCCTTTCCTTACAGCTCGGCGCCGCAGTGCTTGCACACGCGGACTTTCTTGCCGTCAGCGACCTTATGCGCAACGCGGGTGCCCTTGTTGCACTTGGGGCAGACCACCTGGACCTTGGAGGCGTAGATGGCAGCTTCACGCTGCACGATGCCGCCGGTCTCGCCCTGCTTGCGGGGCTTGATGTGGCAGGTCGCCATGTTGATGCCCTCGACAACGACCTTCTGCTCGCTGGGCACGGTGCCCAGGACCTTGCCGGTCTTGCCTCTGTCCTTGCCGGACAGAACGACCACGGTGTCGTTCTTCTTAATGTTCATAGCCATCTCGTATGCCCTCCTTAAATGACCTCGGGAGCCAGGGACAGGATCTTCATGTAATCCTTGTCGCGCAGCTCACGGGCAACGGGCCCAAAGATACGGGTGCCGCGGGGGTTCTTATCCTCCTTGATGAGGACGGCGGCGTTGTCGTCGAAGCGGACATAGGTGCCGTCGTTGCGGCGGATGCCCTTGGCGCTGCGGACGATGACGGCGCGGACGACCTCGCCCTTCTTCACCTGACCGCCGGGAGCCGCCTTGCGGACGGAAGCGACGATGACGTCGCCGATGTTGCCGTACTTGCGCTTGGAACCGCCCAGAACGCGGATGCACTTGATTTCCTTGGCGCCAGTGTTATCGGCGACCTTCAGAAAAGTTTCCTGCTGAATCATATTCCGGCGCCTCCTTACTTAGCTTTCTCGATGATCTCGACCACGCGCCATCTCTTGTCCTTGCTGAGGGGGCGGGTCTCCATCACCTTCACGGTATCGCCGACGCCGCACGCGTTGTTCTCGTCGTGGGCCTTCAGCTTATAGGTACGGCCGACGATCTTCTTGTACAGAGGATGGGCCACGCGGTCGGAAATCGCGACCACCACGGTCTTGTCCATCTTGTCAGAAACGACCTTACCCACACGGGTCTTACGGGAGGAATTTCTCTTTTCTTCCATGTTTAGTTATCCTCCTTTTCACGGATCATGGTCTTGACTCGGGCAATATCACGCTTGGTCTGCTGGATCTTCAGGGGGTTATCCAGCTGGTTGGTGGCGTGCTGCATGCGCAGGAAGAACAGATCCTTCTTCAGTTCGGACAGCTTTTCGTTCAGCTGCTCGACGCTCATGGCGCGAACTTCACTTGCCTTCATCATTATTCACCTACTTCCTGAGCCTCGAGGTCCTCGCGCTTGACGATGCGCGTCTTGATGGGCAGCTTGTGGCTGGCCAGACGCAGCGCTTCCTTAGCGATCTCCTCGGGAACGCCGGCGATTTCGAACATCACGCGGCCGGGTTTGACAACGGACACCCAGAACTCGGGAGAGCCCTTACCGGAACCCATGCGGACCTCGGCAGGCTTCTTCGTAACGGGCTTATCGGGGAAGATCTTGATCCACACCTGACCGCCGCGCTTGGTGTAGCGGGTCATGGCGATACGGGCGGCCTCGATCTGGTTGCTGGTGATCCAGGCGGGCTCGGTGGCGACCAGGCCGTACTCACCATAGGTGATCTTGTTGCCGCGCAGGGCCTTGCCGGTCATACGGCCGCGCTGGACTCTGCGGTACTTCACTCTCTTGGGCAGAAGCATTACCGGGCGCCTCCTTCCTTGTTCTCAGTGGGTCTGCGGAAGCCCTGGCCCTGCTGGGGACGGGGACCGCGGTTGAAGCCCTGGCCGTCGCGGCGGGGAGGACGGCGGTCGCCATCCCGGCGGGGACGGCGCTCACGGCGCTCCTCATAGGGCTTGGAGGTATCGATGGTGCGGGGGGTGGTGCGCAGGGTCTGGGTCAGGACCTCGCCCTTGTAGATCCACACCTT
The DNA here is from genome assembly GCA_051867635.1 of Oscillospiraceae bacterium. GTDB lineage: Bacteria > Bacillota > Clostridia > Oscillospirales > Oscillospiraceae > RGIG5472. Next base: position 38,391 of record JBJDYT010000085.1, read on the forward strand.
GCAGCCGATGCGGCCGAAGGTCGTGGCGGCCTCAGCGAAGCCGTAGTCGATGTCGGCGCGGATGGTCTGCAGGGGGGTGGTGCCGTCATGGTAATGCTCGACACCGGCGATCTCGCGGCCGCCCAGACGGCCGGAGCAGGCGCACTTGATGCCCTTGGCGCCGCTGCGCATGGCGCGGCCCATGGCGTTCTTCATGGCGCGGCGGTGGCTGATGCGCTTCTCCAGCTGCGCGGCGATATTCTCCGCCACCAGCTGCGCGTCCATATCGGGGTTCTTGACCTCGACGATGTTCAGCTTCACGCTCTTGCCGATCATCTTCTCCACGGCCAGGCGGTACTTCTCGATCTCCGTGCCGCCCTTGCCAATGACGACGCCCGGACGGGCGCAGTGCAGGTAGATGACCACCTTGTCGCTGCTGCGCTCGATCTCGATCTTGGGGATACCGGCGCTGTAGAGGTTCTTCTTCAGATATTCACGGATCTTGTGGTCCTCGACCAGCAGGTCGCCGACCTTCTCTTCTCTGGCATACCAACGGGAGTCCCAGTCTTTGATGACGCCCACGCGCAGGCCGTGAGGATTAACTTTGTGTCCCATAAACTGTCCTCCTCCCTCAGTCCTTCTCCGCGACCACGAGAGTCACGTGAGAGGTTCTCTTGTTGATGCGGTAAGCTCTGCCCTGCGCCCGGGGCATCATTCTCTTCAGAATGGGGCCGGGGGTGGCGAACACCTCGGAGACGTACAGCTTGGAGGGATCCATGCTGAAGTTGTTCTCCGCGTTGGCGCAGGCGCTCTTGAGGAGCTTCATCAGAGGCTCCGACGCAGCCTTGGGGGTCTGCATCAGGATAGCCATGGCGGTGCCGGCATCCTTGCCGCGGATCAGGTCGCAGACGATCTGGACCTTGCGGGGAGAGATGCGGACAAATCTCAGATAAGCTTTAGCTTCCATGTTCTGCATCCTCCTTACTTAGACTTCACGTGGCCGCGGAAGGTACGGGTGGGAGCGAACTCGCCCAGCTTGTGGCCGACCATATCTTCCTGGATATAAACGGGAACGTGTCTGCGGCCGTCGTGGACCGCGATGGTGTGGCCGACGAAGGAGGGGAAGATGGTGGAGCTGCGGCTCCAGGTCTTCAGGACCTTCTTCTCGCCGGTCTTATTCATTTCCTCCACGCGCTTCAGCAGCTCGGGGGCAACGAAAGGACCTTTTTTCACAGATCTGCTCATGATTCACTTGCCTCCTTACTTCACATTACGGCGCTTGACGATGAACTTATTGGTGGGGTTCTTGTCCTTGCGGGTCTTGTAACCCAGAGCGGGCTTGCCCCAGGGAGTCACAGGACCGGGACGGCCCACAGGGCTCTTGCCCTCGCCGCCGCCGTGGGGGTGGTCGCAGGGGTTCATGACGGAGCCGCGGACGGTGGGCCGCCAGCCCATGTGGCGCTTGCGGCCGGCCTTGCCGAGCTGGATGTTCTCATGCTCGATGTTGCCCACCTGGCCGATGGTGGCGTAGCAGTTGGTGCGCACGATGCGGACCTCGCCGGAGGGCATACGGATCTGGGCGTCGTCGCCGTCCTTGGCCATCAGCTGGGCGGAGGTGCCGGCGGCGCGGACCAGCTGGCCGCCCTTGCCGGGGTGCATCTCGATGTTGTGGATCACGGTACCCACGGGGATGTTGGCGATGGGCAGCGCGTTGCCGGGCTTGATATCCGCGGCGGCGCTGGCCTGGATCTTGTCGCCCACGCTCAGGCCCACGGGAGCCAGGATGTAGCGCTTCTCGCCGTCCTCATACTGCACCAGCGCGATGTAGGCGCTGCGGTTGGGATCGTATTCCAGGCGCAGGACCGTGGCGAACATCTCCAGCTTGTTGCGCTTGAAGTCGATGACACGGTACTTGCGCTTGTTGCCGCCGCCGCGGTGGCGGACGGTGATGCGGCCGTAGCTGTTGCGACCGGCGTTCTTCTTGATGGTCTCAACCAGGCTACGCTCAGGTTTTGCCTTCTTGTCCACACCGTCGAAGCCGGAAACGGTCATGTTCCGCCGGGACGGGGTATAAGGCTTAAAAGTTTTAATAGCCATTTGCGTTTCTCTCCTTTATTGAGATTGGTTTAGACCAT
>JBJDYT010000086.1:0-7300 GCA_051867635.1 Oscillospiraceae bacterium
GGTGGTCTTATCCACGGTGTCGGGGTAGTCGATGTTGATGGCGCAGTCGCCCATGCAGAGCTTGCTCAGGGGATCGTCGCCGGGACGGGTCAGGATGAAGCAGGAGGAGACCAGGTGCGCGCCCTTGCGGGTCTTCACCAGCTGCAGCGCGGGGCGGACGGTGTCGGCGGTGGAATAGGTGGCGCCGCCCAGCAGGGCGTCGGCCTTGCCCATCTTCACCAGCATGGTGCCGAAGTAGTTGCCCTTCTGCAGGGCGGCGCGGCAGTCCTCCGGGGACATCTTGCCCTTGCGCAGCTCCACCATGGTGGCGACCATCTCGTCCATGCCCTCATAGGTCGCGGGATCCACGATCTGGGCCTTGGAGATGTCAAAGCCGTTCTTCTGCGCCGCGGCCTGCACTTCCTCCACGTTGCCCACCAGGATCACGTCCATCAGGTCCTCCTGCAGCAGCCGCGCGGCGGCCTCCTGGATGCGGGCGTCGGGACCCTCGGTGAAAACGATGGTGCGGCGGTTGGCTCTCAGATTGTTCAAAAGAACAGAAAACATGATTGCTTGCCTCCTAAGTTTTGATCTTGCGCACGCTTGCGCGTAATTCCACGAATACAATAAGAGTATATACCCTTTTCCTGCCAAAGGGCAAGGGGGCGGCGGCAAAACAGGGGACTTTTTTTGCCCCCCGCACCGCCCGGGACCCGCCGCCGCTGCCAAATGCTTCCCCGCCCGCCGCCTGGGCATATTTTTCTTGACGGAAGCGGGAAAGGGAGGTATGATAGGAAAGGTTACAATTTGTAACTTGTGGCGTTTGCCGCGCCCCAGGGCGGGCAGACGCCCCTTCACGCGCCGCCGGCGTGTGAAAACTGGTGTGTTGTCGTGTTTTTTGCACCGTTTCCGCTCCCATATCCCGCAAAAGGAGATCTCTATGGAAATCACCGATCCCAAGCTGCAAAAAACCGAATATACGGACGGGCTGGACGGGCTCTCCCCGGAGGAGGGTCCCCCCGCCGAAGAGGAAAGCCCCCGCCGCCGGGGGAGGAAGGCTCCCTCCCGGCTGCGCCGGGACACTGAGGCCTCTCCCGGGGAGCGCCAGGACGCGCCCGCCCGGTCCCGCCGCCGGAGGGCGGAGGACGAGCCCGCCGCCGGCGCTGATGGGGAGGGCCCCGAAGCCGCCGGGGAGGAGGGCTCCCAAACGGAGGCGCCGCCCAGGCGGCAGCGCCCCGCTCTGACCCCCGCCGCGCTGTGGCAGCGCTTCTGGGCAGAGCTGAAGAAGGAGTGCGTGGAGCTGCGCCGCGCCGTGGCGGCGTTCTTCCTGGGCTGGGGCGAGAAACTCCACCGGGGCAACGTGGTGCTGCGGGAGGTCGTGCGCTCCAAGCGGGAGAAGGAGTTTCCCGAGTCCTCCCATTTCCTGCTGCAGCTGCTGCTCTTCCTCTGGGGCATGCTGCCCTACCTGCTGGCCAGGATGAAGGAAGCGGTGCTGCACCGCCGCAGGCGGAGCATCGGCCGCAGCAACCGCTTCCAGCACATGAAAGAGCGCTTCCACATGCGCCCGGCCTGGTTCCTCTGCCTCGCCGGGACGGTGGCCTGCGTGGTCATCTTCTTCTCCCTGTACACTTTCGCCTCCTCCGTACTGTATAACGGCGAGGAGCTGGGCGTGGTCCGCAGCACGGACGACGCGGCCGCCGCCGTGGAGCACATCGAGGCCGCCACCAAGGACGCGGTGGACAGCCGCTACACCCTGGACGAGGGGGCCGTGACTACCACCACGACCCTGGCCTCCCGCAGCGAGCTGCTCAGCGAGGAGGAGCTGGAGGACATCCTGTCGGAAAAGATCGGCCTGGTGGTCCATGGCTACGGCCTGTACATCAACGACGAGCTGATCTGCGCCACCCAATATGAGTATGTGCTGGAGGACCTGCTGCACCAGCTGCAGTACGCCTACACCACGGAGAACACCGTCTCCTGCGACTTCGAGGAGAAGGTGGAGGTGCGCCAGGGCTATGTCCCCACGGAGTATCTTATGAGCATCGGCCGCATCGCGGAGGTCCTCAACAGCACCCATGAGGAGGAGGTCACCTACACCGTCAAATCCGGCGACGTCTGGTCCCGCATCGCCAACGACAACGGCATGACCAGCGCCGAGCTGCTGAAGCTGAACCCCGGCTACAACATCAGCCGCCTGCATGTGGGCGACACGCTGGTGCTCTCCGCCGCCGTCCCCTATCTCACCATCACCTTCACCGAGCAGCAGCACTATGTCTCCAACATCCCCTATGAAGTGGAGTACCAGGAAGACCCCACCATGTACAAGGGCGACTACAAGGTCCTCTCCGCCGGCGTGTACGGCAAGGCGGACGTGGTGGCGGACGTGACATATAAAAACGGCGAGGAGGTGGGCCGCACGGTCCGGGCCTACACCGAGCTCACCGCCCCCGTGACGGAGCTGCAGGCCGTGGGCACCAAGGCCCGGCCCACCTGGCTCCCCACCGGCAGCTTCCGCTGGCCCTGCAGCGGCTCCATCACCTCCTATTTCGGCTACCGTACCCTCTGGGGCCGCTCCAACTACCACGGCGGCATCGACATCGCCAACTCCCGCGGCACGCCCATCTACGCCGCGGACGGCGGCACGGTGACCTACGCCGGCTGGTACAGCACCTACGGCTATCTCGTTATCATCGACCACGGCAACGGCTTTGAGACCTATTACGGCCACAACAGCGCGCTGCTCGTCTCCAAGGGCGACCATGTGTACAAGGGCCAGCAGATCGCCCGGATGGGCATGACCGGCAACGCCAGCGGCAACCACTGCCACTTCGAGGTCCGCTACCACGGCGTGCGCAAGAATCCCCTGAATTACCTATGATATCTTTCAAAACGCGGAGAGGATTTTCCTCTCCGCGTTTTGAGGAAGTTGCGGCCCGCTGCAGCGCACGCATTGTCCTCTGTGGCGGACAATGCGCACGTTTGCGGACCGAGAAGTGTTTTTTGCCACGTACACGCCGCGGCAAAAAACGGATCTTACTCTTTTTCGCGTCTGCGGACGCGAACTCTACGAGGTTTTTCGACAAGCTGAGAGCTGACTGATAAGCAGTCAGCTCTTTTTGTGTCTTTCTCAGCCCAGCAACGCGGCGGAGTCCTCCGCCGAAAGGCCGTGGAGGGCGGCGTTCACGCCGTAGCCCACCACCCGGGCCAGCTCCCGCACCTGCTCGTCCACCTCCTTGGGGGTGACGAACAGCCCCGGCCGGAGGGCGAGGCTCTCCGGCACGGCGGCCCCGGCTTCCTCCAGCAGGTCCAGCGCCAGCGTGCCGCCCTCCACCACCGTGGGGACGCCGATGGACACCACCGGCGTCCCCAGGGACGCCTCGTCCAGAGCGGCGCGGTGGTTCCCCACCCCGGAGCCCGGCACCAGTCCCGTGTCGGAGAGCTGCACCGTGCAGCCGAGCCGCTGCAGGCTCCGGGCGGCCAGGGCGTCGATGAGCAGCACGGCCCTCGGCCGCAGCTTTTCCGTCAGGGCCTTCACCTGCTCCGCCGCCTCCACGCCGGTCTTGCCCACCACCTCCGCCGCCACCGCGCAGACGCTGTCGAACTCCTGAAAGGGGCCGCCGGGGGTCTTGAGATGCCGGGTGGGGAGGATGTGCCGCACCGCCAGGGGGCCGATGGCGTCGGGAGTCATGTCGGCGTTGCCGAGCCCCACCGCCAGCACGCCGCCTTCGCCCGGGGGCAGCAGCGCCCGCAGCTCCTCGCCCACGGCCCGCACCGCCCGGGAGAAATACTCCTCCCGCCGCTCCCAGTAGGAGGTGAGGTCCAGCGTGACGTAGCGCCCCGCGGGCTTTCCCAGCAGCGCCGCGCCCCGCCCGTCCAGGATCTCCACCTGGCCCACCGCGTAGCCCTCCCGGCGGCGCTCGCAGCTCCGCACGCCGGGGAGGCGGCCCGGATCTTTTTGATTTTTTTTCGCCAGCTCGCCGGCCTCCGCCGCCAGATCCGTCCGTCTCTGCAGCATGTTTTGTGGCTCTCCTTTCGTTGCAAACACAATACTTTGTGGTTTTTTCCTATCCTCTGCCGTTTTGAAAAAACTATGCGGAAATTTCAGAAAAACCCTTGCAATTTCTTGCTTTCCATGATAAAATACCATCTCGCATGGTGGTTTTTTCTGTGAAATCACAGTGAGCTATATTATTGTCAAGGAGGTGTTTGGTTTGCCGAATATCAAGTCCGCTAAGAAGCGCGTCCTCATCGCTGAGGCTCGCAACGCCCGCAACAAGGCCGAGAAGTCTGCGCTCAAGACCGCTGTCAAGAAGTTTGAGGCTGCTGCCGTTGAAGGCAATCGCACCGAGGCCGACGGCGCTTACAAAGTGGCCGTGAAGGCTGTTGACAAGGCTGTCGCCAAGGGGATCCTGCACAAGAACAACGCCGCTCACAAGAAGAGCGCGATGACCCTGAAGCTGAACCAGCTCGGCTGAGAAGGAAACAAAGGACATTCTTCGGAATGTCCTTTTTCTTTTTTGCCGGGCGGGAAAATTTTCCCCATTTTCAAAATTCCTGTGGAAATGCCCGCGGGATTTTGGTAAAATAGGGATACATGAGCATGCGGGCCGCCGCGCGGCCCGGACATGCGGACAAAGGAAAGGAGAACTTCGCTATGGAATTGAAGGGTTCCAAGACCGAAATGAATCTGCTGGCCGCCTTCGCGGGGGAGGCCCAGGCTTACACCAAGTACCAGTACTACGCCTCCAAGGCCAAGAAGGACGGCTACGTTCAGATCGGCTCCCTGTTTGAGGAGACCGCCCTGAACGAGAAGGAGCACGCCAAGATCTGGTTCAAGCTGCTGCACGGCGGCGCCATGCCCGAGACCACCGAGAACCTGGTGGACGCCGCGGCGGGCGAAAACTACGAGTGGACCGACATGTACGCCGGCTTCGCTGAGACCGCCAAGGCCGAGGGCTTCGACCACATCGCCTACCTCTTCTCCGAGGTGGCGAAGATCGAGAAGGAGCACGAGGAGCGCTACCGCAAGCTGCTGAGCAACATCGAAAGCGGCATCGTCTTCTCCCGCGACGGCGACATGGTCTGGCAGTGCAGCAACTGCGGCCACATCGTGGTGGGCAAGAAGGCCCCCCAGGTCTGCCCCGTCTGCGCCCATCCCCAGAGCTACTTCCAGCTCCGCGCGCAGAACTATTGATCCTGTTTCGGCAAAAACGCGCCGTCCGGCAACGGACGGCGCGCTTTTTTTATCGGCAGCTCCGCCGGGGCGGAGGAAAACGGACAAAAAGATTTTCCCCCCATCCGCTCCAACAAGCGAATGGGGGGATCAATCATTGATCGGACTGCCCACGGGTCTGTACCTCTACTTTCTGCAATCTATCCTGTCGGTGTTCCGCCGCCCCGGATGCGCGATCATGCAAGTACTTGCCAATCCCTAAAACATCAGATACACGCAGACGTTTCGTTCCGGCCATTTGCCGGAGGATGCTCGTGTGGCTCATCACAGTGAGGGATGTTTCGTCTTTGGTCGTCCGGCTGCGCATGAGGCTTGCTTCCGACTGGAGAAGGAATCCCGTCTCTTCCTCACTCGTCAGCGGGGAGGTTCCGGTGCTTCCTTGTGTCTATAACTTACAACAGCTTTGCGGTTTTGTCAACTCCTTTTGTGCAACTTTTCCGTTTTTTACAATTACATTCAGCTTATTTGCGTCATATTGCACAACATCGGGGCAAAAAGGGGAGCCGGCGGACCGCCGGCTCCCGGTTTTTTATTTCTCCTGATAGAAGCCCGCCGTGTCGGGCAGGGCCATGGGCAGGCCGTTGTGGTAGACGGGGATCGTCTCGAACTTGAAGCGGCTGGCCCGGTGGAGGCGGTCGATCTTGGCCTTTACCTCCGCGTCCTCGCAGACGCCCTTGCGGACATACTCGTTCACCGCGTGATAGGGGAAGCCCAGATTGTCCTCGTCCGTCAGGCCGGTGAGCCCGTCGGAGGGGGGCTTGATGAGGAAGCGCTCCGGCAGTCCCAGCTCCCGGCCCAGGGCCACCACCTCCTCCGTGGTGTACATCCCCAGGGGAGAGAAGGCCCCGGCGCTGTCGCCGTAAATGGTGCAGTAGCCCACCCAGTCCTCGCTGAGGTTGGAGGTATTGATGACGATGCCCCCGTCCTCGCTCTGGGCGATGGCGTACAGCGTCACCATCCGCATGCGGGAGGGAAGATTCACCCTGGTCTGGCGGCTGATGTCCAGGCCCAGGCGCTCCATCTCATGCAGGACGCCGTCCGTCCCCTCCTTGATGTTGAACACGTGGTGGCGGATGCCCAGCTGGGCCACCAGGCCGCGGCTGTAATCGATGTCGCTCTGCTCGCCGTTGGGCATGAGCACGCCCAGCACGTTCTCCCTTCCATAGGCCGCCACGGACAGGGCCGCCACCACGGAGCTGTCCTTTCCGCCGGAGATGCCGATGACGGCGGTCTTGCCGCCGCAGGCCTTCATCTGCTCGCGCATCCACTGGAGCAGGCCCGGCAATTGCTGCTTCGCATCGAATTCGTACATCGCTTTCCCTCCCGTAAAATAATTTCTCTTATCTTACCCCAATCCCGCGGGAAATGCAACGCCGCCAGGCCGAATTCCTGTATCCTGCCGGCGGCTTAATCTCCGGTATTTTTACCAACCGTTGAACCGAACGGCAAAATGTGCTACTATGACAGATACAAAAACAGTTTTGAAAGGGGGAGAGGCATCATAAAACACTGCAGTACCTGTAATCAAGACTTTGATACAAAAGAAAATGCGTGTCCTATATGCGGCGCTGCGTTACAGGAAACAAGCGGCACGGAAGGACCGGATACAGACGAAATCGTATCCACCATGACAGTAACGGGAATATTATAATTGGAATACATGCGCAGTCAAAAGGCTCCGCCCGAAAAGGCGTAGCCTTTTGATGTCATTCGGACGAAAGAACATTTGATATGCCCGATCCAATACCTTGCCTCAACAGGAACGCGGGGCCGACGCCGCAGGCGCACAGCAAAGCCCCGCCGTTTCCGGCGGGGCTTTTTTAGCGCCGTTACTTTTGTGCCGCGCAGCGGCCCAAAAGTCCTCGCTCCGCTCGCCGCAAGCCTTTCCTCGCAAGGCTCGCGGGGCGTTCGATCCCATTCGAGGCGGGCTCCGCCCCCTCGAGCTCCCCCGTCTGAACGGACCCCTTTTGTATAACAACAGTCTCTCCATAGCGCACAGCAAAGCCCCGCCGTTTCCGGCGGGGCTTTTTTAGCGCCGTTACTTTTGTGCCGCGCAGCGGCCCAAAAGTCCTCGCTCCGCTCGCCGCA
>JBJDYT010000086.1:7400-10003 GCA_051867635.1 Oscillospiraceae bacterium
CGCCGTTACTTTTGTGCCGCGCAGCGGCCCAAAAGTCCTCGCTCCGCTCGCCGCAAGCCTTTCCTCGCAAGGCTCGCGGGGCGTTCGATCCCATTCGAGGCGGGCTCCGCCCCCTCGAGCTCCCCCGTCTGAACGGACTCTTTTTTGTATAACAGCAGTCTTTCCACAGCGTACAGCAAAGCCCCGCCGTTACCGGCGGGGCTTTGCTGTTGTGTGTTGTGTGTAGAGAAAGGGAGAGAATATAGCGGGGGTTTCCCCCGTCGCTGGATCTATCATACGGGAAAATTGCGGCAAAACTGTGGCGGCGGTGTAAATAAATTGTGAATGTTTTCCCTAACGCGCCCCGGATCACTGGAATTTCCGGCTCTCCGCCACCGCGAGAGCGTCGCAGCGCTCGTTCTCCGGATGCTCCGCGTGGCCTTTGACCCAGCGGAACTGCACCCGGTGATATTGCAGCAGCGGCAGCAGCTTTTCCCAGAGATCCACGTTCAGCGCCGGCTTTTTGTCGCTCTTGACCCATCCCTTCTTCTTCCAGCCGTAGACCCAGCCCTTCTCGACAGCATCCACCACATAGCGGGAGTCGGAGTACAGCGTCACGGCGCAGGGTTCCTTCAGCGCGGAGAGGGCGGCGATGACCGCCGTCAGCTCCATGCGGTTGTTGGTGGTGCTGCGCTCGCCGCCGGAAAGCTCCTTCTCCGCGCCGCCGTAGCGCAATATGGCCCCCCAGCCCCCCGGGCCGGGATTGCCGCTGCACGCGCCGTCGGTAAAAATCGTCACTTCTTTCATCACAGCTCGCGCAGGATCTCCCGCCGCTTGGCCTGATACTCCGCCTCGGTGATAAGGCCGGAGCTCTTCAGCGTTTCCAGCTGCTCCATGCGGGCCTTGGCGTCAAAAGAGACCTCCCGCTCCTTCGCGGGGCGCTCCGCCTCCTCCCGCGCCATTTGGTCCACATCGTCCATCAGGCCCGCGATGGTCTCGCCCTCCACGTCGGTCTCCACGTCATAGCCCACCCGGTGAGCCAGGCCGTTTTTGCCGATGGCGAGCCGTATGCCGTTGACGGCGAAGAAGAGGCCGCCCGCGAGAAAGGGCAGGGAAAAGAGGAAGTTCATGGGCATGATCTGCGTCACCGCGATGATGACGAACACAACGCCGAACACGGCGTGCACCGCGCCCATGCCCCGCTGCATGGCCCGGGCGGCCCCGGTGGGCTGGGATTGGACGGTGATCCGTCCCCGTCTGTGTCTGCTCATAGCGTCAATACTCCTTTTTCAGCGCAAAGGGGGTTTATTCCTTCTCTGCTTCCGCCGGGCTTTCGGCGCCTTCCTCCGTCTCGTGCTCCGCCAGCGCCAGGGAGATGACACGGTCGCCCTCCTCCTTGAAGCGCATGACGATGACGCCCTGGGTGGCGCGGCCCGCCACGCGGATGTTCTCCACCGGCGTGCGAATGAGGATGCCGCTCTCGGTGACGGCCAGCAGATCCTCGCCGCCGTCCACCGCCTTGATGCCGACCACGCCGCCGGTCTTTTCCGTCACCATGTAGTTCTTGATGCCGAGGCCGCCGCGGTTGTGGACGGAATATTCCTCCACCGGCGTGCGCTTGCCATAGCCCTTCTCCGTCAGGGAGAGCACCGTGCAGCCCTCTGCGGCCTTGGCCGCGCCGACCACATAGTCGCCCTCCCGCAGGCGGATGCCCCGGACGCCCACGGCCTCGCGGCCCATGGCCCGGACGTCGTTTTCGTCGAAGCAGACGGCCATGCCGTCGTGGGTGGCGATGAGGATCTTCTGCTCACCGTCGGTCTCCAGCACGGAGATCAGCTCGTCCCCCTCGTCCAGGCGCAGGGCCCGGATGCCGTTGTTCTTCAGATTTTTCAGGGCATTGGCGGGCAGGCGCTTCACCGTGCCCTGCTTCGTCACCATCATGAGGAAGCGGCCGTCGTCCTCGATGGAGGGCGTGTGGATCATGGTCTGGATACGCTCGCCCGGCTCCACCCGGAGGATGTTGATGATATTGGTGCCCTTGGCGGCCTTGCCGGAGGCGGGGATCTGATAGCCCTTCTTGCGGTACACCTTGCCGGTGTCGGTGAAGAAGAGCATGTAATCGTGGCTGGAGGCGGTGAACACATCCGCCACGCAGTCCTCCTCCCGGGTGGCCATGCCCTTGCGGCCCATGCCGCCCTTGCCCTGGGCGGCGTACTCGCTGACGGGCGTGCGCTTGATATAGCCCGCCTGGGAGAGGGTGAAGACGCACTCCTCCTCCTCGATCAGGTCCTCGATGTCGATCTCGTCCTCCACGTCCTGAATTTCGGTCACGCGCGCATCGCCGTACTTGTCCCGGATGGCGGTGAGCTCGTCCTTCAAAATCTGGCGCACCAGCCCCTCGTCCGCGAGGACGCGCTGGTAATAGGCGATCTTCTCCTCCAGCTCCTTATATTCGTTCTCCAGCTTCTCCCGGTTCAGGCCCTGCAGGGCGATCAGGCGCATGTCGCAGATGGCCTGGGCCTGCACCTCGTCCAGACCGAAGCGCTTCATCAGGTTCTCCCTGGCGTTATCGTAGCTGGAGCGGATGATGCGGATGACCTCGTCAATGTTGTCCTGGGCGATGA
>JBJDYT010000087.1:0-9685 GCA_051867635.1 Oscillospiraceae bacterium
ATGGCCCGGTAGGGGCACTGGTTGAAGCACTTGCCGCATTTGATGCACTTGTCCTGGTCGATGTGGCAGCGCTTGTCCTTGTCCAGGTAAATGGCGTCCTTGGGGCACACGTTCATACAGGGGTGAGAAATGCAGCCCTGGCAGCTGTCCGTGATGCGGACCTGCTTGGGCGGGCAGGCGTTGCAGGCTGAGTGGATCACATTCACCAGGGGATTTTCAAAATACTTCTGGTCTGTCACGGCCTCGTTGATATGGGTGCTGAGGTGGCCGCCGATATCGATGTTCATCCCCAGCGCCAGCCGCACCCGGGCGATGATCACCGCACGCTCCAGATACACGTCGTGGCGGTATTTTGCCACGTCCCCCGGGACCAGCTTGTAGGGGATCAGGTCCACCCTGTCCTGGTCGTTCTCGTCATACTCATAGGCCAGACGGGCGACCTCTGTGAATACGTTCCGGCGGATGTCGTCCACCGCGCTGTGCACGCCTCTCATACGTTCAATAGCTCCTTTTTTACTTGTTGTTCGGCTCCGCCTTGCCCGGCGTGCCGCTCTCGTCTCTTTTGTTCTTTCCGCTCCGGCCCGGAGCCCTTCTCACAGGATCATGACGAAGGTCCCCGCGGTGATGAGCAGCGCGCCCAGGGCGGATTTCGCGGTGAAGGGCTCGTGCAGGAAAATAAAGGCCAGCGCCAGCGTGATGACCACGCTGAGCTTGTCCACCGGCACCACCTTCGACACGTCGCCGATCTGCAGCGCCTTGTAGTAGCACAGCCAGGACAGGCCGGTGGCCAGGCCCGAGAGGATGAGGAAGCACCAGCTCCTGCGGCTGATATCCCCCAGGCCCTTCTGCGCGCCCGTCAGGAACACCATGCCCCAGGACAGGAGCAGCACCACTCCCGTGCGGATGGCCGTAGCCAGGTGGGAGTTGACCCCCTCGATGCCCACCTTGGCCAGGATAGAGGTCAGCGCGGCGAACAGGGCGGAGCCCAGCGCCAGGATAAACCACATACCGTTCATCTTCTTTCTCTTTATTTTTCTCAGCCGCCCTCTCACAGCGGCAGATTCACCACCATCAGGCCCCGGCGCATGGCGTACAGCACCGTGCTGCGGGTCCCGCCGGGAAGGCCGTCATGCACCGCGATGAGGAGGGAGGCGTGATCCACCATGTAGCGGTTGCGCCGCTGCATGCAGTCCCGGGTGTATTGCTCCTGCACCACCGTCTCATAATCGCAGGCCTCCAGGAGGCGCCGGTAGCGCTGCCGCTGCTCCTCCGGCCAGCCGTCGGTCTGGCTAAGGCAGGGGACGGCGGCCTCCAGCGTCAGGCCGGGATACTTCTCCTTCAGCGCCAGAACGGCCTCCGCGAAATACAGGTCGCAGCCCATGGCCATGCCGCAGAGGAAGTGGGTGTAGCCCTCCTCGCAGGCGGTCGCCGCCGCGTCATAGATGCGCTGTTTCAGCGCCGCGCAGCGCGCATCGCTCTCGTCAAAGCCCCAGGGGAGCTTGGCGGGCCGGTGGCCCGTGAAGCAGCAGCTGCTCTGCCGTCCGCGCACGGCCCTCACCCCCTTTCCTGTCATCCGTCTGATTATACCGCTTGCAGCCGGGTCTGTAAACCGTAGAATTGCGGCGCGGGGCCTCCGGCGCTGCGCGCAAAAAAACGGGCAGCCCCAATGCAGGGCTGCCCGGCAAACTCGGAATTGGTTAATTTTCTTTTTCATCGGGAGCATCTTCGTTTTGCTTGGGACTGATTTTTGAAACAATAATGCCTGTGCAAGTAACAACCACCACACAAAGATACATTCCCATGCCCAACACACAAGCACTTCCATAATCCATTCCATTGAAGAAACTTCCGCAAATGTCAGAAAAGAACATTCCAATGATTGCAAGCACACAGCCTATTGCAAAATATGTCCATACCTTTTTCATACAATCACACTCCTTTGTCAAATTCCGATCTATTTTCACTCCCACTATAGCAAAGGCTGTTTGCATTTGCAACACAGACGGCAAAACAGCGGAGCATTCGCCGTCAAAGCCCGGGAGCCAGGTCCTGCAATTCCCTCTTGCAATCCTGCGGGACAGGGCGTATAATGGTTGGCAGAAAAACACAACTGAAAAACGTGTCTTCGGGGCGGGGTGTGAGTCCCCACCGGCGGTATAGTCCGCGAGCGGCCGCAAGGCCGCAGGAACCGGCGCGATTCCGGTACCGACAGTATAGTCTGGATGAGAGAAGATAGGCATGCGGCGGCAGGTCCGTTTTTTGTCCGCAACACCTTGGAAGGCATACTTTCCAGGGTGTTTTTACTTTTCATTTCAAGGAGTGTTTTTCCCATGAGCACACAGAAAACGACCCACAAGCTGACCATCACCGCCATGCTGGGCGCCATCGCCGCCCTGCTCCAGTTCCTGGAGTTCCCCATGCCCTTTCTGGTCCCGGCCTTCGTGAAGATGGACTTTTCCGAGCTGCCGGCCCTGCTGGCCTCCTTCAGTCTCGGCCCGGTGTACGGCGTGGCCGTCTGCCTGATCAAGAACCTGTTAAAGCTCCTCACCACCGCCACCGGCGGCGTGGGCGAGCTGGCGAACTTCCTCATCGGCGCGGTGTTCATCTTCGTCGCCGGCGTGATCTACCAGCGCCGCAAGACCCGCAAGGGCGCCCTCATCGCTTCCGTCGTGGGCGCGGTGGTCATGGCCCTGGCCAGCATTCCCATCAACTATTACATCACCTATCCCGTCTACACGAAATTCATGCCGCTGGAAGCCATCCTCGCAGCCTACGCCGAGATCCGTCCCGGCGCCAACGGCCTGCTGGACTGCCTGATCCTGTTCAACATGCCCTTTACCTTCATCAAGGGCGTGCTGGTGTCGGCGCTGTGCTTCCTCATCTATAAGCCCCTCTCCCCGCTGCTGCACCGCTGAGAGGGCGCGCCGCCCGAAAGGAGGGTCCCCATGGACCGCGTCATCCTGCACTGCGATCTGAACTGCTTCTACGCCTCGGTGGAGCTGCTGTCCCACCCGGAGCTGCGGGACGTTCCCACCGCGGTCTGCGGCGACCCCTCCAGCCGGCACGGCATCATCCTCGCAAAAAACGAGCCTGCCAAGCGCTTCGGCGTACAGACCGCCGAGACCATCTGGCAGGCCAAAAAGAAATGCCCGGAGCTGGTGCTGCTGCCGCCCCACCACGCCCTGTACGGGGAGTATTCCCGCCGGGTGAACGCCATCTATCGGAAGTATACCGACCTGGTGGAGCCCTTCGGCATCGACGAGAGCTGGCTGGATATGACCGGCAGCCTCCACCTTTTCGGCGGCGACGCCCGGGCCGTGGCGGATGAGATCCGCGGCCGGGTGCGGCGGGAGCTGGGGCTCACCCTCTCCGTGGGCGTTTCCTTCAACAAGGTCTTTGCCAAGCTCGGCAGCGACTACAAAAAGCCGGACGCCACCACCGTCATCTCCCGGGAGAACTGGGAGGAGATCGTGCGGCCCCTGCCCGCGAAGGACCTGCTGTTCGTGGGAAAGGCGGCGCAGGAGGCGCTGGGGAAGTACGGCATCCGCACCATCGGCGACATCGCGGACGCGGACATCGGGATGCTGGAGGCCCTGCTCGGCAAGATGGGGCTGCAGCTGCACGAATACGCCAGCGGGCGGGACATGTCCCCTGTGGTGGGGGACGCGGACCGGCAGCCGGTGAAGTCCGTGGGCAACGGCACCACCTTTCCCCGGAATCTCACCCGCTGGGACGAGGTGCGCACGGGGCTCTCGGTCCTCTCCGACTCCGTGGCCATGCGCCTGCGGCAGCAGGGGCTCTACTGCGGCGGCGTGCAGGTGACGCTGCGCTACGCGGATTTCAAGACCGTCTCCCGCCAGGCGAAGCTCACCGCCCCCACCCATCTGATGAAGGACATCTACCAGGAGGCCCTGGCCCTGACGAAGGCCCTCTGGCAGAACGCCGCCCCCATCCGCATGCTCACGGTGACGGCCCTGCACATCACGGAGGAGGGAGAGAGCTACCAGCAGCTGGACCTGCTGCAAAGCGGCGGGGCAAAGCGGACGGCGGAAAAGCGGGAGAAGCTGGAAAAGGCCATGGACGGCATCCGGGACCGCTTCGGCCGGGGGAGCATCGCCTACGGCACCCCTGCCGGCGGGCTCCTCCAGGACGAGGAGGAGGAATGAGTCTCCCGCCGCCTGCGAAACGAATCAAAAAACGGAGCTGCGCCGCAGCTCCGTTTTTTTGTCTTATGTCTCCGCCGGCGCGCTCCCCGTGCCCAGCAGCCGTCCCAGCACCCGGGACAGAGGCGGCAGCAGCACGAAGGTCACGGCGAAGTTGCCCACGCAGTGGAGCAGGTCGAAGGGGATGCCGGAGAGCCAGTAGGAAAAGGCCATGGCCGGCCCCCCGATAAACAGGTAGGGGATGGCGCAGAGGGCGCCGAAGCAAAGCCCGTGGCAGGCCGCCACGGACGCCCAGAAGAGCCGCCCGGCGTTTTTCCGCAGCAGCACCGTCACCGCCGCGAGAAGGGGCCAGGCGTAGAGATAGCTCACCCACCAGAGGCCGAAGCCGTACACCAGTCCCTCCAGCACCACATACACCCCCACGGCGTACAGCGAACGCCAGGAAAAGTGCAGCGCCGTCAGGATCACCAGCATGGCCACGGGGTGGATGTTGGGCAGCGCCGCCATGGCCAGCTTCAGCGCGAACATCAGCGCCCCCATGAGGCCGAGACAGCAGATCTCCCGGGCGGAAAGCCGCCCTTTAGTAGTCATACCCCTCGGTGAGGGTGATCTCATAGCAGTCGCCGTCGGCGATCATGGTGTCGTCCACGCCGGTCATGAGCATCTCGCCGCCCTTGGTGAAGCACCACCACTGCTCCGCGGCGTCATCCGCCGTTTCGCCGTCCACTGTCGTGACAAAGAGGCCGTATTCGCTCTCCTGCCCTTCCACCAGGCCCTCCTGCTCCAGGGCGCCGCGGAGGTTCTCGCTGTCCGTCCGGATGGAGAACTCCTTCTCGCTGCCATCGCCGTGGACTACCTCCACCGTGATGGCCTTGCCGCCCGCCTCCCCCTGGGGACCCAGCAGCTGCCAGCACAGCAGCGCCGCCACAGCCAGCACCGCGACCACCACGACCGCTACTACGCTTTTTTTCGTTTTTGACATAAAAAATCTCTCCTTTCTGCACGGTCGGACATCGTACAAAGAAAAAGAGAGACAGGCGCTCCCCGTTTCCGGAGGGCGCCGATCGCACACAAAACGGCCGGGTACCGCGGCTCTTTGCACGACTTCTCGGGCAGGTCTTCTGACTTCGGGCGCCGTAAGCGGCGCCGCCTCACAGTGACGGCCTCGCGGGAGAATCACACTCCCATTCCCCTGTTGACTTCCGTTTCCGGAAGAACCCGAGCCGATTCGGTTGTAATGACAGCATAGCATACCCCCTGTTCAAAATCCAGTCCCCCCAAAGGAGAAATTTTCATTGTCCCTATGGAAAAATTGTGCTACCATGTTCATATATGTGTGTTTGGTCTTTGCGCTTCGGGCGAAGGGGAAAAGGAGGGGCGGCATGTCCATCGCAGAGGAAAAGGCCCGGCTGAGAAAAGAGATGCGGGCCAAAAACCGCGCCCTTAAGCCGGAGTACCGCGCCGCGGCGGACCGCGCCATTCGGGCGAACGTGCTCTCCAGCCCTTACTACGCCGCAGCGGAGACGGTCTTCGCCTATCTGGGCGTCGGCTGGGAGATCGAGACGCGGCCGCTGCTGGAGCAGATCCTGGCCGACGGCAAGCGGCTCTGCCTTCCGCTCTGCACCGGGCCCCACGAGATGTCCCTCCGTCTGGTCTCCTCCCTGTCGGAGCTGGCGCCGGGCGCCTACGGCATCCCGGAGCCGCCGGCGGAGGCGCCGGCGCTGCGCCCGGAGGAGGCGGAGCTGGCCCTGGTCCCCTGCGTGGCGGCGGACCGGCAGGGCCGGCGGCTGGGCCAGGGCGGCGGCTATTACGACGCCTTTCTCTCCCGCTTCCACGGCGCTGCCCTGCTGCTCTGCCGGGAGGCGGCGGTCCTGCCGGAGATCCCTGTAGAAAAACACGATTTCCATCTCCATTTTTTGGTTACTGAAACGAAAATCTATTCTATCCGCTGAAAACGGCCGCAGACTCCTTTCTACCGTCCTTCCTTTTCGAATAAAATAAAATTATAATCAGGCAAATTTCTTGACTCTCCACCCGGTTTTTGTTATCCTATTAAGGTAATCAATCCGCATTTTCCCATTATTTCGGATGAAAATAAGGAGAGACCACCTCTGCACTGCCGATGAGAGCGTGCCGGCCCTTTCCGCCTCCCGGCGTTCCCCTGCGGGGACCCGCCCTGACGGAGGGGGAGTCTCTTTGGTTTGATAAAGGAAGGCACAGCGATCTCCTCAGGCGGGATAGCGCGCCTTCCTTCCTTTCGTCCGAACCCAAAACGCTGTCACTTTGTTATTTATTTTTTGAGGAGGCAATCACAAATGGAAAAGAAGACCCCCCTGTATGACCGGCATGTGGAAATGGGCGCGAAGATCGTCGAGTTCGGCGGCTTCCTGATGCCCGTGCAGTACCCCGCCGGCGTGGTCGCCGAGCATATGGCCGTCCGCACCAAGTGCGGCCTGTTCGACGTTTCCCACATGGGCGAGCTGTCCCTGAAGGGTCCCGACGCGGTGGCCAACATCCAGCGTCTCGTCACCACCGACATCTCCACCATGGTGGACGGCCAGGTGAAGTACGCCATGATCTGCAACGACAAGGGCGGCATCGTGGACGACCTGGTGATCTACCGCAAGGGTCCCGAGGACTACATGCTGGTGGTCAATGCGGGCAACCGCGACAAGGACGCCGCCTGGGTGGAGTCCCACCTCTTCGGCAACGTGGAGTACAAGGACATCGGCAACGAGGTGGGCCAGCTGGCGCTGCAGGGCCCCAACGCCGACAAGATCCTCCGCAAGATCTGCGACGGCCAGTACATCCCCGAGAAGTATTACACCTTCGTGGAGAACGGCGTCATCCGCCTGAAGGACCGCGAGATCACCGCCATCATCTCCCAGACCGGCTACACCGGCGAGCACGGCTATGAGATCTACTGCAAGGCCGAGGACGTGGTGGACCTGTGGGATACCCTGCTGGAAGTGGGCGAAGAGGACGGCTGCATCGCCTGCGGCCTGGGCGCCCGCGACACTCTGCGCCTGGAGGCCTCCATGCCCCTGTACGGCCATGAGATGACCGACGATATCACCCCCAAGATGGCGGGTCTGCCCTGCAAGCTGGACGGCAAGGACTTCATCGGCCGCGACGCGCTGGTGGCCCTGGGCGCTCCCACCGTCAAGCGCATCGGCATGATCGTGGTGGGCCGCGGCATCCCCCGCGAGCACTGCGACCTGTACACCATGGACGGCCGCAAGATCGGCTGGGTCTCCTCCGGCACCCACTGCCCCTACATCGGCAAGGGCGTGGCCATGGGCTACATCCCCGTGGAGGAGATCGAGATCGGCAAGCACCTGAACGCCGACGTGCGCGGCCGCATGGTGGAAGTCGAGATCGTCAAGCTCCCCTTCTACAAGATCGAGCGCTGACGTCCCGGGCGGAGCCCTTCCGCCGGACGAGCCTATAATCCCCTGCATCACAACGCGAATAATTTTTAATGGAGGACATGAAAATGAACTTTCCTGCTGAACTGAAGTATTCCAGAGACGACGAGTGGGTCAAGATGCTCGACGACAGCACCGCCCTGGTGGGCATTTCCGACTACGCCCAGAACGAGATGGGCGACCTGGTGTTCATCAACCTCCCCGTGGTGGGCGACGCCGTCACCAAGGATGAGATGATGTGCGACATCGAGTCCGTCAAGGCCGTGGCCGACGTCATCAGCCCCGTCAGCGGCACCGTGGCCGAGGTCAACGAGGCCCTGCTGGACGCTCCCGAGACCCTGAACGGCGACCCCTACGGCGCCTGGATCGCCAAGATCGAGAACATCAGCGACTTCGCCGAGCTGCTCAGCGCCGACGAGTATAAGGAATATCGCGGAGTCTGAGTTTCCGGAAAGACCTGCGGGCCGCGGGGCGGCCTACCCCGCCCGCGCGGCCCACATTCATGAAGAAAGGAAGTGCCAAACGTATGGGTTCCTATGTGCCTACCACTCCCTCCGAGCGCAAGGAGATGCTCGCCAGCATCGGCGTCAGCTCCCTGAAGGACCTTTACAAGAATGTTCCCGCCGACATGTTCGTCAAGGAACTGAATATCCCCGAGGGCATGAGCGAGATGGAGGTCCGCGCCGCCGTCACCGCCATGTCCGAGAAGAACAAGGTCTTCAAGACCATCCTCCGCGGCGCCGGCGCTTACAACCACTTCATCCCCGCCGTGGTGAAGTCCGTCACCTCCCGCGAGGAGATCGTCACCTGCTACACCCCCTACCAGGCCGAGATCAGCCAGGGCGTGCTGCAGTCCATCTTCGAGTTCCAGACCATGATGTGTGAGCTGACCGGCATGGAGGTCTCCACCGCCTCCCACTATGACGGCGCCACCGCCGCCGCGGAGACCATCCCCATGTGCAAGGACCGCAAGCGCGTCAAGGCCTATGTCTCCGCCACCACCCATCCCCATGTCATCGGCGTCATGAAGACCTACTGCTTCGCCAACAACACCGAGCTGGTGGTGCTGCCCGAAAAGGACGGCCGCACCGACAAGGAGGCTCTGAAGGCCGCTCTCGGCGCGGACGCCGCGTGCTTCTACATCCAGCAGCCCAACTATTACGGCCTCATGGAGGACGCCAGCGAGATCGCTGAGATCGTCCATGCCGCGGGCGCCAAGTTCGTCATGGGCTGCAACCCCATCGCCCTGGCCAACATGAAGACCCCCGCCGAGTGCGGCGCGGATATCGCCGTGGGCGAGGGCCAGCCGCTGGGCCTGAACATCGCCTTCGGCGGCCCGTACCTGGGCTACATGTGCACCTCCACCGCCCTGATGCGCAAGCTCCCCGGCCGTATCGTCGGCCAGACCAAGGACGCGGACGGCAACATCGGCTACGTGCTGACCCTCACCGCCCGTGAACAGCACATCCGCCGCGAGCGCGCCTCCTCCAACATCTGCTCCAACCAGCAGCTGTGCGCCTTCACCGCCGGCGTATACATGGCGGCCATGGGCACGGTGGGCATGAAGCAGGCGGCCACCCTCTGCATGTCCAAGGCCCACTACTTCGCCGGCGAGCTGGAGAAGATCGGTCTGAAGCGCAAGCACGAGGGCGAGTTCTTCCATGAGTTCGTCACCGAGGTCCCCTGCGAGAAGTGCGTGGGCCGCATCAACGACGCCCTTGCCGAAAACGGCATTCTGGGCGGCCTCCCCGTGGAGGGCGGCATCCTCTGGTGCGTCACCGAGGTCGTCACCAAGGCGGAGCTCGACCGGGCCGTTGCCATCATCAAGGAGGTGCTCTGATATGAAGCTGATTTTCGAAAGAGGAAGCGCTGAACAGCATCTCACCCTGCTGCCCGCCTGCGACGTGCCCGAGGTGCATTTCGCGGAGGAGCGCCAGGTGGAGCTGCACCTGCCCCATCTGTGCGAGAACGAGCTGACCCGTCACTACACCGAGATCGCCAAGCGCATCCACGGCGTGAACGACGGCTTCTATCCCCTCGGCTCCTGCACCATGAAGTACAACCCCAAGATCAACGAGGACATGGCCGCCCTGC
>JBJDYT010000088.1:0-9674 GCA_051867635.1 Oscillospiraceae bacterium
TATGCCGCCGGCTATGAGGGCGAGTACGTCAACCTGACCGCCGATCCCGACAATGTGCCCTGGGAGCGGTTCATCGGCAAGAACGGCATCGGCATCTATGACTGGGGCGGCAACCCCGGCACCGGCTACTACATTCCTTCGCAGAACTGCAAGATGCAGTATCTGAGCAACGGCGAGACCGTTTATGACCTCTGTGAAGTCTGCCAGGAGCAGATGCGCAAGGCTCTCTGCGCGGATTCCAACGTGACCAAGCTGTTCTTCCAGACCTACGCCGATGAATTCGTGGCGGGTGAAGTGCCGGATATGCGCCAGTATTTCATCCTGCGCAGGGGCAGTCAGGAAGTCACCGGCGACAAGCTGGGCGACGCGCTGACGCTGACCTATTATGACGCCGACAACAAGGCTTTGCCCGGCGTGCCCCAGGACGTCGGAACCTATACCGTCAAGGCGGAGTTTGCCGGCAACGACCAGTTTGGCGCCTGCACTGTCACGGGTACCTTTGATGTGGTCCTGGTGGGCATCTCCCTGAGAGCTTACTCCAAGGTTGAGGACGGCACGCCCGCCAAGCTGGACATCGAAGTGAAGTACGACGGGGATTATATCGTCGATCTCTACTTTGAAGGCACACAGTCCAATTACGGCACCTATGTCTATACTTCCTATTATGATAATTGGGATGACACCTACTATGTTTATCGCTGGGTTTACTCGACCAACGCCGGCGATTATGTCATTGACGAAGAATATGTGACTGATTCCGAGCCCACGGAAGCGGCCGATTACGCCGTAACGGTCACGGTCTATGATGAATATGGGGAAGACATCATTGGCGAAAAGACCGCCTATTACACCATCTCCACCAAGTGCAAGACCCTGCTGAACAACGACAGCGACTACTATTACGGTGCGACGCCTTACGCCAACAACCAGAACATCATCATCTACGGCGAAGGCTTCACCCTGGAGGAGCAGGACAAGTTCGACGCGCTGGCAAAGCAGCTCATGGACGGCATCATGGCCACCGAACCCTTCAAGGAGACTAAGCTGTACTTCGACGTGGTGTCGGTGAACACGGTCTCGAGGGAGTCCGGCATCGGTCCGGATGGCAGCCCGAAAGACACCTTCTTCCGTCTGACCTACGACGCGAAAGGCAAGATCATCCCCTCCTACGACGCCACCTACAGCGCCTCCTATCTGGCCTACAGCTTCGCGGGCTATCAGGGCGCGACCATTGTCATCGTCAATGATAAGAACGCCACAGGGTGTGACACCTATTATAGTTCTTCTTTTGATCAGGGCGGTTATCATCTGTTCAGCACGGTCTATGTGACCCCCAACGACAAGAATTGGACCGCCTACGCGGCTCAGGAAGTGCTGAACCACCTGACCTGGCATGAGGCGGGCTACACGGCCGACAACTGGTTCAAGCAGGCGCAGCAGCGTCTGGAACTCCTCGATTACATGTACTACGAGGATACCGAGTATAACGCCTGCGCGCCGATCATCGTGAGCCGCGCCTACGATATGACCTTTGTGGCCAACGGCCGGCCCGTCGATCTGGAGCCCTACTTCCAGGTCTACCGCGGCAAGGAAGTTCTCCCCGGCGTGGACCTGAACCTGACCTACTACGACGCCAAGGGCAACGTGTTGGAGGGCGCGCCCTCCGAGCCGGGCACCTATTCCGTGCTGGCGGAGACCGTGCCGTATGACCCCGATCCCTCCAATCCCAATGAGTCCTATTGGGCGTACTACATGCCGGCAGGCTACACGGATTACGAGGACGCCCTGTGGCTTGGCATGGCCAGAGGCTATACCACCTTCACCATCCTGCCCAGCTCCGGCGGCGTCGGCGGCGGCAGCGGCGCGACCAACGACCTGCCCTTCGCCGACATCGGCACGAACCATGTCTTCCACGACTATATCCAGTATGTCTATGAGTACGGCATCATGAACGGCAGGACCGCCACCTACTTCGACGCGACCAGCCCCCTCACCCGTGGGCAGCTGGCGGCCACCCTGTACCGCATGGCCGGTTCCCCCGACATCTCCGACGAGATCCTGGGCTACCCCTTCTCCGACGTGGATGCGGAGAGCTATTACAGCAACGCTATCTACTGGGCGCGGCTGAACGGCATCGTGGACGGTTATGAGGACGGCAGCTTCCGTCCCAACGCCCCCGTGAGCCGTCAGGCCATGATGACCATACTGTACCGCTACGCGGAGAGCCTCGGTCTCGACGTCAGCGTCAGCAGCAGCAACAATCTGGCGAAGTTCCAGGACGGCGGCCAGGTGTCCTCTGTGATGACCGACGCTGTGAACTGGGCCGTGGAGAAGGGCTTCGTCAGCGGCAACACCGCCGGCCTGCTGAATCCCACCGGCTCCACCACCCGCGGCGCCGCGGCGAAGATCCTCGCCGGCTTCCATCAGGACTATATCGCCTGAGAGCGGACGGAAACGCAGCCGATGAAGCGCAGCTTCCGGTAAAGCAAACGTAATAGGCTACCCCCATAAGAGGCGGCGAAGCGCTGCTCCTTATGGGGGTAGCTTTATGGCGCGGCTTGCAATCGGCACGCAGGTACGGTAGAATACAGGCAGAAAAGCGGCGGAGAGCCGGGAGAGGAGCGCCTATGGCCTGGAAAAACAGATGCAGGATCACCGTGCTGCGCCGGGAGTTTTTCGGCGACCTGGCAAGGGAGTACTGCGCCGACCCCAACGTGGGCAAATGCGGCGTGTTTCATGAGGGGCAGGAATTCATCGTGGATAAGGAGAACTACCTGACTATGCTGGACGGGCAGTTCTGCGCCGAGGCCTGGTCCACCATCCACCACTACGTCTACGCCGCGCTGCAGGGCGGCTCGGTCATGCACGGCTGGATGAAGGACGAGCGGGTCATGATCGCCTGCTGCAACGACGGCACCCGGCCGGTGGTCTTCAAGATCGAGCGGCTGGAGGACTGAAAGGAGGACGCGGCCATGCTGCTGATCGGAGGCATATTTCTCATCGCCATGGGCGCGCTGATGCTCATCGCGCCGGGGGCCTTTTTCCAACTGACGGAGGGATGGAAAAGCAGCGGCTCCGCCGAGCCGTCCCGCCTGTACGTCCTCAGCGTCCGCATCGGCGGGGCGGTGTTTTTGCTGACAGGCGTCGCCGCCTCCATCGCGCAGTTTGTTTTATAAAGAAAGCTGCAAAAGCCGCCTCCCTCACGGGAGGCGGCTTTTGCAAAGGAGAAAATATGAAAAAGCGGCAGTGATTCACCGCCGGCGTCAGCCGCCGTAGAAGTAGTTGCGGTAGTAATCGTAGAGGCTCCCGGAGCTCTGGCTGCTGTTCCCGCCGCTTTCGGCGCTGTTCTGCTCAGCCGACTCCGGCTGGACGTCGAAGGTGATGGAGAGCGTCAGCT
The DNA here is from genome assembly GCA_051867635.1 of Oscillospiraceae bacterium. GTDB lineage: Bacteria > Bacillota > Clostridia > Oscillospirales > Oscillospiraceae > RGIG5472. The sequence continues at coordinate 3,398 of JBJDYT010000088.1, forward strand.
CCTCGCCGCTGCGGTAGACCGTGATGGAGGCGGTGTCGCCGGCGCGGTAGCCCTTCTTCGCCGCCGTCAGGTCTGAGACCGAGGTCACATCCTTGTCCCCCAGCTTCACGATGATGTCGCCCTCCTGGATGCCCGCCTTCTCCGCGGCGCTGCCCTTCTCCACGGCGGCCACATACACGCCCTCGGTCAGAAGATTGCTGTACATCTGCGCCTGGGAGGCGTTGACGGTGTAGGGCGTGATGCCCATATAGGCCTTGCTGGTCACATAGCCGTTCTCCATGATGTCCTGCACCAGGGCGATGACGTCATTGATGGGGATGGCGAAGCCCAGGCCCTCCACCGTGGTGGACGCATACTGGGAATACTTGGCCGAGACGATGCCCACGACCTCGCCGTAGGTGTTCACCAGGGGGCCGCCGGAGTTGCCGGGGTTGATGGAGGCGTCGATCTGGATCATGTTGAACGGCGTGCCGTCCACGTTGATGGCGCGGTTCACGCAGGAGACCACGCCCTGGCTCATGGAGAAGGTCAGCTCGCCCAGGGGGTTGCCGATGGCGGCCACCGTCTCGCCCACGTTCAGCTTGTCGCTGTCGCCCAGGGTCACGGCCTGCAGGCCCTCGGCGTTGATCTTCAGCACCGCGATATCATAGTCCTCGTCGCCGCCGATGACCTCCGCGTCATAGCTTTCGCCGCTGTACAGCGTCACCTTCACGCTGCGGGCGTTCTGCACCACATGGTAATTGGTGACGATATAGCCGTCCTGGGTCACGATGAAGCCGCTGCCGGCGGAGGCGGTCTCCGTGGTCTGGCCGAAGATATTGGTGGACACTCCCGAGACGTTGATGGACACCACCGCGTTGACATTGGCGGCGTAGACCTCCTCCATGGTCATCTCGGTCTTGCCGTCCACCTGCATCAGCTCCACTTCCTTCACTGTCCGGTCGCTGACGGCGATGCTGGTGCTGCCTCCGTCGCCGCGGTTCACGGCGGCGAAGATGCCCGCCCCCGCGCAGCCGCCCAGTATCGTGCAGACCAGCACCAGGGCGATGAGCTTGCCCCAGGGGAGAGGGGAACGGCGCTTCACCGGGTGCATCTCCGGCACATGCTGCTCCGGAGTGCTGCGGGGATAAACGTAATGATAGGTGCTGTCGCCGTTGTCGGTATGATACCCATTGTTCTGGTCTTCGTACATAAAGCATCCTCCTTATCCTGCCTGCCGCGGTGTGCGGCAGGTTTTCCTTGTTGTTCTGGGAACAGTATAGTATAATAATCTTAATCAAAGCTTTAGCATTCTATGAATTTTTTGTGAAAGGAGGGGTTGGACCGTGCTCAGGATCGACCAGCTCCGCCTGCTGCCGGGAGAGGACCCCTCCGTCCTGGCCCGGCGGGCAGCCAGGGTGTTGCAGCTGCCGGAAAAGGACATTCTTTCCCTGCGCCTCGTCCGCCGCTCCATCGACGCCCGGGAGGGCGTCTGCTTCATCTGCTCGGTGCTGGTGCAGGTGAAAAACGAGGAAAAAGTGCTGCGCCGCTGCCGCTCGCATCAGGTCTCCCGGGCGGAGAAGCTGCATTACGCGCCCCCCGCCGCCGTGGAGGCGCCGGCCGTGCCGCCGGTGGTGGTGGGCGCGGGACCCGCGGGCCTCTTCGCCGCGCTGCTGCTGGCGGAGGCCGGGGCCAAGCCCATCTTGCTGGAGCGGGGACAGCCGGTGGAGCGGCGGCAGCAGGACGTGGAGCGCTTCTGGCGCACCGGCGTGCTGGACACTGCCTCCAACGTGCAGTTCGGTGAGGGCGGCGCCGGGGCCTTCTCCGACGGGAAGCTCAACACCGGCACCAAGGACCCCCGCCACCGCTATATCCTCCACCGGCTGGTAGAATTCGGCGCGCCGGAGGAGATCTTATACGACGCCAAGCCCCATGTGGGGACGGACAAGCTCCACCTGGTCCTGGTAAACCTGCGCCGCCGGCTCCTCTCCTGCGGGGCGGACCTGCGCTTCGGCCACCGGCTGGCGGACCTGGCGCTGACGGACGGTCGGCTTGCCGCCGTCACGGTGGAGGGCCCCGAGGGAACGTACCGTCTCCCCTGTGAAAAACTGCTCCTGGCCCCGGGCCACAGCGCCCGGGACACCTTCGAGATGCTGCTGCGCCGTCATGTCCCCATGGAGCCCAAGGCCTTCGCCGTGGGCGTGCGCATCGAGCACCGGCAAAAGGACATGGACGCGGCCCAGTACAAGGAATACGCCGGGCATCCCGCCCTGCCCGCCAGCAGCTATAAGCTGGCCTGCCACCTGCCAAGCGGCCGGGGCGTGTTCTCCTTCTGCGTCTGCCCGGGCGGGCAGGTGGTGGCCGCCGCCAGCGAGGAAAAGCGGGTGGTCACCAACGGCATGAGTGAGTTTGCCCGGGACGGGGAGAATATCAACGGCGGCCTGCTGGTCAGCGTCACCCCCGCGGACTTCGGCGGCGAGGGGCCCCTGGCGGGGGTCGAATTCCAGCGGCGGCTGGAGAGCGCCGCCTATCTCGCCGGCGGCGGAGGCTACGCCGCCCCCGCCCAGCGGGTGGGGGATTTTCTCCGGGGCGTCCCCTCCACCGGCCCCGGGCGGGTCCGTCCCAGCTACCTGCCCCATGTGACGTGGACGGACTTAAACGCCTGCCTGCCGGACTTCGTCACGGAGAGCCTGCGCCAGGCCCTGCCTCTGCTGGAGGCGAAGCTCCCCGGCTTCGCGGCGGAGGATGCAATCCTGACGGCGGTGGAGAGCCGCAGCTCCTCCCCCGTGCGCATCCTGCGTGGCGATGCGGGGGAGTCTCCCCTGCCCGGCCTTTACCCCTGCGGCGAGGGCGCGGGCTACGCCGGCGGCATCCTCTCCGCCGCGGCGGACGGCATGCGTCAGGCGGAGGCCATTTTGCAGTCCTGCCGCTGAGCCCTCCCACTTCCATCCGAAAGGAGTTTATCCCATATGGACACCTCTTCCGCTGTCTCCGACGGCGCCGCTGCCGCCGAATCTCTGGAAACCCTGAAAATCCTTCTCGGCAAGCTGAAGCTGGAGGATATCCTCTCCGCGGTGCTGCTGCTGCTCATCTGCTATCTGCTGGCCCGGGTGCTGCGCCGCCTCTTCCGGGGCGTTATGGCCCGCAGCCGCCTCTCTGAAAACCTGCAGCATTTCCTGGACCAGGCCCTGCGCTTTGCCCTGGATTTCATCATCCTCCTCATCGTGGCGGACTCTCTGGGCATCCCGGTGACCAGCCTGCTGGCCGTGTTCAGCCTGCTGGGCCTGGCGCTGTCGCTTTCGCTGCAGAGCCTGCTGGGGAACCTCATCAGCGGCGTGGTGCTGCTGACCACCCGTCCCTTCGGCGCGGGAGATTTCATCGAGCTCAAGGGCGTCAGCGGCACGGTGAAGCAGGTGGCCCTGTTCCAGACCCAGCTGGACACCGTGGACAACAAGCTCATCTATATCCCCAACAGCGACGTGCTCTCCTCCACCATCGTGAACTACTCCGGCGAGAGCACCCGACGGGTGGATATCACCTTCTGCGCGTCCTACGACGCCCCCACGGAGACGGTGCGCGCCGCCATTTTGGAGTGCGCCGCCTCCCTGCCCCAGGTGCTGGCGGAGCCGGCGGCGGAGGTGGTGGTCTCCGGCTTTGAGGAGAGCAACGTGGCGTATACCGCCCGGCTCTGGGTCCGCTCCGACGACTGCATCGCCGTGCGGGACGAAATGAACGGCCGCATCCTCCAGTACTACCGCAAGCACGGCGTGGAGATGTCCTATCCCCGGATCGTGGTCCGGCCGTAGCCGCCTTTTTCCACTTTCGGCGGCCCGGCGGGCCTGCACATGAAAAAAGCGCCCCCGGCGGTACTCCGCCGGGGGCGTTTGCCCTTCTTCATCACAGCTTCAGTCCGAAGTCCTTTTCCGTGCTGGCCTCGTCCCGGTTCAGCATGCTCTCCATCACCCGGATATCGGACTCCACATCCATGGCGTCGGCGCTGTAGAGCTGGTCCAGCTGCTTTTCAAAGCCCCGGACGATGCGCTCCATGGTGGACTCGATGCGGGCCTTGGCCTGGGACATGTTCTCCCCCTCCACGCCGGCGGCCTCAAAGGTGGCGTAGGAATCCAGCAGCTTCTGGGTGGTGGGGAGATAGTAGTTCAGCAGCGTGCCGATCTGGCCCTTCTTCTCCGGGCAGCGCTCCACCTCCCGGAAGATCTTCCGGGAAATATCCTCGATCTTGTCGATCTGGCGGGACAGCGCCTCGTCCGCGATGCGGTCGTTCAGCTCCCGGATGTTCCTGAGGATGGCGTCGTAGCCCTCCGAGGACTTTTCGGGCTCCTTTCTCGGCTCTTCCTTCGGCTTTTCCTCCGGCACGGCGGAAGCGTCCGCAAAGTAGTAGCCCCGGCCCATGTCCAGATACGCCCCGGCGGGGAACCAGCCCGTCTCCACCATTTTCTGCAGGTCCTTGACCACCTTCCGCAGGGAAAGGCCCATGGCGGAGGCGATCTCCTGCAGGGGAACGGCCCGGCGGCCGCCCACCACGGAGAGGTACAGCGGGAAGCGCCGCTGCTGCCGCCGCTTTCCGATGCCGAACCACAGCATGCCGCCGCCCGCGGCGAGGATCGTCAGATTCGTCCACAGCTCGCCCAAATAGCCGGAGAAGGACCCCAGAAAGGCGATCATGTCGACGGTGTCATACACGGCGCCGAGGCCGCTGATCGCCAGGATCGCGCCCGCGATGATAAAGCCCAGGCCCGAGCCGGTCTTTTTCTTCTGCCTGGTCTGGCTCTTGGCCGCGCTGCGGGTGGCCGTGGCGGTCTTTGTACCGGCGGACGCGCTGCGGGTCTGGGTCGCCTGCGAGACCGTCCGGCGGCGCTTCTGCTCCTCGCTGAGGGACGCGCCCTTGAAGATCAGAAACAGGCCCACCGGCCAGAGGCCCACGGCAAAGGCGACGACGATGAAGGGCCAGCTGGTGAGAAAGCCCCAGTTGATCTCGAAGCTGTTCTGCGTGCCGCGGTAGTCGTTCCGCCCGGTTCCGCCGCCCGCGCCGTATGTACCGCTCTGCCGCGGCTCGCCGCCGTTCACCGGGGGCTTTTCATTGGGCTCCATGCTGTTCCCTCCTTCACTCAAATACATCGTACCTCCCGCCGCAGCGGGATAGCCCTCTCATTTCCCAGGACATGCGCCCCGGAAATGGGGGCGTTTTTTCCGGCGGTGCATACCGCCGCTATTGAAATCCGTTTTTTCCGGCGGCGTGTACGTCTACATAAGGCTCTTAGTGGCTCCGCCACTTAGCGCCTTGTATGCATGGAGCCCCGTAAGCGGCAGAGCCGCTAACGGGATCTCGCAGGAAAAAACACTTTACAGGAAATCCGGAACGACTTTTTTCACTTGTGAAAATCGAGTTCCGGATTTCCTGCTCTTCTTCCCAAAACGCCCGCGTTTTGCGAGCTATTTTAGAAGTCCGCGTTGCCCACCGTTCTCGGGTGCAGCTCCACGTCGCGGATGTTGTTCACGCCCGTGAGGTACATCACCATGCGCTCAAAGCCAAGACCGAAGCCCGCGTGCTTGCAGCTGCCGTAGCGGCGGAGGTCCAGATACCACCAGTAGTCCTCCGGCTTCATGCCCAGCTCCCGGATGCGCTGCTCCAGCAGCTCCAGCCGCTCCTCGCGCTGGGAGCCGCCGATGATCTCGCCGATGCCGGGCACCAGGCAGTCCGCCGCGGCCACGGTCTTGCCGTCGTCGTTCAGGCGCATGTAGAAGGCCTTGATCTCCTTGGGATAGTCCGTCACGAACACGGGGCGCTTGAACACCTGCTCGGTGAGGAAGCGCTCATGCTCGGTCTGCAGGTCGGTGCCCCAGTCCACCTTGTAGTCGAACTGGTCGTTGTGCTGCTTCAAAATCTCCACCGCCTCGGTATAGCTGACGCGGCCGAAATCGCTGGTCATGACGTGGGTCAGGCGGTCCACCAGTCCCTTGTCCACAAAGCTGTTGAAAAACGCCATCTCGTCGGGACAGCGCTCCATGACCCGGCGGATGATGTGCTTGATCATGGCCTCCGCCACGTCCATGTCCCCCGCCAGGTCGGTGAAGGCCATCTCCGGCTCGATCATCCAGAACTCGGCGGCATGGCGCTGGGTGTTGGAGTTCTCCGCCCGGAAGGTGGGGCCGAAGGTGTACACGTCGCCGAAGGCCATGGCGAAGTTCTCCGCGTTCAGCTGGCCGGAGACGGTCAGGTTGGCGGGCTTGCCGAAGAAGTCCTGGGTGTAGTCGATGGTGCCGTCCTCGTTGCGGGGCG
>JBJDYT010000089.1:0-9604 GCA_051867635.1 Oscillospiraceae bacterium
TGGGCTGCAGGCCCGCGATGGCCTCCAGCAGCTCCTTCTGGCCGCAGCCGGAGATGCCGGCGATGCCCAGGATCTCGCCGCTGTTGGCGGTGAAGGAGACGTTATCCAGCTTCACCACGCCCTCCACGTTGCGCACGGTGAGGCCCTTGACCTCGATGCGGGGCTTCGGATCCACCGGCTCGGGGCGGTCGATGTTCAGCGTCACGGGATGGCCCACCATCATGTTGGTCATCTCCTGGGCGTTGGTCTCAGAAGTGGGCATGTCGCCGATGAACTGGCCGTGGCGCAGCACGGCCACCCGGTCGGACAGCTCCTCCACCTCGTGGAGCTTATGGGTGATGATGACGATGGCCTTCCCTGCGTCGCGCATGTTGCGCAGCACGGTGAAGAGCTTGTCCGTCTCCTGGGGGGTCAGCACGGCGGTGGGCTCGTCCAGGATCAGGATATCCGCGCCGCGGTACAGCACCTTCACGATCTCCACCGTCTGCTTCTGGGACACCGACATATTGTAGATCTTCTGGTCCGGGTCCACGTCGAAGCCGTAGGCCTCGCAGATCTCCCGGATGCGGCGGCGGACCTTTTCCATGTCCAGCCGTCCCTTCTCCTGCAGCCCCAGGACGATGTTCTCCGCCGCGCTCAACACGTCCACCAGCTTGAAGTGCTGGTGGATCATGCCGATCTTCAGGTCAAAGGCGTCCTTGGGCGAGCGGATGACGACCTCCTTGTCGTCGATGAAGATCTGTCCCTCGTCCGGGAAATAGATGCCCGAGAGCATGTTCATGAGCGTGGTCTTGCCGCTGCCGTTTTCCCCCAGCAGGGCCAGGATCTCGCCCTTGTAGATATCCAGCCAGACCTTGTCGTTGGCCACCACCTGGCCGAAGGTCTTGGTGATGTTGCGCATCTTCACAGTCGCAGTTTTGTTGTCCAATGGCTTCACTCCCAATCAGCACAAAATAGGGTCCCCCCTGCGCGGCGTCGTATCGTCGTATCAATGCAGACTACTGCAAAGGGCAACGCGGCGGCGAAAAGTCACTGCGCTGCCCTTTGCAGCAGAAACAAGAGGGGGAAGTCCCGGCGTAACGCCGGGACTTCCCGGAAAAACTTCGATTAGAACGCGGTGTCCAGCAGGGTGATGCCGTCGATCTGCAGATCGAAATACGGCGCGCTGCGGTACTCGGACTCGTGGAAGTAGCCGTCGGCCACCGCCTCGGTGTCGGGGGTGTAGTCGGCGTCGGTGTCCACGTCGGCCATGTAGCTGTCCACGGCGGCGCCGTCCACGGTGAAGGCGGCGGTGTCGAAGACGTGGAGGGTGCCGGCCTGCAGGGCGGCCTTGGCGGTCTCGATGGCCTCGGCGGTGCCCTCGGCGGCGGCCTGGTCGTTCAGGTCGGTCAGGACCACGCTGCCCTCGGCGATGCCGCCGCACCAGTCGTCGTCGATGGCGCTGCCGTTCATGACGGCCTTGATGACATACTCATAGTAGGGCTGCCAATCGATGCGGGAGGACACGATGAAGGTGTTGGGGCAGGCGTCCACGGTGCTGCCGTTGTAGGAGACGTTGGGCACGCCGGCCTGCTCGCAGGCAGTGGGAGCGCCCATGGAGTCGGCGTGCTGGCTGATGAGCTTGCAGCCGTTGGCGATGAGCTTGTTGGCGCCTTCCTTCTCGGCGGTCTCGTCATACCAGGAACCGGTGAAGGTCACTTCCATGGTGACGGTGGGGCAGACGGAGCGGGCGCCCAGGAAGAAGGAGGTGTAGCCGGAGATCACTTCCGCATAGGTGAAGGCGCCGACATAGCCGATCTTGGCCTCGTCCGCGGTGAACTCGCCGGCCTCGATCATCTCGTTGAGCTTCATGCCCGCGGCGATGCCGGCGAGATAGCGGCCCTCATAGATGGAGGCGAAAGCGTTGTGGTAGTTGTCGAGACCCTCGGTGTGGGCCTTGGTGCCGGTGGCATGGCAGAACTGCACCTCGGGGAATTCCTTCGCGGCGGCGATCATGTAGTCCTCATGGCCGAAGCTGTCGGCGAAGACGACGGAGCAGCCGGCGTCCGCCAGCTCGGCGGCGGCCTCGTAGCACTCCTGGCCCTCGGGGATGTTGGTCTTGAAGATGACCTGGTCATCGCTCAGGCCCAGGGCGCTGCAGGTGGCCTTGGCGGCGTTCATGAAGTTCAGGTCGTAGGTGGAGTTCTCATCGTGCAGGAAAATGAAGCCGACCTTGATAGCGGACTCCTCGCCGCCCTCTTCGCCGCCTTCCTCTTCCCCGTCCCCGCCGCCGCAGGCGACGAGACTCAGGCTCATCACCAGGGCCAGGATCAAAGCAAGGTACTTTTTCATGTTTTGTGTCCTCCTGATCATCAAAATTCCTTTTTAAATATAATCCACGCGCCAAAACGCGATAGATCCGAAGGAACGCGGTTCAGCCGCGGAAGGTGATGCCGTGGTCGTCCATCTTCTCGATGACGGCCAGGGATTCCACCCGGACGCCCCTGGCGCGCAGCGCGTCGCCGCCGCCCTGGAAGCCCTTCTCGATGGCGGCGCTGACGCCCACCAGCACGGCGCCCGCCTCCTCCACCATCTTCATCAGTCCGCCCACGGCGTTGCCGCAGGCGAGGAAATCGTCCACGATCAGCACCCGGTCCGAAGCGGTCAGGTACTCCCGGCTCATCATAATGGTGTAGGACTTCTGGTGGGTGTAGGAATAGACCTCCGCCGTGTAGAGGTCGCCGGAGAGGTTTGCCGAGGCGTGCTTCTTGGCGAAGGCGGCGGGGACGTGCAGCGCCGCCGCGGCGGCCACCGCCAGCGGGATGCCGCTGGCCTCCACCGTGATGACCTTGGTCACGTTCTCCCCCGCGAACTGCCGTGCGATCTCGCGGCCCATCTCCATGAGAAACTCCACGTCCAGGCGCTGGTTCAAAAAGCCGCCCACCTTCACCACGTTGCCGGGGAGGACCTGTCCCTCCCGCAGGATCTTTTCCTCAAGTGCTTTCATGGCGGCCTCCTCTTTATTCAGTGTCCCATATTATTGAACAAAAAACAAAAAAACAGACTTTTAGAAAGTCTGCTTGCCAATACGGGCGCTCTGTACAGGGCGCGCGCTCTCCGCCCTTTAACCAATAGTCACGACTTCTCGGCGTCGTGGTAGAAACGTTTGGGCCATACATCCAAATCTATATTGGCAACTATTCAGTTAAACCGAACCTAAGCTTCATCATAAAAGGGCGAAAACCTTTTGTCAACAGAAAATCTCTGCTTTTTTTCGCCCCTTCGACATTTTTGTGCGTTCCCGCCAAACTTTGCCCCTGTCCCACCGCGTTTTATTGCATATTACGGCAGTATGCCGGTTGAAAATTGTGTAAAATAGCCAAAATTTCCACTTCTTTCCTGCTCAGGCGGCCTTACGGCGGACCGGCGGGCCCTGGGCCCGCCGGTCCGTTTTCGTCTCTCAGCCCTGCAGGGAAAAGCGCAGCCGCACCGGGTTATGGTCCGACCAGGCAAAGCCGGTGTCCAGCACCTCCACCTTCTCCGCCGTCACATTGGCGGAGACGAGGAAGCCGTCCAGCACCAGGACGAACTGCCCCTCGTGATAGGGGCCGTCGGCGTTGCGGCTGGAGGGCGCGAGGTCCTCCTCAAAGGCCGCGAGGGTGATATCCGTCCCCGCCAGCAGCTCCTCCGGGAAGGGCTGGGCCCAGGTCTGTCCCTCGCCGGAGACGCCGAAGACCTCGGCGCTGTTCCCCAGCAGGTCCTTGTTGAAGTCCCCGCCGCAGACCACATAGTTCCCCTGCTCATACTCGCTCTGCATGTCCGCCAGCAGCAGCTTCAGCTGCTCCGTGGCCACCGTGCCGTCGGAGGTATAGGCGGAGAGGTGCACCGTGTACAGCACCAGCTCCTTCCCGTTTGCCACCGGTATCCGGTTCACCGCGTAGCAGCGGTCCAGGTCCAGCAGCTTGTACAGGCTCTCCTCCACCGGCAGCTCCCGCCGCAGGCTCTGCGTCACGGCGAAGCGGCTGGCGGTCAGCATGCCGGAGCGGGACTTGCCGATGGGCTCCAGAATGGGATAAAAGAGATAGGGGCTGTCATAATTCTGGGCAAAGGTGAAGGTATAGCCGTCAAGGCCCTCCTCCAGCAGCGCCCGCTCGTCCACATGGTGACTGCGGGTGGAATCCGTGTCCACCTCCTGCACCATGACAAAATCCGCCTCCTGGGAGCGGAGGAAATCCGCGATCTCCCCCGTCACCGTCTCCACGGACTCCTTCGACGCGGCGCGGCTCTCCGTGCCGCCGTCCATGAAAAAGCCGAAGTCCGGCGTGTAAGCGGCAAAGCCGATGTTGTAGCTGACGAGGGTATAGACGGTGTCCGTCTCCGCCTGCGCCGTGCCGCTTTCGCTGACGGCGAATTCCTGGTCGCCGATCCGGTGGTAGTCCACCAGCACATAGACGACGTAAGCGCCCACCACCAGCACCAGCGCCGCCAGCACGCACAGCAGCACCTTTCCTGCCTGTCTTATCATCCCGCTCTCCTTTCAGCCGCGCAGAAAATCCACTGCGGCGGCGGCGTACAGCGCCGCCCCCTTTTCCAGCACCGCCTCATCGAAGCAGAACGCGCCGTTGTGGTTGGGGTACACCGCGCCGCAGCGCGCGTCCTGAATCCCCAGCAGCCCGAAGGCCGACGGCACCCGGGCCGCAAACTCCGAGAAGTCCTCGCTGATCATGAGCTTCCCGTCGCTGCGCACGTTCTCCGCCCCAAACACGGCGGCGGCGCTGCCCCGCAGCAGAGCCGCGGCGGCGGGGTCGTTCCAGGTGCTGCGGCAGAAATGGCGGTAATCGCAGACGGCGCTGGCGCGGTAGGCCGCCGCCGTGGTCTCCGAGATGCGCCTGACGGCGTCCTCGATGCCCTGGCGCACCTCCTCGCGGTGGGCGCGGACCGTCCCCTCCAGCACGGCGCAGGAGGCGATGGCGTTGAACAGCGTCCCCGCCTCCATCCGCCCGATGGTGACGACGCCCGTCTCCCGGGGGTCCGTTTCGCGGCTCACCACGCTCTGCAGCGCCGTCACGATGGAGGCGGCGACCACCACCGCGTCCACCGTCGTATGAGGCTCGGAGGCGTGGCCCCCCCGGCCCGTCACATCGATGCGGAAGCGGTCCGCCGCGGAGGTCGTGGGCCCGTCCGGGACCAGCACCGTCCCCGCGTCGATGCCCGCCAGCAGATGGAGGGCGAAGCAGCCGTCCACCCCGTCCAGCGCGCCGTCCTCGATCATGTCCATGGCCCCGCCGGCCACCTCCTCCGCCGGCTGAAAGGCCAGCAGCACCCGGCCGGACAGCGCAGGGCGCAGCTGCCGCAGCACCATGGCGGCCCCCAGGAGCATGGCGGTGTGGCCGTCATGCCCGCAGGCGTGCATGATCCCGTCGGTCTCGGAGGCGTAAGGCGCGCCGGTGGTCTCCTGCACGCGCAGCGCGTCCATATCCGCCCGGAGCAGCACCGTTTTTCCCGGCCGGTCCCCCTGTATCTCGGCCAGGACTCCCTCCCCTCTGCCGCAGGCGCGGAAGGGGACGTCCAGTTTTTCCAGCTCCCGCCGCACCAGCGCGGCGGTCCTGTGCTCCTGCCAGGCGGTCTCCGGATGGCGGTGGATCTCTCTGCGCAGGGAAATGACAGCAGGCGCGTACTGCGCCGCAAGCTCACGAATCTCCATAATTCCTCCTTACCGCTCAGCGGTCCACATAGTCGAAATCCATATGACGGTAGCGCACCAGCTCGTCCGCCATGTCCGCGCCGTAGGCCTCCCGGAAAGCCCGGAGGACCTCCGCCGTGAGGAGCACGCCCTCGCTGCGGTAGATGGCGGTCATAACGTCGCCGAAGACCTTGTAGATGTGGGCGCAGTGGTAGCCGAAGTCCCGGACGTTCTTCTCCTTCTTCGGCTCCGCCTGCTCCTTCGCCATGCCGCCCAGAATGTGGTAGCAGCAGCCGTGGTCGTGCATGGTCTGGGGCACCTGGTAGGACACCGCCGGGTTGAAGCCCCGGGCGATGGACACGTCCAGGTCCCGGCAGTAGAGGTTGGCGCCGTCCTTCAGCCCCATCTCCAGGTACTGGGCGCTCCAGGGGCAGGCGTCGTAGCGCCGCACCATGTCGTCCCCCTCCACACGGTCATGGATGCTCTGGGGGAAGCCCTCGGCCCGGGCCTCCTCCGTATACACCCACTCGCCGTAAGAGCAATAGGTGCCGATGGTCAGGGGCTTGCCGTCCCGGATGGCGCGCTGGGCCATGCGGCCGCCCCGCTGCTCCGCGTAGCGGCGGGAGGCATAGAGGAAAGCGTCCTGCCAGCCGGTCAGGTCCCTCTCCTTCAGCAGGCGGTAAAAGGTGGCGGAGATAAAAGCGTGGTGCCGTTCAGTAAAAGCCATAGTCGCTGCTCCTTTCCACAGTCCGTGCGGATGATGTCGATATTACACGGTTTTTCTCAGCATAGCACAGTTTGGCGCAAACGGAAATACCCGCGCGCAAAAAAAGAGCCGGGCCGGGCTTTCCGCCCGGACCGGCCCCTCTCAGCGCAGCGGTCTTACCGCGCCTCTCCCCGGATCCAGCTCTCGTCCGAGGGGTTGTCGCGGAAGGCGATGAGACGGCTGACGTCCTCGGGACGGATGTAGCCCTCCTCCGCCGCGATTTTCGCGATGACGTCGAACTCTGTCAGGCTGGTGTTCTCCACCTTCGCCGCAGCGAGCCGCTCCAGCCCCTTTTTCATGCCGTAAGTAAAGATGCTGACGACGCCCAGCACCTCCGCGCCGGCCTGCCGCAGGATCTCCACCACCTCCAGCACGCTGCCGCCGGTGGAGATCAGGTCCTCCACCACGACCACCTTCTGGCCGGGCAGGAGCTTACCCTCGATCTGGTTTTTCCGGCCGTGGTCCTTGGCGCCGCTGCGGACATAGCCCATGGGCAGGCCCAGCAGGTGGGCGGTGATGGCCGCGTGGGCGATGCCGGCGGTGGAGGTGCCCATGAGGACCTCCGCCTGCGGATACTTCTCCCTTATGACCTCCGCCAGGCTGTTTTCCACGTCGCCGCGCACCTTCACATCGGAGAGGGTCAGACGGTTATCGCAGTACACCGGGCTTTTGATGCCGCTGGCCCAGACGAAGGGCTCCTCCGGACGGAAGAATACCGCCCGGATGGCGAGCAGGTCTTTTGCGATCAGCTTCTGGATATGTTCCATGGTTTTCTGTCTCCTTTACCGTTTTTATTCGTTTCCCAGCAGCAGCGCCCGCAGGGCGGGAATATCCGCCGCGATCTGCTCCGCGCCCGCCGCCGTCAGCTCTTCCCGGTCGCCGTAGCCGTACAGCACACCGATGGCGGGCAGGCCCGCCTCATGGGCGCCCTGCACGTCGTGCCGGCGGTCGCCCACCATGACCGCGCTCCCCTCCGCGCCGAAGCGGCGGAGAGCATCGCGGATGACGGCGGCTTTTTTCGCGCCCTCCGGGTCCTCCATCGGCGCGCCGCAGATGCCGTGGAAATACTGCGCCATGCCGAAATGCTCCAAGATCTTCACGGCGAAGGCCTCCGGCTTGGAGGTGGCGACCAGCAGATGCCTGCCTGCCGCCCGCAGCTCCGCCAACAGCGCCGCCATGCCCTCATAGGGCACGTTCTCCCGCCAGCCCTGCCGGGCAAAATACGCCCGGAACTCGCGGATGGCCTCCTTTGCCTGCGCTTCGTCGAAGCCGTAAAACTCCCGGAAGCCCTCGTCCAGCGGCGGGCCGATGAACTTCGTCAGGCTGTCCGGCGCCGCCTCGATGCCGAAGTGCCGCAGGGCCACGGACACCGCCGTGGTGATACCCTCTTTCGGGTCTGTCAGCGTACCGTCCAGGTCAAACAGAATGGTTGTAAAGGCCATACGCTTAACCCAAAAACTCTTTGACGCAGCGGCGGTAAGCCGCCACAGGGTCCGCCGCCGCGGTGATGGGACGGCCCACCACGATGTAATCCGAGCCAAGCTCCCGTGCCTTTTCCGGGGTGGTGATCCGGACCTGGTCGCCCACGTCCCCGCCGGCAAAGCGCACGCCGGGGGTCACGGTCAGAAAACCGCTGCCGCAGGCGTCGTGGATCTTCCCCGCCTCCAGCGGCGAGCAGACCACGCCGTCGAGCCCCGCCTGCCTGGCGTTCCTCGCGTAGTGCAGTATCACCTCGTCCATGGGCTTTTCGATGAGCAGGTCCCGCTCCATGCGCGTCTGGTCAGTGGAGGTGAGCTGGGTCACGGCGATGAGCAGCGGACGGGTGCCGTCGCTGCGCCTGAGGCCCTCCAGCGCGGCCTCCATCATGGCCACGGTGCCGCCGGCGTGGAGGTTGCAGATATCCACATCCAGGCGGGACAGCACCGCCATGGCCTTCTTCACGGTGTTGGGAATGTCGTGCAGCTTCAGATCCAGGAAGATCTGATGGCCCCGGGCCTTGATCTCCCGGACGATGTCCGGTCCCTCGGCATAGTACAGCTCCATGCCGATCTTCACAAAGGGCTTTTCCTCCCGGAACAGGTCGAGGAAGTCCAGTACTTCCCTCCGTCCTGCGAAATCGCAGGCGACGATCACATCCTTCGCCATCAGTGCGCTCCTCCTATGATATCTTTCAGATTCTCCATATGGTATTTTTCCATGACGCGGGGCAAGTCCGCCACGATATCCCGGCAGGCGTAGGGCGAGACCAGGTTCGCCGCGCCCACCTCCACCGCCGTGGCCCCCGCCAGCATCATCTCCACCACGTCCTCCGCCGTGGAGACGCCGCCGAGACCCACGATGGGGATCTTCACCGCCTCATAGACCTGCCAGACCATACGCAGGGCCAGCGGCAGCAGCGCGGGGCCGGACATGCCGCCGGTGCGGTTGGCGATGACGGGCCGGCGGCGCTTTAAGTCGATGCGCATGCCCATGACGGTGTTGATCAGGCTCACGCCGTCCGCGCCCGCGTCCTCGCAGGCCCTCGCGATGGCG
Organism: Oscillospiraceae bacterium; assembly: GCA_051867635.1. Taxonomy (GTDB): domain Bacteria; phylum Bacillota; class Clostridia; order Oscillospirales; family Oscillospiraceae; genus RGIG5472. The sequence continues at coordinate 8,961 of JBJDYT010000089.1, forward strand.
GCGATGTCCGTGACATTGGGCGAGAGCTTTAAGATCACGGGCTTTTTCGTGACTTTCTTCACCGCCCTCGTCACCAGGGCCGCCGCCTTTGGATCGGTGCCGAAGCTCATGCCGCCGCCGTGGACGTTGGGGCAGCTGACGTTCACCTCCAGCCAGCCCACCTCCGCGCAGGCGCCCAGCTTCTCCGCCACCTCCGCGTACTCCTCCACGGAAAAGCCACTGATGTTCGCCATGACGGGCTTGTGAAAGCACTGCCGCAGGCGGGGCAGCTCCCGGTCGATGACCGCGTCCACGCCCGGGTTCTGCAGGCCCACCGCGTTCAGCATCCCTCCCGCGCACTCCGCGATGCGGGGCGTGGGATTGCCGAAGCGCGGCTCTCTGGTGGTGCCCTTGAAGGAAAAGGTGCCGAGGCAGTTGATGTCGTACAGCTCCGCGAACTCATAGCCGTAGCCGAAGGTGCCGCTGGCGGGAATGACAGGGTTGTCCAGAGGCAGGCCGCAAAGCTCCACCCGGGTATTCACCATACGATCTCCTCCTTTTCCAGCACCGGGCCGTCCCGGCAGATGCGCTTATAGCCGTATTTCGTCTCGCAGCTGCAGCCCATGCAGGCGCCGAAGCCGCAGCCCATGCGCTCTTCAAAGCTG
>JBJDYT010000090.1:0-9347 GCA_051867635.1 Oscillospiraceae bacterium
GCCCATGATGCCCTGGGCCTCGTCCCACTGCTCGGGGGTGCCGATATACTTTTCCCGGTTGTTGGGGTCCCACTGAGAGAAGCGGAAGGTGCAGTCCTCCAGCATGCCCACGGTATCCAGCACATACTTCGCCAGCTCCAAACAGCCGCGGAACTCATCCTCCAGCTGGTCGGGGCGGAGGATCAGATGGCCCTCGGAGATGGTAAACTGGCGGACGCGGATCAGACCGTGCATCTCGCCGCTGTCCTCGTTGCGGAACAGGGTGCTGGTCTCGCCCAGGCGCATGGGCAGGTCTCGGTAGCTGCGGCCCCGGTTCAAAAACACCTGGTACTGGAAGGGGCAGGTCATGGGACGCAGGGCGAAGCACTCCTTCGTCTCGTCGTCCGGGTCGCCCAGGACGAACATGCCGTCCAGATAGTGGTCCCAGTGGCCGGAGATCTTATAGAGGTCGCTCTTGGCCATGAGGGGCGTCTTGGTCAGGAGATACCCCCGCTTCTGCTCCTCGTCCTCCACCCAACGCTGCAGGATCTGGATGGTCCGGGCGCCCTTGGGCAGCAGGATGGGCAGGCCCTGGCCGATGACGTCCACGGTGGTGAAATACTCCAGCTCGCGGCCCAGCTTGTTGTGGTCCCGCTTCAGGGCCTCCTCCTGCTTGCGCAGGTACTCCTCCAGCTCCTCCTTCTTGGGGAAGGCCACGCCGTAGATGCGCTGCAGCTGCTTGCGGCTGGAGTCGCCCCGCCAGTAGGCGGCGTTGCAGGCGGTCAGCTTGATGGCGTTGCCCTTGATGCGGCCGGTGGAATCCACGTGGGGGCCGGCGCAGAGGTCCACAAACTCGCCCTGCTTGTAGAAGCTGATGACCGCGTCCTCCGGCAGGTCGTTGATGAGCTCCACCTTATAGGGCTCGCCCTTCTCCTCCATGTACTTCACGGCTTCCTCACGGGGCAGCTCGAAGCGCTCCAGCTTCAGCTTCTCCTTGCAGATCTTCCGCATCTCCCCTTCGATGTTCTCCATGATCTCCGGGGTGAAGGGGAAGGGGGAATCCAGGTCATAGTAAAAACCGTTGTCGATGCTGGGGCCGATGGCCAGCTTCACCTCCGGGTACAGGCGCTTGACGGCCTGGGCCAGGACGTGGGAGCAGGTGTGCCAGTAGGTCTTGCGGTACTGCTCGTTTTCAAAGGTGTACAGGTTTTCTTCGGACATGTTTCGTCGCTCCTTTCGAATCGTTTCGGGGCAAAGAAAAAGCGCTTCACCCCTGATGTGTTCAGGGATGAAGCGCATACTGCGTTCCACGGTTCCACCCTGCTTGCGCCCGACGGGGCGCCGCTCGTGACCTCTGTAACGGGAGGGCCCGTCCCGGTCGTCCCGGGCCGCTCGGGAGTGGTACTGCCGCCGCGTCTCGCAGGGCCCTTGCACCATACAGGCCCCTCTCTGTGCGCCGCTGCGCGGTTTCTTCTCCGTCATCGCACTTTGAACAGGAGAACTATATCACCGGGCGGCAAAATTGTCAAGTCCGGTCATCCCGGTCTTTTCCCTCTCCCCTGCGCAGGAGCAGGGCGGGAGGCTCCTCCGCCAGATACAGCTCCTCGCACCGCCGCTGGGCCTCGATGAGGACCCGGGCGGCCTCCTCCGTGTGCCGCAGGGCCTGCTCCGAGGCCCGCACCATGGTGAGATACATCTCCTTGTAGTCCGGCATAAGATCACCTCCAGCAGTATTATAACCTGCAACAGGTTAAAACGCAATACTCTTATTAAGGTTATGAAATACTTTGCCTGAGGTGAGAGTATGTATTCCAGAATACGGGACCTTCGTGAAGATAAGGATCTGACGCAGACGCAGGTGGCAAGCTATCTCGGTATGTCGCAAACAGGCTACTCCAAATATGAGACAGGCGAGAACGACATACCTGCGGTGGTGCTGGTCAAGCTGGCACAATATTACGGCACCAGCGTGGACTACCTGCTGGGGCTGACGGACGTGCGCAAGCCATATCCGAAGAAATGAGCGTTACAAATAAAAACCTTGTAGAGTTCGCGTCCGCAGACGCGAAAAAACGGAATTCGTTTTTTGCCGCGGCGTGTGCGTGTACATAAGGCTCTTAGTGGCTCTGCCACTTAGAGCCTTGTATGCATGGAGCCCCGTAAGCGGCGAAGCCGCTAACGGGATCTCGCAGCAAAAAACACTTCTCGGCCCGCAAACGTGCGAATTGCCCACCCACGGTGGGCAATTCGTGCGCTGCAGCGGGGCATAACCTTATCAAAAAAGTGGCTTTGCCACTTTTTTGAAACGCTAAAAAGCCACCCGCCAGGCGGGTGGCTTTTTCGTCATGTCAGGCGGCACAGCCGCGCATCGCTCAGATCGGGGGCGGGACGGGGCTCCTTTTCCTCGGCCCGGTAGCCCAGGGCCAGCACGCAGACGCAGCGCCTGCCCTCCGGCAGGCCCAGCACCCGTCGCACGTTCTCCTCCGCCGGCGCGCCCGCTTCGTCCTGCCGCAGGTGCATCTGCACCCAGCAGGAGGCGAGGCCCAGCTCCTCGGCCATGAGCTGCAGGGAAATGGCGGCGAGGGAGGAATCCTCCACCCAGGTGTCCGCCTTCGCTTCGTCCGCCGTGACAGCCAGCGCCAGCGGCGCGCTCTCCAGCGGGCCCGCGCCGTGGGCCTTGCAGGCGGCAAGGCGGCGGATGGTCTCCCGCTCCGTCACGGCGAAATACGCCGTCTCATCCAGGCCCCGGGAGGTGGGGACCAGCAGCGCCGCGCTCAGCAGCGCCTCCACCTTCTCCTCCTCCACGGGCCGGTCGCAGAACTTTCTGACGCTGCGGCGGCGTTTGAGCAGCGTGAGAAAGCGGGCGCTGCCCTCTCCCAGCCGCAGCAGACGCAGCAGCTCCTCCGGCGTGTCCGCCAGAATGTCCGCCCCGGCGGCCAGCAGCTCATCCCTGTCCCGATAGCCCCAGGTGCAGCAGAAACAGGGGATGCCGCAGTTCCGGGCGGTCAGCACGTCCACCTCGCTGTCCCCCACGAACACGCAGTCCTCCCGGGTGACGCCGAGGCGGCGCATGGCCTCCTCCGCCATATCGGGGGCGGGCTTCTTCGCACGTTCCGGCGACTCCCCCACCACCGTGTCCGCGAGGTCGCCCAGCAGCGCTTCGCAGAGGCGCTCCGTGGGGAGGGCGGGCTTGTTCGTCACCACTGCCACACGGAACCCCTCTTCCCGCAGGGCGCGCAGCAGCTTGAGGACGCCGGGATAGGGCGCGGTGTGTTCCAGATGCTCCGCGTAGTAGGGGCGGTACTCCCCCAAAGCCCGGTCCAGCAGCGCGTCCTCCACGCCGCCCTTCCAGGCGCGGCGGAACTGGTTGCGCGCGCCGTTGCCGACGAAAGTGCGCATCTCCTCCACCGTGCAGGCGGGACGGCCGTAGCGTGCCAGGATGGCGTTGGTGGAGGCGGTGATGTCCCCCAGAGTGTCCATCAGCGTGCCGTCAAGGTCGAACAGGACGGTCTTACGCATCACTTGACGAAGTCGGAGGTAATGAGCAGGTCGTCGTGGTTGACCTTGGCGGCGACAGTCGCGTCGAACTGCTCCTTCGCAACGTCCTCCACGGAGACGGAGAGGGCGCTCGCCGGCATGTTCATGGCTTCCATGGCGGCCTTCTGCAGGGCCTCAGCCAGCTTTCTCTTGGTGGCCTCGTCGCGGCCGGGATACATCATCACAGCAATATGGGGCATGGTTTGTTCCTCCTAATGTAAATTATATTGGTATTGGCAAATCGCTCTTTATGTTGTCCTTTTCAGTTCCACTCCGTGCCCACGCCGGCGGCTTTGGCCTTGGCATAGATGTGCTGCGCGGCCACCAGATCCTGCACGCCCACGCCCACGGCCTTGAAAACGATGATCTCGTCCTCACTCTCACGGCCCGGCGCGCGGCCCAGCAGCACGTCGCCGATGTCGCCGGTGAACTGCGCCTCAGTGAGGGTGCCGTCCGCCAGGGGCTTGGTGATATCGCCGGACTCGGAGAGGACGGCGTCGCGGGAATCGAAGTACAGCTTGCCGCAGCGGCGGAAAATGGCGGGGTCCAGCTCCTGCATGTGGTGCTGGTAGGAGCCGATGCCGCTGACGACGGCCCCCTTCTTCACCCTCGCGGCGTCGAAGGTGGGCGTAGTGGATGGGGTCACGGCGATGATCACGTCCGCGCCGTCCACGGCTTCGTCCGCGGTTTCGGCGGCGATGAGCCGCGCGCCGAAGCGCTCCATCTCCTTTTCCATGGCCGCCACGAAGGCCTCCCGCTTCTCGCGGCTGCGGCTGAAGATGCGCACCTCCCGCAGAGGCCGGGCGGTGAGCATGGCCTCCAGCTGGCAGGCGGCCTGGGAGCCGGTGCCGATGAGGGCGCCCACGGCGGCGTCCTGCCGGGCAAACAGCTCAAAGGCCAGGCCCGAGGCCGCGCCGGTGCGCATCTGGGTGACGCAGGTGCCGTCCATCATGGCGGTGACGAGGCCGGTCTCCGCGTCCATGAGCAGCACGGAGGCGGGCGAGGTGGTCAGGCCCTTTTCCGCGTTGCGGGGGAAAATGTTCACGATCTTCAGCCCGGCGCTGCCCAGCTCCTGGGAGAACGAGGGCATGAACAAAAACGTGCCGCCCGCGCCGGGAGAGGGGATCTGGGTGCGCAGAGGCACCTGGCACTGGCCCTCCGCCAGCAGCCGGTACGCCTCGCGGTCCGCCTCGATGGCGTCCCGCATGGAAAAGACCTGTCGGATCTCCTTGCGGTTGAGCAGGAGCATGGGGGATCCCTCCGTTTCTCCGCCTGTTTCGGCGTTTTTTCCTCCTTATTATAGAAGCCCCTCCGGTCCCCGTCAAGAGCTTTCGCCCGTCCTCCGGGACCGGAGCGGTTGACAGCGTTGCCAAGGCATGGTATTAGTAGTGCTGAGGAGAAACGGGGCGCGAAGCCGCCCCTGCTTATGGGAAAGGAGGCGCCCCATGGCTGTGCGACTGGAGCTGTACCGCATCTTCCGGGAGGTGGCGGAGTCGGAGAATTTCTCCGCCGCGGCGAAAAAACTGTATGTCTCCCAATCCGCCGTGTCCCAGGCCATGAAGCAGCTGGAAAGCGAGCTGCAGGTGCGCCTGTTCAACCGCGGCTCCCGGGGCGTGACGCTGACGGCGGACGGTGAGGTGCTGTACGAGCACGTCCGCAGCGCCATGAGCATGCTGGAGAGCGGCGAGAGCAAGCTGGCCCAGTCCCTGACGCTGGAGGCCGGGAAGCTTACCATCGGCGCCAGCGAGACCGTCACCGCCCAGTACCTGCTGCCCTATCTGGAGCGCTTTCACAAGCAGTATCCCTCCATCCGGCTGGAGGTCACGGTGGGCCGCAGCCAGAAGATCCTGGGGGAGCTGAAGAGCGGCAAGGTGGACGTGGCCTTCGCCAGCCTCGGCCCCGGCGAGGACGCGGGCGCGCTCTCCGTCACCCCCTGCTTCGCCACCCACACCGTGTTCGTGGCGGCGCCGGACTACGCCTGCGACTTCGACCATCCCTACACGCCGGAGGAGCTGCTGCGCTTCCCGCTGATCCTGCTGGAGCGAAAGGCCAACTCCCGGCTGCAGCTGGAGGAGTTCTTCCTCTCCCGGGGGCTGACCCTGCGGCCGGAGATCGATCTCGGCTCCCGGTACCTGCTGGTGGCCTTGGCCCGCATCGGCCTGGGAGTGGCGGGCGTGACGAAGGAATACGTGCAAAGCGCCCTGCGCCGGGGGGAGATCCGCATGCTGCAGACGGATTTCGAGATCCCCGCCCGGAGCCTCGACATGTGCATTTTGAAGTCCGTGGCCCCCAGCGCCGCCGCCCGGCGCTTCATGGCCCTGATCCGTCCGGAGGAGGAGCGCCATGAAGCGTAGACAGGCCGCGGCCATGGTGCTGCTCATCCTGCTCTGCTGCGCGCTGGTGGCGCTGGTGGACGGCGTGCTCCGCCCGGGCTACGCCGTGAAATCCGCGGTGAAGCTGGCGCTGTTCGGCCTTCTCCCCCTGCTGTACGCAAGGCGGGCGGGGTTCCCTTTGGGTACGCTGTTCCGGCTGGAAAAGGGGGAGCTGCGCCGGGCGCTGCTCCCGGCTCTGGGCGTCTTTGTCCTGATACTGGGGGCCTATTTCGCCCTCCGCGGCGCGGCGGACTTCTCCGGCATCACGGCTTCCCTCACGGAAAACGCCGGGGTGAGCCGGGAGAGCTTCCCGCTGGTGGCACTGTACATCGCCCTGGTGAACTCCCTGCTGGAGGAATTCTTCTTCCGGGGCTTCGCCTTCCTGCTGCTGGGGCGCGTCCTCTCCCCCGCCCTGGCCTGCGGCTTCAGCGCCGCGGTCTTCGCCCTCTACCACGTCTCCATCCTGCAGGGCTGGTTCTCCCCGGTGCTGTACGCCCTGGCCATGCTGGGGCTGGCGGCGGGGGGACTGCTGTTCAGCTGGCTGGACTACCGCCCGCGCTCCCTGCTGCCCTCCTATCTGGTCCACATGGCGGCGAATCTCGCCATCAACTGCGTCGGCCTGATCCTCTTCGGTCTGGCCGGATGAAAGGAGCCCTACATGGCCCAACGTACCCTGCGTGTCGTCTTTTCCGCCACGCCCTGCCGCATGGGCGCGGCCATCCGCCTCGTCACCCGCTGGCCCTATAACCATGTGGCCCTGGCCCTGGAGGAGGAGGAAACGCTGTACTCCTTCGCCCGGCGCTATCAGAACGTTCCCCTCTGCGGCGGCTTCGTGCGGGAGTCGCCCCTGCGCTACCGCCGGGCCCATGTCCTCATCTGCGCCGTCCCGGTGACGGAGCGGCAGTATACCCGGGTGCGCGGGCGGCTGACGGAGATGGCCGGGGAGCCGGAGCGCTACCTCTATAACCTCTTCTCCGCCGCCCTGGTCCCGCTGCGCTGCCGCGTTTTCCTGCCCGACTCCTACACCTGCGTGGAGTTCACGGCGGCCCTGCTGGCGGAGGCCGGCGTGCTGACGGAGGAGGAGGGGCAGCGCTTCTGGTCCGTGGAGGGACTGTGCCGGCGGCTCTCCCCTTACCGGAGCTATGAGGGTCCCTTCCCCGGCCCGGCCCAGGCCGCCTGGCTGGACGACTCCTTCCCCCGCCGCCGCAGCGCCGGCGCGGCGGCGGCCCTCACTTCCTTCGCCGTGGGCGCGCTGGCGCTGCGCCTGCTGCGGCGCGTATGGTAGAGCCGCGCCGAAGGCCCGCCCTGATGAACGCCGCCCTGTTTGGAGTACGAAAAAACCGGGAGCCTTTCGGCTCCCGGGTCGTTTTTTGTCTCTTATACGTTGAAGCGGAAGTAGATCATGTCGCCGTCCTGCACCACATAGTCCTTACCCTCGCTGCGGAGCAGCCCCTTCTCCTTGGCGGCGGCGAGGGAACCGCAGGCGATCATCTCCCGGAAGTTGATGGTCTCCGCCCGGATGAAACCCCGCTCGATATCGCTGTGGATCTTGCCGGCGGCCTGGGGCGCCTTGGTGCCCTTGCGGATGGTCCAGGCCCGGCACTCGTCCTTGCCGTAGGTCAGGAAGGAGATCAGGCCCAGCAGCTCATAGCTGCACTGGATCAGGCGGTCCAGGCCGGACTGCTTTATGCCCAGCTCCTCCAGGAACATGGCCCGCTCTTCCTCCTCCAGCTCCGCGATATCCTGCTCCAGCTTGGCGCAGATGGGCAGCACCTGGGCCCCCTCCTTCTCCGCCAGCTCCCGCACCTGCCGGAGGTAATCGTTGCCCTCCTGGTGGGCGAAGCCCTCCTCGTCCATATTGGCGGCGTAGATGACGGGCTTGAGGCTCAAAAGGTCGCTGGTGGCGATGAGGGCCGCGTCCTCCTCGCCGCAGGAGAAGCTGCGGGCGGAATTGCCGCCGTCCAGGTGCGCCGCCAGGGCCTTGAACACCTCCACCTCATGGAGGAATTTCTTATCGCCCTTAGCGGCCTTGGCCGCCTTGTCGATGCGGCGGTTCACCATCTCCAGGTCCGCCATGATCAGCTCCAGGTCGATGCACTGGATGTCCCCCAGAGGGTCCACCGGCACGTTGGTGCCGGCGTCCGCCACCACGTGCATGATGTTCTCGTCGTCGAAGCAGCGCACCACATGAACGATGGCGTCCGTGCGGCGGATATTCTCCAGAAACTTGTTGCCCAGGCCCGCGCCCTGGCTCGCGCCCTTCACCAGGCCCGCGATGTCCACGAACTCGATGACCGCCGGGGTCTTCTTCTCCGGCTGGTACATCTCCGCCAGCTTCTCCAGCCGCTCATCCGGCACCGCCACCACGCCCACGTTGGGCTCGATGGTGCAGAAGGGATAGTTGGCGCTCTCCGCCCCGGCGTTGGTGATGGCGTTGAAAAGGGTGCTTTTGCCCACATTGGGCAGACCCACGATTCCTAATTTCATAGTTCTTCACATCTCCTTGCTCTTCCAGCGCTTCCAAGGCGGCTTGCGCCGTTTCTACGTCATTTTACGCTGTTTACCCGGTATTTTCAAGAGGGAGCTGCTATATATTGCCGCGCCGGCCGCCGCTTCACTTTTTTTCCAGCTCAATGGGGCATTTTGACGGAAATTATCAAAGTTTTCCTGGAAACTTTCGTAATTTATTTCTGGAAATCCTTGCATTTTGGGAATGCGCTGTGTAAAATAAAACAATGGAGATTGATTCCCCTAATTTGTACGTTGTGAACAGAAAGGAGAACCCAATGAAGAAGAAGTTACTATCCTTGTTCTTAAGCGTGGCCCTGGTTCTGTCCTTATGTCCCGCAGTCTTTGCGGCGGATGACGGGGTCGGCGAGCTGAAGCAGGTATACGGTCTGACAAAAGAGGAAGGCCTGTACGATGAAGACGCCCTGGTGCTGCTGATCATGGGCGACGGCTTCACGGCAACCGAGCAGGATACGTTCTATGCGAAAGCGAAGGAGACTGCGAACTATATCATGGGCTGCGCGCCCTATGATGAATTCGCCGACACCATTAAGATCTACGCTCTGGGCGTCGAATCCAACGAGTCCGGCGTGACAGGCGCAAACGCTTCCTCCGCTGCGGATGTTGCTAACAACCAGGTGGACACCTATTTCGGCGCCAGCTTCTGGTCCTTCGGCATGGACCGTCTGGTGTCCCTTACTCTGGAAGGTGAGCAGAAAGGCTACGCCCTGCGGGACGAATATCTGCCTGAGACCGACTACTGCCTGTATATCGTCAACTCCACCGTCTACGGCGGCAGCGGCGGCGACTACTGCGTGGCGTCTCTGAATACCCAGTCCTACGACATGATGGTCCACGAGATGGGTCACACCATCGGCGACCTGGCCGACGAGTACTATGCCGCCGGCTATGAGGGCGAGTACGTCAACCTGACCGCCGATCCCGACAATG
>JBJDYT010000091.1:0-38172 GCA_051867635.1 Oscillospiraceae bacterium
CCAGCTCCTCCAGCGCCCGCAGGGACTCGCCGGTGGAGATCACGTCGTCCACGATGAGGATGCGCTTGCCCTTCATCAGCGCCGCGTCCGCGCCGCCTATGTACAGCTCCTGCTGGTGCAGCGTGGTGATGGAGCGCACGGTGACCTTCAGCGGGTCGGTCAGGTACACCTTCATGCCCTTGCGGGCGATGAAATACTTCTCCGCGCCGCTCTGACGGGCCATCTCGTGGATGAGGGGGATGCTCTTGGCCTCCGCCGTCAGCATGTAGTCATAGCTGTCCGCCGGGATGCGGCTGAGCAGCTCTCTCGCGCAGGCCACGGTCAGCTCCGCGTCGCCGAACATGATGAAAGCGCCGATGTAGAAATCGTCGGTCACGGCGCAGAGGGGCAGCTCCCGCTCCAGCCCCGCCACCTTCATTTTATATACCATTTCGGATCTCCTCCTGTCTTTACAGCGTCATGCACACATTATATCGCGCGCGGGGGAAAAGTCAATAAGCCCGGGGCCATAAACAGAAGCTCTCGGGTCCATAAGAAAGAAATGTGGCGAGATGAAAAAAAGTCAACAAAGATGGGATGAAATGTTATGATTAAGCAAAATACACAAAAATGAAGCACTTTTTTTATCAAGAAATGGAGGGAGGATTTTGGAAGATTTGGAGAAAGCCCCTTGTTTCTTCACTTTTTGAGTGATAAAATGAAATCGCTTATGGAAAGGAATCACAAGATTCCTCCCCGAAGGATGAAAAATTTGGAGGTTGGATCAAAATGAATGCATATCTGGAAAGCGTGCTTGAAAACGTAAGAACCAAGCACGGCAACGAGCCTGAGTTCGTGCAGACTGTGGAAGAGGTGTTCTCCTCCCTGGAACCCGTCATCGAGAAGCATCCTGAGTATGAGAAGGTCGACCTGCTCAACCGCATGGTCGAGCCCGAGCGTATGTTCACCTTCCGCGTGGTGTGGATGGACGACAACGGCAATTGGCACACCAACCGCGGCTGGCGCTGCCAGTTTAACGGCGCCATCGGCCCCTACAAGGGCGGTCTCCGTTTCCAGAAGAACGTGTATGAGGGCATCATCAAGTTCCTGGGCTTTGAGCAGACCTTCAAGAACAGCCTGACCGGCCTGCCCATCGGCGGCGCCAAGGGCGGCTCCGACTTCGATCCCGCCGGCAAGTCCGACGCCGAAGTGATGCGCTTCTGCCAGAGCTTCATGACCGCTCTGTATCGCTACATCGGGCCCGACATCGACGTTCCCGCCGGCGACATGGGCGTGGGCGGCCGCGAGATCGGCTACCTGTACGGCCAGTATCGCCGCCTGAAGGGCGTTTGGGAGAACGGCGTCCTCACCGGCAAGGGCCTGAGCTACGGCGGCTCCCTGATCCGTCCCGAGGCTACCGGCTACGGCGCGGTGTATTATCTCTGCGAAGTGCTGAAGCACGAGAACGACAGCATCGAGGGCAAGCGCATCGCTGTTTCCGGCTACGGCAACGTGGCTTGGGGCATCATGAAGAAGGCTGCCCAGCTCGGCGCCAAGGTCACCTACATGGCCGGCCCCGACGGTTATGTCCATGATCCCGACGGCATCAACACCGATGAGAAGCTGAACTTCATCCTCCAGATGCGCGCCAAGGATCCCATGCACTGCAAGCCCTACGCCGATCACTTCGGCTGCGAGTTCGTGGCCGGCACCAAGCACTGGGGCGCCAAGGATGTCGATATCTGCATGCCCGCTGCTATGCAGAACGACGTCAACATGGAGTGGGCTGAGAAGATCGCTGCTTCCGGTGTGAAGTACTACATCGAAGTCGCCAACATGCCCACCACCAACGACGCGCTGAACTTCCTGCGTCAGCAGAAGCATATGGTCGTCGCTCCCTCCAAGGCCGTCAACGCCGGCGGCGTGGGCGTGTCCGCTCTGGAAATGGCGCAGAACTCCGAGCGCCTGGTCTGGACCGCTGAGGAAGTCGATGAGCAGCTGAAGAAGATGATGGTCAACATCCACAAGGTTTCCGCCGAAGCCGCCGAAGAGTACGGCCTGGGCTACGACCTGGTGGCCGGCGCCAACATCGCTGGCTTCAAGAAGGTCGCCGAAGCCATGATGGAGCAGGGCTGCTTCTAATCGAAAGCGTACTTACCAAAGAAAAAACGGAGCCCGAAAGGGCTCCGTTTTTTTGCGCGCAGGCGCGTCGTTTCGGCCTTATTTCGCGCAGTAGACGGCGATGGCCTCGCCGATAAAGGCGGCGCAGCCGTCGCCGTGGCGGTCGAGATGCTCCGTGAAGCGCTCGTCCGCCGTGTACATCTGCCCGAGGCAGGCCAGGATCTCCTTGGTGCAGCGGTAGTAGTTTTCCGTGATGTGCGTCTGCCAGCGCGCCACCAGGGCCTGCACCTCCGCATCTTCCGGCTCCCGATCCATGAGGGCGGCGAAGGCCGCGAAGATCTCCTCCGCCTCCTCCGCGGCGCCGAGTTCCTGGGCCTCGCTGCGGCCCAGGCGCTTTTCCTCGCTTTCGGCATAGGCCGCGGTGTCGCCCCAGCGCTGCCGGACCTCGTCCGCGTACTGCCGCCGGGCCTGCCTCATCTCTTCCGCTGTGATGTTTGGTTTTTTCATGCTGATTTCCTCCAGATACTCGTCGATCTGCCGCAGCAGACCGTCCAGCCGCTGCCGCTTGCGCAGCAGCAGCTCCCTCTGACGGCGCAGCGCCGGACGTTTGTCCTGCTCCGGGCGGGAGAGCAGCTCCGCCACCTCTTTCAGCGGGAATTCCAGCTCCCGGAAGAACAGGATCTGCTGCAGCCGCCAAAGCGCCTGTTCGTCATAGTACCGGTAGCCGCTGTCCGCCACCTCCGAGGGCCGGAGGAGTCCGATGGCGTCGTAGTAGCGCAGCGTCCGGACGCTGACGCCCATACGCGCCGCCGCTTCGCTGATGGAGAGCTTCATGCCGCTCACCGCCTTTCTGCCCTGATACGGATGCTTGGTCTTGGCCAAATATCCCCCGTGTTGCACGCGCGCCGCGCCGTCCCATAAAGATCTGACGGGCCTTGCCCTGTAAAGCCCTTTTCAAAGGGCCTTGTCAAACCTTGGTATGAGTGTACGCCCTGACGCGGGGAGAGAGTCAAGCCCTTTTTTCATATGGCTCCGTTTGGCTGCATCCGGAGGCAAAAAGGAGGACGGAGCCGCGGCTCCGCCCTCCTTATGTTTCACGCCTGCTCGATGGCGTTCACCGGACAGCCCTCCATGGCCTCCGTGGCAGGGGCCTCCAGGTCGGGGGCCACGTCGTTGGGGTTGGCGTGGGCGCGGCCGTCGTCCATGGTGAACACGCCGGGGCAGGTGTTGGCGCAGAGGCCGCAGCCGATGCAGTTGTCGTTGACCAGGAATTTCATGCGTTCGTACCGTCCTTTCTGCGGCGGGGTATGCCGCCTTTCCTTAGCTTTCCGTGGGGATACCCCTATTATGCGGCGCACCGGCGGCGAAAACAGTCGTTTTTGCCACAAAACGGCGGGATTATTTTGCCCTTCCGGACGGCGCCGGCGCTTTTCCGAAAAAGAAGGGGCAGGGCCGTCGGCCCTGCCCCTTTTCGGGACCGTTTTTACTTGAAGCTCTCGATGATATCGACGATCTCCTGGCCGATGCGGCCCTGGGCCTCCATGGTGGCGGCACCGATGTGGGGCGTGCAGGACACCATGGGATGGCTGTACAGCGCCTTGTTGGTGGCGGGCTCGTCGGCGTAGACATCCAGGCCGGCGCTGCGGACCTTGCCGCTGTTCAGCGCGTCCAGCAGGGCGGCTTCGTCCACGTTGGTGCCGCGGGAGGTGTTGATGATGACCACGCCGTCCTTCATCTTGGCGATACGCTCGGCGTTGATGAGGGCGCCGCCGTCCACGGAGGGAGCGTGGACGGAGATGAAGTCGGACTTCGCCAGCAGCTCATCCATCTCCACATAGGGGATGCCCAGCTGCTCCTCGATGCCGGGGATGTGGAAGATATCGAAGGCGATGACGTTCATGCCGATGGCCTTGGCCATGACGCCCAGCTTCTGGCCGATGCGGCCGAAGCCCACCACGCCCAGGGTCTTGCCGGACAGCTCGATGCCCTTGCCGTAGGCCTTCTTCTCCCACTTGTCCTCGCGCATGGTGTGGCCGGCGATGGAGATGTAGCGGGCGCAGGCAAACATGTGGGCCATGGCCAGCTCGGCCACGGACTCGGAGGAGGCGCGGGGGGTGTTCTTCACGGTGATGCCGTTGGCCTCGGCGTACTTCACGTCGATGTTGTCAACGCCCACGCCGCCGCGGATGATGAGCTTCAGGCGGCTGCCCTTGCACTCGTCGATGTGGTTGGCGCGGACCTTGGTGGCGCTGCGGACCACCACGGCGTCGAAATCGCGCAGGGCGGCGCCCAGCTCCTCGGGGGCATAGAAATGCTCCACCACCTCATGGCCGTTCTCGACGAGCTTGGCCATGGCCTTCTTATCCATACCGTCGGTAACCAGAATACGCATAACAGAGATTCTCCTTATTCGTAGTATTTTAGTTTCCCGCGCGCCGCGCAGGGAGTTCGTCCTCCGGGCGGCGGATACGCCGCCCGGGGAGAGAGATGCTTACTGATGGTCCGCCTCGTACTTCTTCAGGAAGTCCACCAGGGCCTCCACGCCCTCCTTGGGCATGGCGTTGTAGATGGAGGCGCGCAGGCCGCCCACGGACTTGTGGCCCTTCAGGTTGTCGTAGCCCGCGGCCTTGGTGGCGGCCACGACCTCGGCGTCCAGCTCCTTGGAGGCGGTGACGAAGGGGATGTTCATGAGGCTGCGGAACTCCTTCTCCACGGTGCCGGTGAACATCTTGGAGGAATCCAGGAAGTCATAGAAGACCTTGGCCTTGTCCAGGTTGCGCTGATACATGACCTCCAGGCCGCCGATCTTCTTGAGGTACTTGAAGACCTTGCCGCAGCAGTAGATGGCCCAGCAGTTGGGGGTGTTGTACATGGAGCCGTTGTCGGCGTGGGTCTTGTACTGCAGGTAGATGGGCAGGTCGGTCAGGTCGTCGCGGATCAGATCCTCGCGGATGATGACCACCACCATGCCGGCGGGGCCCACGTTCTTCTGCACGCCGGCGTAGATCATGCCGTAGTCAGAGACGTTGCAGGGCTTGGAGAGGAACATGGAGGACTGGTCGGAGACCAGGGTGTGGCCCTTGGTGTTGGGCAGCGTCTGCCAGGTGACGCCGTGGATGGTCTCGTTTTCGCAGATGTAGACGTAGTCGGTGTCCTCGGGGATGTCCAGGTCGGAGCAGTCGGGCACGTAAGTGAAGTTCTTGTCCTTGCTGGAGGCGGCGACGATGACCTCGCCCACCTTCTTGGCCTCGGCGATGGCCTTCTTGGACCAGGCGCCGGTCTCGATGTACACGGCCTTGCCGTTCTTCATGAGGTTCATGGGGATCATGGAGAACTGCAGCGTGGCGCCGCCCTGGATGAAGAGGACCTTGTAGTTGTCGGGAATGTTCATCAGGTCACGCAGATCCTGCTCCGCCTCGTCGATGATCTGCTGGTAGACCTTGCTGCGGTGGGACATCTCCATGACGCACATGCCGGAGCCGCGATAGTTCATCATTTCGTCGCGGATCTCCTCCAGGACCTCCTCGGGCATCATGGCGGGGCCGGCGGAGAAGTTGAAAGTACGACCGTAGTTCATAGGTGATTGCCTCCTGTTATGTTTGTAATGTTGGCCTGTGCGGAGAAAAACTTCTCCGCAGTCTTATACAAAATAAGTATAGGTCATTTTCGAAGGATAAGCAACCGGAATTTCCGCATTCCTTGGGAAAAATTTGCATGCCCGCTGTGAGTGATGCTCAAAGCGGGGGGTAAAACCGGGGGAAAAGCCTTGTGATTTCCTTAAATTTTTCGACATTTTGGCAAAATCATTGAAAAGTGCAAAAAAGCTTGCTATACTGTTGAATATACAACAAGGGTATGCTTCCCCGCGGAGGCCTGCGGCCACGGCAGCGGGGCGGCTGTATCGGACAGGAGAGAAGCTATGAGACCTGACGGGACCCGGGTGAAGGATCTGCCGGCCATCCAGGCCGCGATCCCCTATATCATGCCCAAGCGCTTTGACGCGCAGAATTTTGTCACGCAGTACGCGGAGATGGATCCTCTGCGGAAGTATATCCAGGAGAAGCGCCGCCAGGGGATCCGCATGACCTACATGTCGCTGGTCCTGGCGGCCTACTATAAGGCGGCCCGGCAGCATCCGCGGCTCAACCGCTTTGTGGTGAACAAGAAGATCTACCAGCGGAACCACTTCTGCGTGAGTTTCACGATCCTGAAGAAGCGGCAGGACGGCACGCCGGACGAGACGACGCTGAAGATCTTCTTCGAGGAGGGGGACGACGTCATCTCCATCAACCGGAAGATCGAGGAGGCGGTGGAGAAGAACCGCCATGCGGCCTACAACAATTCCACCGACAAATTCGCGAACTTCATGTTCGCCATCCCCCTGCTGCCCACGCTGGTGCTGGGCATTGCCCGGCTGCTGGACCATGTGGGGCTGCTGCCCCGCTTCATCATCGACCTGAGTCCCTTCCACACCAGCCTTTTCATCACGAACCTGGCCTCCATCAACACCCGCGCCATCTATCACCACTGCTACCAGTTCGGCACCACCGGCGTGTTTGTCGCCATGGGCAAGCCGGAGCCGGACTATATCAACGGGGACTATGACAAGAAGGTGCTGCCCCTGTCCGTGGTCATGGATGAGCGCATCTGCACCGGCCACGACTACGCCGCCTTTTTCTTTGACATCCAGCGCTACCTGCGCCAGCCGGAACTGCTGGAGAACGGCGCCGAGGAGACGGAGGAGGGCGGAGAGGAAGCGGCGGTGTAAAACAGCAGCGTCCTGACACGCTTCGCAGGGGCGGCCCCCGGCCGCCCTTGCTTTTTTATCCCGCCTGCTCTACAATGGGCGGGGAATGAGGGAAAAACGGCCCGCGCCGGCGGGCTTTTGCAAGGAGGCGGTGTACCATGCCGGAGCATGGGGGAAAAGAGGAGGCCCGCGCCGCGGCGGGCCAGGCGGCGGGATATGCGCGGGCGCTGCTGAAGTGGCTGTTCCTGGCGGTCGTCGTGGGGGCCGCGGGCGGCGTGGTGGGCTCGCTGTTCCACATCGGCGTGGAGAAGGCGACGGAGCTGCGGGGAGCGTATCCGTGGCTGCTGTGGCTGCTGCCCGCCGCGGGCGTGTTCATCACGGGGATGTACCGGCTGGCCCATGTGGCGGGCCTCGGCACCAACACGGTCATCGAGTCGGTGCATGAGGGGCGGCCCATTCCCTGGCTGCTGCTGCCCGCCATCTTCTTCGGCACCATCCTGACCCACCTCTGCGGCGGCAGCGCCGGACGGGAGGGGGCGGCCCTGCAGATGGGCGGCGACCTGGGCCGCCATGTGGGCGAGCTGCTGCGGCTGGACGACAAGGACCGCCGTCTCGCCACCCTCTGCGGCATGAGCGCGCTGTTCGCGGCCCTCTTCGGCACGCCCCTCACCGCCACGGTTTTTGCCCTGGAGGTGGTGAGCGTGGGCGTTTTGTACTACGCGGGCTTTGTGCCCTGCATCGTGGCCTCCCTGGTGGCCTACGGGGTGTCCCTGCTCTTCGGCGTGGCCCCCACCCGTTTCGCCCTGGCCGTGCCGACCGTGGACCCGCCGCTGCTGGTGCGCACGGCGGTGCTGGCCATCCTCTGCGCCCTGGTGAGCATCCTGCTGTGCGAGACGCTGCACCGTACGGAGCATCTGGCGGCCCGCCTGCAGCCGAACCCCTACCTCCGGGCCTTCCTGGGGGGCCTGCTCATCGCCGCGGCCACGGTGCTGCTGGGCAGCACGGACTACAACGGCGCGGGCATGGACGTCATCGTACGGGCGGTGGAGCAGGGGCAGGCCCGGCCCTGGGACTTCCTGCTGAAGCTGCTCTTCACCGCCGTCACCATCGGCTGCGGCTTCAAGGGCGGCGAGGTGGTGCCCACCTTCTTCGTAGGGGCGACCTTCGGCTGCGCGGCGGCGCCGCTGCTGGGGCTCCCCGGGGGCTTCGGCGCGGCCATCGGCCTTGCGGCGGTGTTCTGCGGGGCGGTGAACTGCCCCATGGCCTCCATCCTCCTCAGCGTGGAGCTCTTCGGGGCGGAGGGGCTGAGCTGCTTTGCCCTCGCCTGCGGCATCGGCTATATGCTCTCGGGCTACCGGGGGCTGTACAGCAGCCAGACCATCCTCTACTCCAAGCTGAAGGCGGAGTTCATCAATATCCACGCAAAGTAATAAAAAAATCAAATAAAAAACCGCCTCCCGGGGCATACTGTGTCACAGTTATGCTGCGGGAGGTCTTTTTATGGAAGCGCTGACGATCGTTCTGACGACGCTGCTGTCTCTGGTGGCGCTGTTTTTGCTGACGAAGCTCATGGGCCACAAGCAGGTCTACCAGATGACCATGTTCGACTATGTGGTGGGCATCACCATCGGCTCCATCGCCGCGGAGATGGCCACGGAGCTGGAAAAGCCCTGGCGGCCCCTGCTGGCCATGGTGCTCTACGCTGTCGTGGCCGTTCTCATCTCCGTGGTCACCAACCATTCCCGGGCGGCGCGCAAGCAGATCAGCGGTACGCCGGTGGTGCTGCTGGACAACGGCAAGCTCTACCGGGAGAGCTTCCGCAAGGCCAAGATGGATCTGGACGATTTCCTCTGCGCCTGCCGCACGGAGGGGTATTTCGACCTCTCCCAGATCCAGACGGCGCTGCTGGAGCACAACGGCCGCGTCAGCATCCTGCCCGTGGTGGGGGCGCGGCCGGCGACTCCGGCGGACCTGCGCATCCAGCCGCCCCAGGAGTTTCTCATGACGCCGGTGATCATGGACGGGGAGATCCAATGGGACGCGCTGACGCACCTGGGCGTGGACGAGACCTGGCTGCGCCGGGCGCTGGAGCGCAAGCGGGGCGGCAGGCCGGAGGAGGTGTTCCTGGCCCTCTGCGACCGGGACAGGGAGCTGACGGTCTATCCCATGGCGTGAGTCTCGCGCATAGGATGGCCGGGGAGGTGGAGCCTATGGAGGACGCCCTGACGCTGACGACGGCGCTGAATACGCTGGCGGTGGCGGTGGCGAACTGTATCGAAAGCGAGGAGGAGCTGTCGC
Source organism: Oscillospiraceae bacterium (assembly GCA_051867635.1). Classification (GTDB taxonomy): domain Bacteria; phylum Bacillota; class Clostridia; order Oscillospirales; family Oscillospiraceae; genus RGIG5472. The sequence goes on from JBJDYT010000091.1 coordinate 9,146, forward strand.
TGCTGGGCAGCATGCTGACCCAGCTGGGCGACACGCTGGAGACCATCTCGGCGCAGCGGGCGCTGCAAAAAAGCAGGGAGGAGGCCTGCTCCCCGTTCCTCGCCATTTCATAAGCGTGAAAAGACCGGGACGCCGTCTGCGCGGCGCCCCGGTCTTTTTCGTTTCGTCAGCCCAGCAGCTCCTCCGCCCGGGCCACGTTCCCGTGCTCGATGGTCCGGAGGCGCTGCACCGCCGCCACCTGGGCGTCCTTGTCGCCGTAGCGCTGCACCGCCTCATCCGTCAGGCGGAACAGCTCCGCCTCCGTCAGCGTGCCCAGCTCCGCGTAGCGCTCCTCCCCGATGTAGCGGAGGAAGGAGCTGACCTTCGGGTCGTACACCACGCCCACGAGAGGGGTGCCCTGCCCGGCGGCGAAGATCAGCGTGTGCAGGCGCATGGAGACCACCGCCTCCATGCGGCTGAGGACGCCGATGATGTCGTCGATGCGGTCGGCGCCGTTGATAAAATAGTGGGGGCAGCGGATGCCCTCCGCCGCGAGAGCCGCGGCCTGGGGGTCCTGCTTTTTCTCTACCGAGAGGAAAATGGGGGTCAGGCCGTGGACCTCATACACATGCTCCGCCAGACGGCCGAAGAGGGGCGCCTTGGCGGCGAAGCCGTCCCAGTTTCTAAGCGAAATGGCCATATAGCGCCCCTCCACCGGGATGCCGGCGGAGAGCAGGACGCTGTCGATGCGTTCCGGCTCCGCCGGGGACAGGGTCAGGGCCGGGTCCGCGGTCAGCTCGATGCGGGGGACGGTGACGCCGATGCGGCGCAGCTCCTCCAGGGAATCCGGCTCCCGCAGGGTGATGGCGTCCACATAGCGGTTCAGCACCTTCGCCACCAGCGGGCGGTGCTTTTCCCGCAGCAGCGGGCCGATGCCGCAGCCGTACATCTGCACCCGGCAGCCCGACCGCTTGGCGGAGAGGATGCTGCAGAGGTAGTACCAGAGGGAGCGGCTGGAGGTCACGTCCTGGATCAGGTTGCCGCCGCCGTTGATGTACAGGCGGCTGCGGCGCATGGCCCCGTGCCAGGCGAAATAGTGGAAGGTGTGGACGGCGTTGACCCGCAGGGTCAGCCGCGTCTCCTGGGGGTTCCGGGAGACCACGGTGATGGGGATGTCCCGGTCAATGCTCCGCATCTCGCCGATGATGGCCTGCAAAATGGCGTCGTCGCCGGCGTTGCCCCGGCCGTAGGCACCGCAGATCACCACGCCGTCCCGCTGCCGCACGCGGCGGTGGTAACGGCGGAGGATCTCGTCGTAGATATGGAGCTGCGTCTCGATGGTGTTTTCCAGGGAGAAGCGGCGGGAGGCCTTCTCGTACAGCGCCCCGCCCAGCCGGCGGCGCAGCGCTTCATCCTCCGCCAGCTCCTTCAGGCACCGGCCCAGGGCCTCGTCGTCCCCCGCGGGGAAGAGCATGCCGCTGACGCCGTGGTCGATGAGCTGGGGGATGCCGCCCACCCGGGAGGCCACCGTGGCGAGACGGTGCCGCGCTCCCTCCGTCAGCACATAGGGGAAGGTCTCGGAGAGGGAGGTGAGGGTGTTGACGTCCAGGGCGTGGTAAAAACGGTCCATGCCGCCGGAGATCCAGCCCGCGAAGCAGACCCGGTCTTCCACGCCCAGCTCCCGGGCCAGGGCCTGGAGCCGCTCCTTTTCCGCGCCGTCTCCCGCGATGACGAGCCGCAGCTTATCGCACGTCCGGTAGGCATAAGCGAAGCCCCGGATGAGGGTCGCGATGTCCTTCACCGGGTCCAGCCGGGCCGCGATGCCCACCACTACGCTGTCCTCCTCCACCTGCGCGCCGAGGCTGCGGAGATAGCCCAGCCTGTCCTCCGTGATCTCGGGCACGGTGAAGTCCAGGCCGTTATAGATGGCGTAAAAGCTCTCCGGCGGGAAGCCCCGGGAGATGAGCAGGTCCACCATGGCGTCGGAGACGCCGATGCGGTAGTCCATGTGCCGCAAGGCCCAGGCGTTGATGTTGCCGTATACCAGCGCGCCCATGCGCCGGCCCATGTAGTCCAGCTTGTAGTCGCTGTGGATGGTGGAGACCACCGGCAGGTCCAGCCGCCGCCGCAGCAGCGCGCCCATCATGTTGGCCCGGGAGCCGTGGCAGTGGATGACCTCGTAGCCGCCCTCCCGGATCATGTCCTCCAGCCGGCGGCAGATGCGGGGGATGTTGTTGCCCGCCATGACGGTGGTGGGGATGCCGAGGGCGCGGGCGTCCGCGGCGAAGTCCCCCTCCCGGAAGGAGACCAGGTGGGCCTCGATATGCTCGTTCAGTCCGCTGAGCAGGCTCAGTAGGTGGGTCTTGGCGCCGCCGGTGTCGCCGCCGCCGATCAAATGGATCACTTTCATGAGAAAAAATCTCCGTATCAGAAATTCTGCTTGTACAACCGCCGCGATTGCATTATACTAAAGCTTGGTACGGGCTTGCCCGTCCTGTCATCACATCATTATACATTGGCCGTCCTGGGCGGTCAAGCGAAGGAGACCCCTATGGAAAAGAAAAGACGCTTCAATATCATCGACGTCATCGTGCTGGTGCTGATCCTGGCGGTGGTGGGCTTTTTGGGCTATAAGGTCATGAACAACATCGAAAACCGGGGCGCGGACACCATCACGCTGAAATACCAGGTGCTGTACGAGGGCGTGAGCAACGACCTCTACGACGCGGCGGCGGCTCACGTCCCCTCCCAGATTATGGCCTCCGGCGTGCTGTACGATTCCTACGTCACCGCCGTGGAGAAGGAGCCCTGCTATGTCTATGAGGACGGCCAGTGGGTGGAGGACCCCTACCACTGCAACCTGATCTTCACCGTGGAGGGCAACGTGGCCAACGCCACCGTCCTGACCACCGAGGTGGGCAGCCAGGAGGTCCGCGTGGGCAAGGAGCATGTGCTGAAGACGCAGTACCTGGAATTCGACAAGGGCATCGTGACCTTTGTGGAGTGGGGCAAGGCGGAATAAGGGCCTTGCCGCAGGGTCGAAACAGAAGGCAGAAAAACAGGGCCGGAGGCTTCCGGCCTTGTTTTTTTTGCCCGCCGCCGGGGCGGGAGAGGGAACATATGTAAACTTTATGGAAACTTAAAGAAATAGAGGCCTCTGCGGCTTGCAAAGCGCAGGCCTGTCCCGTATAATGGGCGCAGGACGAAATGGGTGAACTGCGCCCGGCGCGCAACAGGAAAAAGAAAGGATGATCACATGAAAAAAGCATTGTCCCTGCTCCTGACCCTCTCCATGGTCATGAGCTTCTTCACCGTCTCCGTGTTTGCGGGGGATGGATCGAGCGTGGTAAACGCTAAAGACCTCACCGTGACCAAGTCTGCCGATGTCATGGTGGGCCGTACGGCGACGCTGGAGGCGACTCGCCCCAGCGACATCGCTTCGGGCGCTGACGTCGCCTATGCGTGGGAATCCAGTGATGCAGCCGTAGCCACGGTTTCCGGCAGCGGCAGCACCGCCACCGTCACCGGCGTTGCGGCAGGCAGCGCCACTATCACCTGCACGGTGACTGCGACCACAACCGATGGCAATGGCCAGGAAACTAAAACCTATTATCAGGGCACTTCCGCCGTCACCGTGGATGATGCCACGTACGGGCTGGAATTGAAGAATGATAAATCCACCCAGACGCTTAGCCTGGCTAAGGGTACCACCGGTACGCTGGAGGTAACCGGAAACGACGTGCAGTTCGTGAAGATCGAAGGTGAGACGAAAACTCCCGTGACCCCGCAGCCTGAAGCCGAGGTCAGGTCTGATAACCCTTCTGTTGCCACCATCAGCGGCACCACCATTACCGCTGAGTCTGCCGGCAGCGCCAACATCGTTGCCAAGGTGACCTATAAGGGTGCGACCTATTCCGTCACGCTCTGCAAAGTCACTGTCGGCGCGCTGAACGTGAGCAAGACCATTGTCAACGGTCAGACCGCGAGCCTGTCCGGCCTTGCGGCGGACATCGCCACGCAGCTCAAGACCCTGACGGGTGCTGATACCGCGCCCACCGTCAGCAGCGTTTCCATCGCCGCCCCCGGCAGCGACAGCATCTTCACGCTGAGCGGCGCCGCCGACGCCAATGTGACGCTGAGCAATTCCCTCACCGTCACCGCCAAGGCCGGCGCCATCGGTAGCCAGGACCTGGCTATCACCGTGACGGTTTCCGGCGGCCAGAGCTTCACCGGCACCCTGACCCTCAAGTCCGACTATGCCGGCACCGTCAATGCCAGCCAGAAGGCCTCCTTTACCAAGGAGGAGTTCTGCCTGGACAGCATCAACAGCACCATTCGGGAAGTGCGCGCGTACAGCGACAGAGTCACGTCTTATGAAAGCACCTATAATAAGGTCTACACTGTGACGAGCTATCCCGTGACGCCCAGCAGCAACCTGGCGGACTGGACGGAGGAGCTGATCGGCTACGACAGCAACAAGGTGGCTTACCGCGTGAATGTCAGCTTCGACGCCGCGGAGTATGACCTGGGCGCGGCCGTGGAGGACGGCGGCACGCCCTTTGCCGCCGACGACTTTGAGGCCTTCGTGGACGCCGTGGCCAGCGAGCAGTATTGGGCGGGCCTCAACAGCTACAACAGCACCACGTTTGACTATGTGACGTTCAGCACCGTCAGCGCCAGCGGCAAGTGGGCGCTGAAGCTCGGCAACGTGGCCCTGAAGACCACGGACAAGCTGTCCGCCAGCGACTTCAAGAACGTGACCATCAGCGTGACCCAGGCCGGCACCTATGATATCCCCTTCTCGGCGTACTACAAGTATCAGAGCACCAGAACCGGCACCCTCACCAGCGCGGTGTATCCCTACTACGGCGTCTTCCGCATCATCGCCTCCGCCGACGGCGACATCCAGTATGAGGTCTCCTACAACGAGACTGTGACCTTCCGCGCGGCGGACTTCCAGGCCTTCTACCGCACCGCGGCCTCCAGCAGCACCGCCACGCTGAACTATGTTTCCTTCACCGACGGCCAGCCCCTGGTGGGCGGCCTGTACACCGTCCCCGGCAAGTACACCAGCAGCTATCAGGTGACGGCTTCCAACACGTTCTATGTCAGCCCCACCGGTACGCAGCTGGCGCTGGGCAGCGTGACCTACGCCGCCGCCAGCAGCCCCAAGACCCAGTACTCCGTCTATCTCCCCTTCACCGCCTACGGCAGCAGCGGACCCAAGACCGGCGTGGTGGAGATCGTGGTCAACGCGGAGCTGCCCTTCACGGACATCGACAAGGACCACACCTTCTATGAGTATATCAAGTATGTCTACAACCACGGCATCATGAACGGCAAGACCACGACCCGCTTCGACGCCGTCAGCCCCGTGACCCGCGTCCAGCTGGTGACCACCCTGTACCGCATGGCCGGCTCCCCCAGCACCTACAACAACAAGACCCTGGCCTTCAGCGATACCAAGGGCCTCAGCACCGAGTTTGCCAACGCCGTGAAGTGGGCGGTGGCCAACAAGATCGTGGAGGGCTATGACGACGGCACCTTCCAGCCCAACGCCGCCGTGACCCGTCAGGCCATGGTCACCGTGCTGTACCGCTACGCCCAGGGCCGCGGCTTCGACACCAGCGTGGTCAGCCACAACAATCTGGCCCGCTTCAAGGACAGCGGCAAGGTGGCCTCCTCCATGACCGAGGCGGTGAACTGGGCGGTGGACTTCGGCTTGCTGGGTGGCAACTCCGCCGGCAACCTGAATCCCACCGGCTCCACCACCCGCGGCGCGGCTGCGAAGATCCTGGCCGTCTTCCACGACACCTATATCGGCTGAGAGCTTACGGCCTCATACGCGCAAAGAGAGGGACGCACCCATGGGTGCGTCCCTTTTTTTGCCCCTGCAGGGGAACAGCAAGGCGGGCCGCGCTCCGGCGCGGCCCGCCTTGCGGATCATTCCCGGAAGTAAAGCGCCTCCTGCGTCGCCGCGGGCTGTTCCGCCGGCTTGGGCGGCGCTTTTTCTGCGGCCTCCTGCGGCTCCTGCGGCCTGGCCGGCGCTTCTTCCCGCAGCTCCTCCGGTGCGGGGGGCGCTTCCTGCGCCGCCTGCTCCTCCGGCATCTCCTCCGCCAGATGCATGACGGAGACCTCGTAGGCGGTGCGCTCCTCCGCCACGCCGCCCACCACCTTGGTGTAAAGGCGGCTCTGGATGCGGCCCTCCAGCGACAGCCGCTCCCCCACGGGCATGGCGCCCACCTGCATGGCCAGCTGGCCCCAGGCGATGCAGGGCAGGTAGTCGCTGCGGCCGTAGCGGCGGTTCACCGCCAGCATCACGTCGCAGATGCTGCGGCCCAGGGGGGTGCGCCGCAGGATGGGGGGCTTGCAGAGCGCCCCGGTGAGCAGCACCACGTTCCGGGATTCCCCCTCCCAGGGCGTGATGACGTTGGCAAGGACGGAGATGATGAGCCGCCGGCCTTCCGTGCTGCGGTTGTTGTAGGAACGAAGCTGTCCCAGGACGCGCAGGCGGGCCCCCTCGGCCACCGGGGTGGCCGCCAGTGTGGAGGACAGGGCCAGCACCTCGATGCGGTCCGCCTGTCCGGACAGGCGCTCTACCTCCAGCAGGAAGCGAAAAAAGGCCTGCCCATGGTTCTCGTGTGAAAAAACCGGTTCAGCGGCAACTACGCCGCAAAGTTCAACGGAATTGATTCCCTCTCGCATATCGTACACCTCTGTTTGACTATCGTTAGTATACGATATGTGGAACAAAAAGGAAATAGAAGATGGAAAAATACGACAAAATAACTAAAATTAACGGCAAAAAGTGGTCAAAAACACAACAAAATATCGCAATATAGTACAAATCCCATGGGACGATCTTTCACCTTCGAGGGATTTTTTTGGGGAAAAGCTGGGAAAGAGGGGAAAGTGCGCGGCTCTCTCCCGGCGCCTTTCCGGGGCCGCTACGCGGCGCTGTTCTCCGGGGCGGTCAGCGGACCCACCTCCACGGTGAAGGAGACCTCGAAGGTGCGGCCCCAGGGGAAGTACACGTCGGAGAAGCGGACCGAGGAGACCTGCTTTTCCGCCGCGGGGCGGAGGGAGGTCAGCACGCTGTCCCCGCTGAGATTTTCCCCGATGGGGGCGCAGGCGGCGAAGAACAGCTCGTTCAGCTTTTCCTGGATCAGCTCGCCGCTGCGGCGGTCGGGCAGGATGTTGTTGTAGTTGTACCCCAGGCTCTGGATATACAGGTTCAGCTCATAGCGGGTGTGGAGGATGTAGGCATAGCTCAGGGCCAGGGCGTTGGCGATCTGCCGCACGTGGGCCCGGTCGCAGCCCTCCGTCTGCTCGCCGGCATAGCGGAGGTAGAGGTAACGGGAGAAGCCCATGGCGAAGCCCACCCCCGTCACCACCGCCTGGTCGTACTTCCCGGCAAAGGCCAGGAGCTTGGCGAAGTCCGCCCGCTCAAACAGCATCTCCTCCAGCGTCTCGCCGTAGGCGTTGTTGCTGGCCTCGATGAGGACGGTGGGGATGCTGCGCGCCTGGTTGTACTCCAGGGCCGACACCAGCTCCTCGCAGTACTGCGCCTTTTTACCCTCCTCCGCGGGGGCGGTCATGACCAGGACCTGCAGCTCCGCCTCCTGAGGCGAAACCTCCTCCGCGCGGTAAAAGTCCATGTGGAAGTCCACGGTCTCGCGCAGGTTGTAGCGGTCATACTCCGAGGAGGAGAGCTCCTCCCCGCCGCCGAAGTAGCGCACCGCGGCCTTCACGCGGCAGCCGTAATCCTCCTGGGCGATGCGGCCGATGAGGAGCCGGGCCAGGCTGTCCAGCCCTGTCATCAGGCAGCCGCTGCCGTCCAGGGCCTGCTCGATGTAGTTCAGCTCATTATACTGGATATTGGCGGTGTTGGAAGAGTCGTCGATGCCCACGATGAGCTGGATGCGGCCCTGTCCGCTCTCCTTGACGGCGCGGATGACGTGGTCCGTCAGCGTCAGCTTCCGCCGCCGCGCGCCCAGGTAGTCCTCCAGCACCTCCTCCGTCAGGAGGTCCCGGTAGGTGTCGTCCCCCAGGGCGTCCTCCGCCGGCGTCTCGCCGTCCGCGGCATAGGGGTAGTTCGCAAAGATGTTTTCCAGCGTCAGCATCCGCCCCGAGAGGGCGGGGCGGGCCACCATGCCGTACTCCCGCAGGGCGTAGTACTCCTCCTCGCCGAAACCGCCGTAGCCCACGGTGGAGGCCAGGCGCACCACGCTGTCAAAGAGGTAGACCCGGTTGTCCTCATCCTCCGTGAGAGAGAGGATGAAGGCGTCGAAGGCCTCCTCCTCCGTCATGACGGAGCCGTCGTCGAAGCGCAGGTCCTCCCCCCGGCTCATGGCCCGGGAGTTCACCAGGCCCCCTGAGAAGAGCTGGTCCAGGGAGAGAAGGAACAGGTCGCAGCCCTGCTCGTCCATTTCCCGCACCCAGGTGAAAAGGGCTTCCCGGTCGCCGTACTGGGTGCCGTTGCTGTTGAGGCTCTGCCCGTCCAGGCGGGTGCAGTAGCTGTCCCCCTCCGGCAGAACGATGCGGTAGCCGGAGGCCTCCGCGAGATAGATCACGTCCTCCATATTGTCGGTCCTGTCGTCCAGCGGCACATAGGCGATGACGTTTTTCCACTCGTCCACCCCGTTCGCCTCCACATCAAGGCCCTCCAGCACGCCGGCCGTCCCGAGATGGGGCAGCAGGCCCCAGAGCAGGGCGCAGCAGAGCAGCATGGCCAGGGCAGGGGGCAGGATACGTTTCAGCATGGTCGTTTCTCACCTTTCTTGTGATGCGGCTTTTATGCCCTGTCAGCATAGCACACGCGGCGGGATTTGACAAGCGGCGCACCTTGTGCGGCGCGCGGCGGCATGGTACAATAGCCCCGGAAGATTCGCAGGGAAAACAGTGCGGGAGGGCCGGTATGGCAAATATTCTGGATTATCTGGACTGGCGGGGGGACCTGACGCTGCGCGAGGCCCCCTTCAACGAGGTGGACAACCTGATCCTGGCGGAGCTGAGCTTCATCGATTACGCCGGCATCGTGCCGGAGATGGCGGGGCGGCAGGCCCCGACGCTGCGCCAGGCGGCGGAGCGGTATTCCGCCCGGCACGGCGGCAAGGAGATCGACATGGGCGTGCTGCTGTCAGACAGCATCACGCTGCTGCTGGAAAAGGCGGGGGCCAGCCGGCGCTTTGGGGATATGCGGCTGCTGAGCTATGTGAGCCTGCTGGACCTGGAGCGTGAGATGCAGTTCGCGGCCATCACGGTGGAGGCGGCGCCGAAGCTGCTGTATGTGGCCTACCGGGGGACGGACGACACGCTGGTGGGCTGGAAAGAGGACTTCAACATGAGCTTCCTGACCCCCGTTCCCGGGCAGGAGGAGGCCGTGCGGTACCTTGACCGGGTGGCCCGGCACTGGCCGGGGCGGCGGCTCATGGTGGGGGGCCACTCCAAGGGGGGCAATTTCGCGGTGTACGCCGCCGTCCGGGCCAAGGAGCGGGTGCAAAGCCGCATCATCGCCGTGTACAACAACGACGGCCCGGGCTTTGACGAGGCGGTGCTGGGCACGCCGGAGCACCGCCGCATCGAGGATCGCATCCGCACCATCGTACCGGAGGACGACGTGGTGGGGATGCTCATGAGCCACGAGGAGCGCTACAGCGTGGTGCGCAGCGACCAGACCGCCCTGATGCAGCACGACGGCTTCAGCTGGCAGGTGCTGGGGGATTCCTTCGTCCATCTCAGCGAGATCAGCCGGGAGGGGAAGCTGGTGGACCAGACCCTGAAGGCCTTCGCCGCGGGACTGACGAAGCAGCAGCGGGAGCGCTTCGTGGATGTGCTGTACGAGATCCTCACCGCCAGCGACGCCCGCACCCTCAGCGACCTGCAGAAGGACAGGTGGAAGGCGGTGAACGCCATGGTGAAGTCCAGCCGGGAACTGGACGAGGAGAGCCGGCAGCTGCTGTATGATACGGTGCGGCTGCTGTTCCGGGAGGGAGCCAACAGCATCCGGGCGGCGCTGAAGGAGGAGCGGCGGCCCGGCGGCTGGAAAAAGACGGAGAAGGACGCCGGGGAGAAGGCAGATAAGGCGTAAAAAACCGGGCGGGAGGCATAGCCTCCCGCCCGGTCATTATATTTTTCTTACGCCAGGGCGGCCTTCAGGGCCTCCACCCGGTCGGTCTTTTCCCACGCGACGCCCAGGTCCTCCCGGCCCATATGGCCGTAGGCCGCCAGCTGCCGGTAGATGGGCCTGCGCAGGTCAAGATCCCGGATGATGGCGGTGGGCCGCAGGTCAAAGACCTTCAGCACCGCCTCCTCCAGCCGCTCGTCGCTGACCGTGCCGGTGCCGAAGGTCTCCACCAGCACGCTCACGGGCCTGGCCACGCCGATGGCGTAGGCCAGCTGCACCTGGCACTTGCGGGCCAGACCCGCCGCCACCACGTTCTTCGCCACCCAGCGGGCGGCGTAGGCGGCGCTGCGGTCCACCTTGGTGGGGTCCTTGCCGGAGAAAGCGCCGCCGCCGTGGGGGGCGCTGCCGCCATAGGTGTCCACGATGATCTTGCGGCCGGTGAGGCCGGAGTCGCCCTGAGGGCCGCCGATGACGAAGCGGCCGGTGGGGTTGACGTAGATCTTGGTCTCGGCGTCCATCAGGCCCTCGGGGACGGAGGGGCGGATGACCAGCTCGATCATATCCCTGCGGATCTGCTCCAGCGTCACGTCGGGGCTGTGCTGGGTGGAGAGGACCACGGTGTCCACCCGGAAGGGGCGGCCGCTTTCATCGTACTCCACGGTGATCTGGGTCTTGCCGTCGGGCCGGAGATAGTTCACCAGGCCCTGCTTGCGCACCTCGGCCAGGCGCTTGGCCATCCGGTGGGAGAGGGAGATGGCCAGGGGCATCAGCTCCGGCGTCTCGTCGCAGGCGTAGCCGAACATCATGCCCTGGTCGCCGGCACCGTTGTCCAGACCGCTTTCGCCGCTTTCCTTGCTCTCCAGAGACTTGTCCACGCCCAGGGCGATGTCCCCGGACTGCTCGTCGATGTTGAGGATGACGCCGCAGGTGTCGCAGTCAAAGCCGTACTTGGCCCGGTCGTAGCCGATCTCCCGGATGACCTCCCGGGCCACCTTGGCGATGTCCACATAGCAGCTGGTGGTGATCTCGCCCATGATGTGGACGAGGCCGGTGGAGACGGTGGTCTCGCAGGCCACGCGGCCCATGGGGTCCTGGGCCATGATGGCGTCCAGCACCGCGTCGGAGATCTGGTCGCAGATCTTGTCGGGATGTCCCTCGGTGACGGATTCGGAAGTGAAGAGTTTCTTTGCCATGCTTTCGCGCTCCTTTTCATGATTCTTGTGTGGTTTGCAGCTGAACGGATTCCCATAAGGAGCGCAAAAAAACACGCTCCGCGCGCTCGACGGACCGTGTTGCGATTATTGCTCCTCATCTGTCGATCACTCGTCGGATTTGGCACCTTGCCGCGGGGGCAGGTTGTCGTGACTTCATCGGGCCGGTCCCTCCGTCACTCTCGATAAGGTATTCAGTTGCAGAGGATAGTATAGGAGATGCCGGGGCGTTTGTCAAGCCATATCCGCCACTTTTTTCCGAAACGCCCCGTTTGCCGGGCTGTGGGGCGGGAAAACGGCGGCGCGGCGGGAGGAAAAGGGGAGGCTCCCCCGCCTTGGGGGAGCCTCCCGGACGGAAGGGCTCAATTCTGCATCCGGATCTGCTCGCCGGTGAGCATGGGATAGCGGGCCAGGGCGGCGCCGTCCAGCGCCTCCCGGTGCATGTCCACCGCCGTGATCTGGTGGTTGTCGTAGGTGGTGTAGTAGTAGATCCCCTTGTCGGCGTTGCAGCAGGAGGTGTAGAGGGTGATCTCGAACTTCCCCTCGCCCACGTCGCAGCAGCCCCGCTGCTGGTCCACCGAGCCGAGGATGTGGAAGAACTGGCTGACGCTCTCGCTCTCGGAGTCGCCGGAGACGGAGTTCAGCTTCGTGAAGGCCACCCGGACGAAGCGGGACTGGGAGGACAGGTCCCCCGGCAGGCCCAGCGCGCCCATGCCGCGGCTGTAGGTATGCAGCGGCAGCTTCTGGGAAAACTGGTTCTGCGGGGACTTGGGGGAGAGGTGCATATAGTTGTTCAGGTTACACATCTGCTGGTCGAAGGGCGGGTTGTTGGTCAGTACCCCGGCGGGGTTGTCATAGATCCGGAGACCCTCCTTCACGGACTCCACCGTGATGGCCTCCTCCCGGTCGGCGATGAGCCAGTGGAGCTGCGCCAGGGGCAGGCTCTCGCTGAAGGGCTGGTCGATCAGGTTCAGCCGCTGCAGGAGCGCCCGGGCCTCCCGCACCGTGGCGCACTGTCCCAGCACCCAGGGGATGAACTCGAACTGGGCCACGTTGTCCTTCCCCTCCGCCATCTTGCGGTAGACCGCGTTGCCCACGAAGTTCAGCCCCGCCATGCCGAGGCCCTTTTCGTTCACCGCGTCATAGTAAAGCGGATAGTCCTGGGCGATGCACGCCACGCCGATCATGGCGTAATGGCTCTCCATGCTGCCCATATGGCGGAAGCGGAGGGGGTAGCGGCGGGGCGTCACCGTCACCTCGTCGCCGTAGGAAAACTCATAATCCAGCGTCCTGCCGAAGTAAAAATCCTTGGTCTTGTAAGTTGCCGCCGTACACATGCGATCGCCTCCGTATGATCTTGATTTATCCCCACTATACACCCGGCCGCCGCTTCTGTCATCTGTTTTTTGCCGCGCCGTCCCTGCCGTTTTTATGCCCGTCTCCCGCCCCTTTCATCCGCGCCGGCGGGGGGAGACGGTTGCAGAGGCGCCGCGGCGGTGCTACAATAAAGCGGGCCGCGCTTTGGCGAGAATTCGCAGATTGTTCATGACATTTCCGCCCGAAGCGGCTACAATGAAAAAAACGTATGCCGGCGGGCCTGTCCGCCGAGGGAGGCTTTCATGCTGAGAAAACTGAACGAGCGGATCGACCGCTTCTGCGCCCTGCATCCCCGCTTTGGGATCCCGAACCTTATGCTGTACATCGTGTTCGGCACCGCCGTGGTCTATGTGCTGACCATGTTCTCCAGCACGTCTGCCACGTCGTTTTTGTGGCTGGATATGGAGCGGGTGCTGCACGGGGAAGTGTGGCGGCTCATCACCTTTATTTTCGTTCCCACCCAGTCAAACCCCTTCCTGCTGCTGATCTCGCTGTACTTTTACTACTTCATCGGCAACGCCCTGGAAAAGGAGTGGGGGCCCGCCCGCTTCACCTTTTACTATGTCGGCGGCGTGCTGCTGACGATACTGGCGGCCCTGCTGGGCCAGCTGCTGATCCCCGGCGCCGGCGTCGTGGGCGGCACGGCCTATGTGAACCTGTCCATGTTCTTCGCCTTCGCCATGCTGTACCCGGACATGCGGGTGCTGCTGTTCTTCATCATCCCCGTCAAGATCAAGTGGTTGGCCTATGCGGACGCGGCGGTGTTCCTGCTGGGCATCGTTTTGAACCTGCTCTCGGGCAACGTGGTGGGCGCGCTGATGCCGGTGGTGGCGCTGCTGAACTTCTTCGTGTTCTTCGCCCCCTATTTCCACCAGGCCGCGGAGCGGCAGCGGTACCGCAGCTCTCCCCGGGCGCAGCAGTACCGCCGGAACGCGCGCTCGGCCCAGCGCCAGCAGCAGCAACAGGCCAGACAGGGCTATCACCACAAGTGCTGCGTCTGCGGCAAGACCGACACGGACCATCCGGAACTCCAGTTCCGCTACTGCTCCCGCTGCGCGGGCTACCACTGCTACTGCTCCGACCACATCTTCAACCATGTGCATTTCACGGAGGAGACGAACAGCTGAGCGCTGCCGCATATTCAATAAGGGTGCAAAGGAAAAAAGCACGCTCCTGCGTCCGAACGGCGCGGGAGCGTGTTTCTGTATTCCTGCTTTTGCGTTTCAGCTCCGGCGGAAGCGGGAGAGGAAATCCTTCGTCTCCTGCCGCTTGGGGTCGCCGAAGACCTCCGCCGGAGAGCCCTCTTCGCAGATGACGCCCTCGTTCATGTACACCACATGGCTGCTGACGTCCCGGGCGAAGGCCATCTCGTGGGTCACCACCAGCATGGTCATGCCCTCCTGGGCCAGGGCCTGCATGACGGAGAGCACCTCGCCCACCATTTCGGGGTCCAGGGCGGAGGTGGGTTCGTCGAACAGCAGCACCTCCGGGTCCATGGCCAGCGCCCGGGCGATGGCCACGCGCTGCTTCTGGCCGCCGGAGATCTGCCGGGGCTTGGCGTTGATGTAGGGGGCCATGCCCACCTTCTCCAGATACTCCATGGCGTGGCGGTGGGCCTCCTCCTTGCTTTTTTTCAGCACCTTCACCTGGCCCACCACGCAGTTCTCCAGCACCGTCATGTTGTTGAAGAGGTTGAAGGACTGGAACACCATGCCCACATGGGAGCGGTAGGCGGCGGCGTTGACGCCCCGGCCCGCCACGTTCTGGCCGTGGTACAAAATCTCGCCGCTGGTGGGCGTCTCAAGAAGGTTGATGCAGCGCAGCAGCGTGCTCTTGCCGGAGCCGGAGGCCCCGATGATGCTGGTCACGTCGCCCCGGCTCACGGTAAAATCGATGTCCCGCAGGACCTCGTGGGTGCCGAAGGACTTGGAGAGGTGGTTCACCTGTAAGATCATATCGCCCATGTCAGCGCTCTCCTCTCGTGCTTCCGTTGCGGTTTTTGAGGGATTCCTTTACCCTCTCCCGGTATTCCTTGCTGCGCTCGTCGTAAGGCGAGCCCTTGTCGGGATAATTGTAGGTCCCGGCGGTCATGGTCAGCTGGTCGGTCTGCACCAGCTCATAGCTGTCGCTGCCGTCCATCCGCTTTTCGATCCAGCGCAGGAGGAAGGAGGCGGTCAGCGTCATGGTGAGATAGCCGATCATCTCGATGGCGGCGGAGGGGAAGTACATGTTGTTCACGCCCACGATGTAGCGGTGGGCGGCGAAGAACTCCGTGAAACTGATGATGAACATGACGGAGGTATCCTTCACGTTGATGATGAAGTTGTTGCCGATCTGGGGCATGATGTTCCGCAGGGCCTGGGGCAGGATGACGTGCAGCATGGTCTGCACATGGGTCATGCCGATGGCCTTGGCGCCCTCGGTCTGACCGGGGTCGATGGAGATGATGCCGCCGCGGACGGACTCCGCCATGTAGGCGCCGGTGTTGATGGACACCACCAGAATGGCCGCCGCCCAGACACTGTCAAAGTGCATGGAGTTCCCCGAGAAATAGGGCAGGCCGTAGTAGATGAACACCGCCTGCAGCACCATGGGCGTCCCACGGAAGATCTCCACATAGGCCCGGACCACGATGCGGATCAGCTTCAGGACAAAGCGCTTGGGCAGCGAATCGTTCTTGGTGTAGGGGATGGTGTTGAGAATGCCGCAGACCAGGCCGATGACGCAGCCGATGACGGTGGCCACCAGGGCCAGGATCAGGGTGTTCTTCACGCCGGTTAAGTACATGCCGACGTAGTTGTCCCAAAGCAGGACCATATCCTGGCCCAGCTTGACCAGCTTTTCCATGGGACGTTCTCCTTTCTTTACATGAGCACATCCTCCGGCGCAAAAAGGTGGCCGGAGGATGTGCGAAGCATTGGGGTCGGGGAAATTAGACCTCGGGCTGGATGGCGATGGCCTGATTCATCAGGGCGTTGAAGTCGTCCTCGGTCATCTGGGACAGGACGGCGTCCATGGCCTCCCGCAGGGCGGTGTTGCCGATCTGCACGGAGATGCCGATGTTCACGTTCTCGGCGCGCTCTTCCTCGCTGGCGAACTGGAAGTCGCCGTCGGTGCCGGAGAAGTTCAGGATCACCAGGCTGTCGTCCTTGGCCACGGCGCCCATGGCGGTGGGCAGGTCGGTGCAGATGAAGTCCACGGTGCCGGTCTGGAGCTGCATGATCATGGCAGGCGCGGTGTCGGCGGGAGCCAGCAGCTGGGCGCCCTCGATCTGGGGCAGGCAGGAGTCATACCAGATGGTGCCGGACTGGGAGGTGCATCTGCCGCCGGCCAGGTCCGCGATGGAGGTGGCGGAGGCGTACTGGCTATCCTTGGTGGTGACGCAGACGATGGTGGCGTAGTAGTAGGGACCGGCCATGTCGACTTCCTTCATACGCTCAGCGGTCATGGACTGGCCCGCGATGTTGGCGTCCATGGTGCCGGCCTGCACAGCGGGGCAGAGGGAATCCCACGCGCTGGAGACGATCTCCAGCTCCCAGCCGTAGGCGTCGCAGATCTTCTGCGCGATCATGACGTCATAGCCGTTGGCGTAAGCGCCGGGGACGTTGGAGATGGGCACCGCGCCGTTGGAGTCGTCGGTCTGGGTCCAGTTGTAGGGAGCGTAGGTGCACTCCATGCCCACGGTGAGGACGCCGTCCTCCAGGCCGGGGATCTCGGAGGTCTCGCCGTCGGAGGCGGCGTCGCCGGTGTCGTCGGCGGGGGTGTCAGAGCTGCCGCAGGCGGCCAGGGACAGGATCATGGCCAGCGCCATGATAAGGGACAGAAATCTTCTTCTCATTGTAGTTTCACCTTTCCAAAATCGTATTTCCGGCATTTTTTCTCCCACGCCGGTGGGATAAAAATTGGACCGCCTTGTCAAGCGGTCCATGGAAATACGGAAAGATGCCCCCGTTGGGGACGCTCCGAACGGCCATTGATAGCGCTTCACAAAACTTTGTGACAGTCCGGCAGATGTTCTCTGCCGGCCCAGCTGCCGAAAGCTCAGGCTGCCTCCGGTGCTTCGGCGGTGGCCCCTTTCCCGACCGGCGGCTGCCTGAGCCTTGCCGGGGGTACTGATGGATACCGCGCCTCTATCTAAGAGCGATTCAATTTTGGCTGTATCCTACCACCGACTTTTGGCCTTGTCAACGCCCATTTTCGGGGAAAAAGCGAATTTTGTACAGAACTGCAAAAAGATTTTCCCCAAAACAGGCTTCGCTGTGCTATAGTGACGGTAGGAAAACGGCGGAGCCGCGCCCCGGAAAGCGGGGGGCGGCGGGAAGGGAGCGCACCATGATGGAGGAGATACTGGGGTATATCAAACGGACCTACCGTCCCGTGGGGATCGTCGTGTACGGCTCCTTTGCCGACGGGTCCCAGAATGCCCACAGCGATTTTGACGCGCTGGTTCTGACCGACGGCGGAGAGCAGACGCATGATACCGCCGTGGTGGGCGGCACGCGGCTGGATGTGTTCGTGTATCCGGCGGCGTTTTTTGACGGTCCCTTCGACTGTGAGGAGTTCGTGCAGCTGCATGACGGCCGGATCCTTCTCGACACGGACGGCCGGGCCGCGCGGCTGCAGGCGGCGGTTTTGGCGTATCTGGACGCCATACCGCCCAGAACGGCGGAGGAGGACCGGGCGGATGCGGACTGGTGCGAAAAGATGCTGCGGCGCGCCGGACGGGGAGACGCGGAGGGCTTTTTCCGCTGGCACTGGCTGCTGACGGACAGTCTGGCAATCTACTGCGGCCTTCGCCGGGAGCGCTATTTCGGGCCGAAGAAAGCCCTGCACCGGATGCGGGAGAGCGACCCCGAGGGCTATGCGCTGTATGAGCGGGCGCTTTCGTCTTTCCGCTACGACGCGCTGGCGGACTGGGTGGCTTACCTGAGAAAGCTGCCGGGCGGCCAAGAATAATGCTCTCGCCTCCGCACTTGTAATTTCGGAGGGCTGTGCTACAATATATATTAGTGATGTTTTTATCAATATTTCCGCCCCAGGGCGGGACAATCATACAGGAGGGTATTCCATGAAGATCGTCATTACGGCTCCCGGCGGCAAAATGGGCAAACTGGTGGTGCGGGAGGCGCTGAAGCGCCCGGCGGATTTCACCATCGTGGGCGCGGTGGGCAACCCCGTGCGGGACTACATCGGCAAGGACATCAGCGCCGCCACCCATGGCGAGGAGGTGGGCGCGCGCATCTACGGCGACATTGAGGAGATCATCGCGGAGTGTGACGGCGTGGTGGACTTTTCCACGGTGGAGGCCTCCATGCAGGTGGTGGCCGCCTGCGTGAAGCACCGCAAGCCCCTGCTGCTGGGCACCACCGGCTTTTCCGAGGAGCAGGAGCGGATCATCGCGGAGGCAGGGAAGCACATCGCCATCGCGGAGTCCCACAACACCTCCAAGGCCGTGAACCTGATCTATGAGCTGCTGCGCAGCATCACGGCGGCGGTGGGGCAGGAGTCCGACGTGGATATCGTGGAGATGCACGACCGCAAGAAGCTGGATGCCCCCAGCGGCACCTCCAAGGTCATGGGCCGCATCATCGCGGAGGAGCTGGGCGTGGACTGGAACGAAAAGGCGGTCTTCGGCCGCGAGGGCAAGGGCCAGCGGGGCGAGCATGAGATCACCTACCACTCCATCCGCAGCGGCAACATCTCCTCCTCCCATACCGTCATCTTCGGCATGGACGGCGAACGCATCGAGCTGACCCACCATTCCTATGACTTCGGCACCTTCGCCAAGGGAGCGCTGGACTGCGTCCTCTTTTTGAGGGACAAGGCCCCCGGCATGTACAGCTCTCAGGAGGCCCTGGGGCTGGTATGACAGCCGCCTGCAAAGGTTGACATAATCATGAGTTTACATAATAAACCGCCCGCCGGGACCCGGCGGGCGGTTTTCTTTGCGTTTTTGTTTACTCCGCGCTGTCAAAGCCGAAAAGTTGCTGACCCCGTTCGCTCAGCGTGCCTGCGTACACGTCAGCGCCGACGGTGAAGGTGGGATAGCCCGCCGCGTGGGGGGCCAGGGTATAGTCCGAAAAATAGACGGTGACGCAGTTGGTCTGGAAGAAGTACTGTACCTCCTCCTGGGAGCGGACGGTGGCTTCATAGTCGTCGTAGTATTCCTCCGCCAGACCCTGCTCATCGATCTGCCGCAGGAGCTCCTCCGCGAGAGCGGCCCGGAAGGCTTCTCCGCCGTCCTCCGTCAGCGCCTCCACCGTTACCAGCTCGCCCGCCGCGAGGTCAAAGAGGTAGCACACGTTCCCCACGGCGGGGTACGCGCCGCCGGAGTTGGTGTAGCCCGCGAAGTTCAGGGAGACCATGCGGGGGGTGTGTACCTCGGTATAGCTCAGCTCATCGGTATAGCAGCCCTCCCAGGAAAGGCCCGTTTCCGTGCGGTAGTCGTAGTCCGCGAGAGCGGCCTCGCTGACGGTGCTGTACAGCTGGCGGCTGCCGTCCAGGATGTCCTCCATGGCGGCGTTGAAGGCGTCCGCCGAGGCCTGCTGGCGCGCATCCAGCTCTCCCACGGCCTCCAGCTTCGGGACGGAATAGCGGCAGGTGCAGACCAGCACGCCGTCCTCCGTCCAGGTCTCGTTGGTATAGCCCTCTCTGGGAACCAGCTCGTAGTCAAACGGCGCCGCCGTCTCCTCCACAAGCCAGGAATCATCGGGCGAAGACCCGCCTCCCTCCGTCCCGCCGCAGGCGGCGAGGGTGAGAAGCAGCAGGGCGGACAGCAGCAGGGAAAACAGTCGTTTCATCGCAGTCACTCCTTTGGTGCAGTTCATGGTAGTCATAGGATAACGGGGCCGGCGGTCCAGTCGCCGCCCCCGGCGCTTTGGGCGAGGTCAGGGTAGGCCAGGGCGTAGAGGTCCGCGCAGCGGCACTCCGCCTCAAAGGCCCGCCGGGCGGCCTCCGGCAGCCTGCGCCCCTCCGCGGGCTTGGTGACAACGGGGAGCGCGGTGCGGTCCTTCATCTCCCGCAGCAGCGCCCGGCCCGTCTCGTTGCAGGCGAGGACACGGAGATAGAGGACCTCGTCCTCCCACTCCGCCAGGCCCAGGTAGGAGCGCAGCAGCATCCGCCGCAGCCGGGCCATGGCGTAGCGCTTGGTTTTTACCCGCTGCAGCAGCTCCGCGACGGACG
The DNA here is from genome assembly GCA_051867635.1 of Oscillospiraceae bacterium. Classification (GTDB taxonomy): domain Bacteria; phylum Bacillota; class Clostridia; order Oscillospirales; family Oscillospiraceae; genus RGIG5472. Next base: position 29,021 of record JBJDYT010000091.1, read on the forward strand.
CGGCCTCCGCCGCCGCGGCGGCGAAGCGGCGGTACAGCCCCTCGCCCCCCTCGTCGTAGGGGGCGAAATCCTCCGGCTCCATGGCGCGCAGCCGGGCCAGAATGGCCCGCTCCGCCGTTTCAAGGGTGACAGGCGCGCGGCCCGCGGCACGCTCCTCCGCGAAGGCGGCGGCGCTGCCCGCCGTGAGATAGCCCTCCGCGTCCTGCCCCGCCAGCAGCGCCGCGCGGATAAAGGAGGCGGAAGCGACGCCATCCCTGGCTTCGCCGTCGTGCCCCGCCCCCACCCGGGGGATGGTGAAGGTGGCAAGCCCCAGGGCAAGGCAGGCTTTTTCATACTCAACGGCCAATATATTATTTGGAGTTTCCAAAATACTGGCCTTTTCTGGCCCGATGAGCCGGGCCAGGGCGGCCTGACGGGCGGCGGCGAAGGAGCGGCCCTGCGCCAGCTCCCCGCGCAGCAGGGCGGGGAACTCCGCCGCGTCCAGAGCCTCCGCTGCCTCCCGCAGGGGCGCGGCGTCGCCGCACTCGCTGCCGTAGCTCACCGTGTCCACCACGCCTGTGGCGGCAAGGGCCCCGCAGGCGGCCCGGGCGAAGCCCTCCGCCGAAAGCAGGGCCTGGGCCGCGGGCAGCTCCAGCACCAGGTCCGCGCCGCCGAGGACGGCGGCTTTGGCCCGGGCGTGCTTGCGCAGCAGGGCGAAGTCCCCCCGCTGGACGAAATTTCCGCTCATGACGCAGACCACGGGCTTTCCCAGCGCCCGCTTGGTCTGCGCGATATGCAGGGCGTGGCCCTTGTGGAAGGGGTTATACTCGCAGACGATGCCGGCGGCCTGCATGGCGGACGCCTCCTTTCGGGGAAATGTGTTTTTTATAGTATAGCGCAGGCGGCTTTTTTCCGCAAGAGCGGGGGAGCGCCCGCGCTTTTTTCTTGCGCCGGCGGCGCAAGTCCGCTATACTGTTTGGCAGAATGAACTTTTTCAGGGAGGGATACCATGAAACTGGGACTTGTATACGCCATGCCCATCGAGCTGGCGGGTATGCTGGAGCGCGCCCATGGCCGGGAACTGGAGACCGTGGCAGGCGTGCATTTTTACGAGCTGGAGGAGGATATCATCGCCTGTGCCGGGGGCATCGGCAAGGTGAACATCGCCATGGCGACGCAGCTCCTCATCGACCGCTACGCGCCGGACTGCGTGCTGAACGCGGGAGTGGCGGGCAGCCTGACGCCGGAGCTGGAGCCGGGCGATCTGGTGCTGGTGACGAAGTTTTACCAGCACGACATGGACACCAGCGGCATCGGAGATCCCGTGGGCTTCGTCTCCACGGTGGAGCGGGTGGATTTTCCCACCGCCCACGGCGAGGTCAGCCGCCGCATTCTGCGGGAGCTGGGCTGCGAATTTTCTGAGGGCTCCGTGGCCTCCGGCGACTGGTTCGCCACGGACTGCGACCGGGCCCGCTGGATCCGGGATACCTTCCAGCCCCTGCTCTGCGAGATGGAGGGCTGCGCCATCGCCCAGGTCTGCTGCCGCTCGGAGCTGCCCTTTATCTCGCTGAAGGCCGTCAGCGACAAGATCTTCCACGGCGACAACGGGGAGGAGTACCAGTTCAACCTCCCCGAAGCCTGCGACAGGCTCAGCGCCGTGTTCCTGCCCTTCGTGCGGAAGCTGAAGGAGGCGCTGTGATGGAGCGGATCGCCAGCTTTACCGTGGACCATACGAAGCTGCTGCCGGGGCTGTACCTCTCCCGGCGGGACGGCAGCGTGACCACCTTCGACCTGCGCTTTAAAAAGCCCAACACCGGCGATCTGCTGAGCAATCAGGAGCTGCACAGCGTGGAGCATATCATCGCGACGCTGCTGCGCAACAGCCCGGAGAAGGACAGCGTCGTTTACTTCGGCCCCATGGGCTGCCAGACGGGCTTTTACTTCCTCTTTAACGAGGACGCCCTGTCTCTGGAGGGCGCGGTGGCGCTGCTGCAGCGCGTTTTTGCCGCGGGCGCGGCCTACGACGGCCCCATGCCCGGCGAGAGCGAGAAGGAGTGCGGGAATTACCGCAATCTCAGCCTCCCGGCGGCCAAAGCCTGCTGCGCCTGGTACGCCGCGCTGATTTCTGGCTGGACGGTGGAAAAGCTCGCCTACTGACGCGGCGCAAATACCCTTTGCGTGACTTTTGGCCCCGGCCCGTGGTAGGCTGGGGCCATCAAAGCATCAGGGAGGGGAAGCTAATGGCATCTGTGGGAACGCATATCAAGCGGCTCCGCGCCGCGAGAGGCCTGACCCAGGAGGCGCTGGCGGAGCGGCTGTTCGTGACCCGGCAGGCGGTCTCCGCCTGGGAGACGGGGAAGGCCCTGCCGGATGTGGACACGCTCCAGCGCATCGCGGCGGCCCTGGACGCGGACGTGACGGAGCTCATCTACGGCGTGCCCCAGCCGCCGGAGCTGCGGCGGGTGAAGCGGCGCTGGGCGCTGACTGGCGGCGGAATAGCCATCATAATCGCTGTTTTGCTGATTATATTGCTTCGAAACGGCGCCTATGGCACCTGGCGTGACGGCCTGGCCTTTCAGCTTCACGACGCCAATTACGGCGTCGCCTATCAGGACGTCCCGGGAGGCTGGTCTCTGGAGCTGGACCTGACGGACCTGGAGAGCAACGTGGGAAAGCTGCTGTATGAGGACGAAAGCGGCTGCCGCATCGAGGTCAGCCAGGTGGACACCAACGGAACGGACGGGAGCGAGTACCGGGTGTGGTTCCGGGCCTACGGCGTCTATGACCGCGGCGGCGGGGAGCTGGTGTCCGGCTGCCAGTCCACGCCTGTGGACAAGACCGCCCATACCCTGTCCACCTCCGCCTCCATGACGGCCACGGTGGACGGCGCGCCCTATCCCTGCACCGAGGCCGGCGCCAGCGGCCTGATCTATAAGGACGGCAACATGTTCGGCTTTTATCTGAATCCCCGAACGCCGCAGGACTTTCAGAAGATTTCCGTGGAGGGACTGGACAGGATCACCGTGACGGTGTCCGGCCTCACCCGCTTTTCCGCCCACCGCATTTCCTATTGGGATCTCTACTGATTTTTCACATTTTCTCCCGAAAAAAAGTTGACATTTGGCGCTTTCGCTGTTATACTTGTAAAGCCGCTTTGAATGGGTAGAAAGTTCCGGCCTGTCCGGACGCCCCCGACAGCGAGCCCGTAATTTAGGAAAGGAGAAAGACATGCAGGCTATTATCGTGACCGGCGGCAAGCAGTACGCCGTTTCCGAGGGCGACACCCTGTTCATCGAAAAGGTGAACGCGGAGGCCGGCGAGCAGATCGTGTTCGATCAGGTCCTGGCCGTGGTGGACGGCGCGAACACCAAGTTCGGCGCTCCCGCCGTGGAAGGCGCCAAGGTGGAAGCCACCGTGGTGAAGAACGGCAAGGGCAAGAAGATCCGCATCTTCAAGTACAACGCCAAAAAGGGTTACCGCAAGCGCCAGGGCCATCGTCAGCCCTATACGAAGGTCGAGATCAACAAGGTCGTCGGCTAAGCTGTCATGACGACGATCACTTTTATTTCGGAGGGAAGCCGCATCACCGGGTTTGACGCGGCGGGCCACAGCGGCTATGCCGAAGCGGGCGCGGACATCGTCTGCGCCGCCGTCACCAGCGCCGTCCGGGTCACGGAATGCACGCTGAATGATGTGATGGGCCTCTCCGCCTCCGTGCATACGGACGAAAAGAGAGCGAAGCTTTCGCTCCGTCTCCCCGGCGGGCTCTCCGCTTCGGCGGACAACACCTGCCAGGCGCTGATGACGGGCCTGATGGTCTATTTCTCCCAGCTGCACGAGGAGTACCCGGACAACGTCGAAGTGATGGAGGCGTGAGCCTCCTGTTCCCTCAGCAGTCATCTTACAGAAAGGATGGTACTCTAACGATGATGATGATCGGTTTGCAGTTCTTCGCCCACAAGAAGGGCGGCGGCTCCACCAAGAACGGCCGCGATTCCAAGTCCAAGCGCCTGGGCGCCAAGCGCGCGGACGGCCAGTTCGTCAAGGCCGGCAACATTCTGGTTCGCCAGCGTGGTACCCATATTCATCCCGGTGTGAACGTCGGTCTCGGCAGCGACGATACGCTGTTCGCCAAAGCCGACGGCGTCCTCCGTTTCGAGAAGCTGGGCAAGGATCGTAAGCAGGCTTCTGTTTACGTTGCGGAATAAGAACCACCTGAAAATCCCGGACCGCTCTGGTTCGGGATTTTTTTCGGATACCCCGCCGAAGGGCGGGGAACACTCACTAAAAAGGCATGGCAGGAGGTGCTGTCTATGGCAGCTTCATTCATTGACAAGGCGCGCATCACCGTCCGGGCCGGCAACGGCGGCAACGGTGTGGTGAGCTTCCACCGGGAGAAGTATGTGGCGGCCGGCGGACCCGACGGCGGGGACGGCGGCAACGGCGGCAGCATCATCCTGCAGGTGGACGACAATATGTCCACGCTGATGGACTTTCGCTATAAGCGCAAGTACGTGGCGGAAAACGGCGCGGATGGCCAGAGCAGCCGCAAGACCGGCAAGGACGGCCAGTCCCTGGTGATCCGCGTGCCCCGGGGCACGCTGGTGCGCCACGCGGAGACGGGAGAGATCATCAAGGATATGTCCGGCAGCGAGCCCTATGTGCTCTGCCGGGGCGGCAAGGGCGGCTGGGGCAACCAGCATTTCGCCACCCCCACCCGGCAGGTGCCGCGCTTCGCCAAGGCGGGCCTTCCCGGAGAGGCGCTGGACGTGGAGCTGGAGCTGAAGCTCCTGGCGGACGTGGGCCTCATAGGCTTTCCCAACGTGGGCAAGTCCACGCTCCTCTCCGTGGTCTCCAAGGCCCAGCCCAAGATCGCCAACTACCACTTTACCACGCTCTTTCCCAATCTGGGCGTGGTCTGGGTGGACGAGGGCGTCAGCTTCGTCATGGCGGACATCCCCGGCATTATCGAGGGGGCCAGCGAGGGCGCGGGCTTGGGCCACGATTTCCTGCGGCATATCGACCGCTGCCGGCTGCTGGTCCATGTGGTGGACGTCTCCGGCAGCGAGGGCCGGGACCCCGCGGAGGATTTCGAGACCATCAACCGGGAACTCGCCCAGTACTCTCCGGAGCTGGCGGCCCGCCCCCAGATCGTGGTGGCGAACAAGATGGACATCTGTGAGGATGAGAGCCTGCTGCAGGCGCTGCGGGAAAAAGCGGAAGCCGCGGGCTATCCGCTCTTTGCCCTCTCCGCTGCGGCCCATCAGGGCACGAGGGAGCTGGTGCAGACCATCGCCCGGGAGCTGAGCGCTCTGCCGCCGGTGACGGTGTACGAGCCGGAGTATGTGCCCCGGGCGCCCCTCACGGACGACGCGGGCCGGGAGGAGATCCATATGGAGGACGGCGTTTGGTGTGTGGAGGGCGAGTGGCTCCGCCGCATCATGGCCAACACCAACTTCGCCGATTACGAAAGCCGCATGTACTTCGACCGCTCCCTGCGGGAAGCGGGCCTGTTCCGGCGGCTGGAGGAGCTGGGCATCCAGGACGGCGACACCGTGCGCCTGTACGATTTTGAATTTGAATACCAGCGGTAAGGACGCGAGCGGCGGCCCCAGGGTATCCCGGGGCCGTTTTTGCTGCGCGGGCTGGGGCCGCCGGGGAAGAGCGAATACAAAGCGTATGCTCCGCGCTGGAATATACAGATCGGAGCAGAGCTGCCGCGGCCGTTTTTCCGCCGGCTGCTTGCATGCGGCGGCGGGATGGGGTATGATACTGGCAGCACATCCCGGTCGCGACCGCGGTCCGGGGAAGGGGGAGACGAAATTGGCACAGGGCGAAGCTATGCGGGACAGGATCATCGCCACGGCCTGGCGGCTGTTTGACGAGAAGGGCTACGACGCCACCACGGTGGACCAGATCATTGAGGAATGCGGTATCTCCAAGGGCGGATTTTACCACTATTTCCGGGCCAAGGACGACCTGCTGGAGGAGCTGGCGCTGATGCTGGACCGGGAGTATGAGCGCATCGAGCTGCCCGGGGACATGGGCGTATACGACCGGCTGCTCTACGCCACCACCCGGGTCTACCGCTATATCGAGGAGCATATCCCGGTAGAGATATTGGCGCTGGTGTACTCCTCCCAGGTGGTGAAAAAGGGGGATAAGTACCTGCTGAACCACAAGCGCTACTACTTCAAGTTCCTCACCGCCCTCATCACAGAGGGGCAGGAGAGGGGAGAGCTACTTTCAGAGCGCAGCTCCCGGGAACTGGTGCGGTTTTACGCCATGCAGGAGCGGGCGGTGCTGTACGATTGGTGCATCTGCGGCGGCAATTACCCGCTCTCCACCTACGGCATCGAGATGCTGGACTTTTTTGTGCGGAACATCCGCCGCGAAGGCGGCGGACAGCGCGGCGGTTGACCCGTGCAGGGAAGTGGGGTATAATAAGCAGCGAGACTATGAAAGGGGGGACGCGGCATGCCCAAGGTGTCCGTCATCGTTCCGGTCTACAAGGCGGAGGACTTTTTGCGCCGCTGTGTGGAGAGCGTGCGTGAGCAGAGCTTTTCCGACTGGGAGCTGCTGCTGATCGAGGACGGCTCTCCCGATGAAAGCGGCGCCCTCTGCGACGCGCTGGCGGCGGAGGATGCGCGCATCCGCGTTTTCCACAAGCCCAACGGCGGCGTCAGCTCCGCGCGGAACGTGGGGCTTGATGAGGCGGCGGGAACGTATGTCGCGTTTCTGGACAGCGACGACTGGTTCCTCCCGGGCTTTTTGGAGAAGCTGGTGGGCCTTGCGGAGGAGCACGGCGCGGACAGCGCCGGCTGCGCCCATTTGAACGTAAGCGAAAGCGGCGAGACGCAGCCGGAGCGGGGCGCTCTCGGCGCCGGGGTCTACGGGAAGGAAGAGATTTTGCGGGGCGTGGTGGACCGTCTCATGACGGACCGCACGGGCCGGCCGGGGGAGGTGCTGAACGGCTTTATCTGGCGCTTCCTCTACACCCGGGAGATCATCGAGGCGAACCATATCCGCTTTGAGGGCGCGTATCTGGAGGACGAGATCTTTCTCATCGAATACTTCTGCCGGGCGGAAAAGCTGGCCATGACGGAGGAGCCGCTGTACGGCTACCTGCTGAACTCCGCCTCCGCCACCCACCGGTATATGAAGGACTATATGCAGGTCTATGAGCGCTTTTTAGAGCGCAAGACCGCCCTGGCGGAGCGGCTGGGCCTTGGCGAGCGCTGCCCCGGCTGGCGGGAGAGCACCAACTGGGCGGGTCTGCTCATCGCCGTGGGCAACGAGTACGCGAAAAGCAATCCCGCCTCCTGGCGGGAGAAGCAGCGGCGGGTGGAGGAGATCGCCCGCCGGCCGGAAATGGCGGAGGCCATGGAAAAGCTGCATCCCACGGGCCAGGGGCGGAACAAGCAGATCGTGACGGAGCTGCTGCGCCGCCGGCAGTTCGGCCTGCTGACGCTGCTGTACCGCGTGAAAAACCGATAGACGACACACGGAGGAGACCGTTTTGAGTACGACATGGAAGGAAAGCTGCTGCGCGCACCTGCTGCTGGCCCTGTGGGGCCTGTATGAGGAGAGCTGGCTGAAGCGGCGTATTGTGAACCCCTTTGAAGACTGGATGGCCCGGAAATGGCACAGCAGCTTCACCGAAGGGCTGATCCTCAGCGAGGGGACGCTGTCCCGCGCCTGGAGCGGAAGCCTGACCTGCCGCGCCCTCAGCGCGGTGCTGAACCTGCCGGCCGCGGTGCTGCACTGGCTCTACCGCCTGCTGCGCGGTCCCATGGAGCAGAGCGTCCTGGCGAACCTGGTCTTTGACATGGGGGAGGAGGCCAGCATCGCGGTTTCCTGGCTGTTCCCGGCGCTGCTGCTGATCCCCTACAGCCGCTGGAACAACAGCTACAGCTTCCTGGCCTTTGTCCTGGCGCTGCTGCTGTTTTATGCCGCCGGGATGCGCAGCCGCCGCTTCCGGGTGGACGCGGCGGATTTCGGGCCGTATCTGGTGTTCTTCGCCATGGCGGTCTGCTGCAGCGTGCCGCTGTCCCACTATCCGGAGCTGAGCGGGCGGTTTTTGCTGTACCACCTGGTGGGCATGCTCTGCGTCGTGGTGGTGGTCAGCAGCGTGCAGAACGCGGAGCAGCTCTCCCGGCTGGCCGCGGGAGCGTCCCTGGGCGTGCTGTATACGGGGCTTTACGGCGTCTATCAGCGCGTGGTGATCGGCGTGGAGGTGAACGCCTCCTTCGTGGACCTGACCTATAACGCCGACATGCCGGGGCGCGTGTACTCTGTGTTTGACAATCCCAACGCCTTTGCGGAGGCGCTGATCCTGCTGCTGCCCCTTTCGGCGGCGCTGCTGCTGTCCTCCCGGCGCTGGTGGGGACGGCTGCTGGCCCTCGCCGCCATCGGCGCGGGCGGCGCGGCGCTGCTCATGACCTATTCCCGGGCAAGCTGGGTGGGCCTTTTCGTGGGGATGGTGCTGTTCGTGTTCCTCTGGAACGTCAGGCTGGTGCCGCTTTGCGCGCTGCTCTGCGTGGCGGCGGTACCGTTCCTGCCCGCCAGCGTCCTGAACCGCATCCTCACCATCACGAATTTCTCAGACACCTCCACCTCCAGCCGTTTTCCGCTCTATACCGCCACCGTGGCCGCGCTGAAGTTGAGCCCCATCCGGGGCGCGGGCCTGGGCGGCGACGCGGTGCGGCAGTTCATCAAGCTCAACGAGCTGTATCACGCCAAGGCGCCCTATGTCCATGCCCACAACATGGTGCTGCAGGTCTGGATTGAGACGGGGTTGCTTGGCATCGTCTCCTTCCTGGGCGGCATGCTCTGGACACTGAAGTCCGCGGTCCGCGCGGTGCGGGAGAAATGCTCCGCCCAGGCGCGGCTCATCACCATCGGCGGCGCCAGCGCCATCGCGGGAGCCATGGTCTGCGGTCTTGCGGACTATCTCTGGAACTATCCGCGGGTGCAGTGCGTGTTCTGGTTCACCGTAGCGGTGACCCTGGCGGGCATCAAGGTCTGCCGGCGGGAGGGGAAGGCTTGAAAAACCCGCTGCCGTCCTGTATAATACTGGGCGGCAGCGGCCTGCTTTGGGAGAATACGCCCAGCCGGATAAAAAACTGAATAACCGGGTGTAGCGCAGTTGGTAGCGCGCCTGCTTTGGGAGC
>JBJDYT010000092.1:0-9178 GCA_051867635.1 Oscillospiraceae bacterium
TCCTTAAAACGTCAGATTTTCCGGCATCTCCTTCTCCTGTTTCACAGTGCAGTCCGTATCGGAGCCGGCCAGTCGGATGATACAGGCCCGGCACAGCTCCAGCACCGCCAGGAACGTGGCCACGATCTCGCTGCGGCTCCGGTTCCCCAGAAACAGCTTCCGGAAATACGTCCCGCCGGTGGCCTTCAGCCGCTGAACGATCTCCCGGGCCTTGCTCTCCACGGGATAGGGCTCATGGCGGACGATGCCCTCAAAGGCCGCCTGGGGCGGCGGCAGATGCCGCTCAGACCGGCCCTGGAGCTCCGTCAGCGCCAGGATCAGGTCCGCGGGGCGCTGGTCATACTCGTAGATCTTTCCCCGCTCCATGGGCTCCGGGTCCCGGGTGAGGATGTTCCGGCCGAACTCTCCCATAGGGCCCAGCCGTCCGGCGATCTCCTTCACCATGGCGTAGCTCTCGCTCCGGCGGCGCTCCTCCAGGGACTGGATCAGGGCCTCCATCTCGGACTGGGCCTCCTCATCCTCCAGGGACAGGAGCATCCGGGTCTTGATGTACATCAGGTGGGCCGCCATGGTCACGAACTCGCTGGCGACCTCCAGGTCCAGGTGCTTGCGCTCCTCCAGATACGCCAGGTACTGGTCCAGGATCAGGGCGATGGGGATATCCTGGATCTCGATCTTGTTTTTGCTCAGCAGATATAAGATCAGGTCCAGCGGCCCCTCGAAATCCTGAGGCTCCGTATTGGCGCGCTCATGCACCACGCCCTCCAGCTTAAAAACAGGTACTTCCATCGCTCAACCTCAAAGGGAAAAGATCAGATTCGCCAGGCTGTAAAACACCCTGTCGATGGCGGCGCTCAGAAAGCCGTCCCCCACGCCCAGCAGCACCAGGGCGAACACCAGCAGCATCCCGATGCGCTCATAGCGCATCCATTTCTCGTACAGCCGGTCCGGCAGCAGGGCTGCCAACACCTTGGACCCGTCCAGCGGCGGCAAAGGGATGAGATTGAACACCCCCAGGCCCACGCTGAGCATGGCGGTCAAAAAGCAGAATTCCCCCAGCGTGAAAAGACTGGCGGTGAAGCAGCCCCGCGCCACAAGCAGCAGCGCCGCCGCCAGCAGGAGGTTCGACAGCGGCCCCGCCAAGGCGCAGAGCGCCATGCCCCACTTGGGGTTTTTGAAATAGCGGGGGTCCACCGGCACCGGCTTCGCCCAGCCGAAGCCGCACAGCACCATGGCCGCAAGCCCCAGCCAGTCGATATGGTGCAGAGGGTTCAGGCTCAGGCGGCGGCTGCGCCGGGCCGTGGGGTCGCCCATGGCCCAGGCCGCGAGGCCGTGGCTCACCTCATGCACCGTCAAACACAGCAGCACCGCCGCCAGACGGAGGGCCAGCGCGGCCATGGAGCCGAAATCCAGTTCGTTCCAGAGATTTTCCAGATACCGCAAGCTGCCTTCCCCTCCGTTTTCCCGCGGCGGACGCCGGTTTTCAATCCAATTCAGTATAACAGTATGCAGGGAAAATTGCAAGAAGTTCTGCCGGCTTGCAAAAGAGAAGCGGCGGACCCCGCCGCCGCTTCCGTCACTGCTCCACTTCCATGGATTTGAAGCCCTCGCCGTGGACCTCCGCCGCGTCCATGACGAACAAAAACGCCTGGGGATCCGTCAGCTTGATGAGCCGCAGGGTCTGGGACAGGGCGTTGCGCCGGGTAACGGTCATGATCATCTGCTTTTCCTTCCCCGTGTAGCCGCCCTGGGCGGGCAGCACGGTGACGCCCCGCTCCGTCTTTTGGTTCAGCACCTCCAGCACCGCGCCGCCCTTCTCCGTCACGACGTAGATCACCTTGGCGTAGTCCGCGCCGGCCAGCACGCTGTCTATCACCTTGCTGGCGATGAAAATGGCCAGGCCCGAGTACAGCGCCACGTCGATGTTCCTGAACACAAACACCGCGAACACCACCACGGAGGCGTCGATGACCAGCATCAGGTTGCCGAGAGACACGTTCGGCAGCTTGCGGCTGACCAGCAGAGAGAGCAGGTCCGTTCCCCCCGAGCTGGCGCCGCAGAGGAACAGCAGCCCCAGCCCCACGCCGGAGCCCACGCCGCCCATCACCGCCGCCAGCAGGACGTTGTTGGTATAGCCCGGCACGAACAGCTGAAACAGGTCGATGCACACCGACAAAAGCACTGTGGGGATGGCGGTCTTGACCAGGGGGCGCCAGCCCATCATCCGCAGCGCCGCCAGAAACAGCGGCACGTTCAGCAGCAGCGACAGCGTGCCCACGGGCACGGGTATGATGGCGGCCAGCGCCGTGGCCAGACCGGAAACGCCGCCGGGAGCGATGTCGTTGGGGATGGTGAAGACCACCAGGGAAAGCGCCATCACCACCGTGCCGGCCACCATCAGCGCTCCCTCGCGCACCTGCCTTTTCCAATCCATAGCGTGCCACGTCCTTTCTTTCGTCTCACATCCGCCGTCCCGCGTCCGCTGCGCGGGGCCGGATGCCGTCTTTTTGGGATACTGTTTTTTTCAGTATACCCACTTTTGCCCTCTTTGGCAACCCCGGCCGCGCCCCGGGGCGGGCGGCCGCCGAAAAGGGCAAAAAAAGCCCGCGGCGGCAGCCGCGGGCTTCTGAGATCTGTATGGGGTCTTTATCGGCGCGCGGAACAGGCGGGCATCACTTGCCCATGTTCATCTGCGCGGCGACTTCCTCGGCGAAGTTCTCCTGCTTCTTCTCGATGCCCTCGCCCTTCTCAAAGCGGATGGCGTCCACGAACTTCACAGAGCCGCCCAGCGCCTTGGCGGCGGAGTTGATATACTGCTCCACGGTCATGCTGCCGTCCTTCACGAAGGCCTGCTGCAGCAGGCAGTTCTCCTCGTAGAACTTGCCGAGCTTGCCGGCGGCGATCTTCTCCTTGACCTGCTGGGGCTTGGCGGACATCTTGGGATCGTTGTCCATCTGGGCCACGAGGATCTTCTTCTCCTCCTCCAGCACGTCCTCGGTCACCAGGCTCTTGTCCCAGAAGCGGGGATTCAGCGCGGCGATCTGCATGGCCACGTCCTTGCCGATGGCGGTGGCGTCGATGCCGCCCTCCACGGCCAGGTTCACCAGCACGCCGATCTTGCCGCCGGCGTGGACATAGGCCACGGAGGTGTTCTGATCAAAGCGGGCGAAGCGGCGGATCTGCAGATTCTCGCCGATGACCATGACCTTGTCGGGGATCATCTCGCCCACGGTCTTGTCGGTGCCGGGATAGTTCACGTCCTTCAGCGCTTCCACGTCGGCGGGAGCGGAGACCTGGACGGCCTTGGCGATATCCTTCACGAAATCCACGAACACAGGCGCCTTGGCGGCGAAGTCGGTCTCGGAGTTGACCTCAACGATGACGCCCACGCCGTTTTCCACGGTGGCGTACGCCATACCCTCGGCGGCGATGCGGCCGGCCTTCTTGGCAGCCTTCGCCAGGCCCTTTTCCCGCAGCCATTCCACAGCCTTATCCATATTGCCGTCCGCCTCGGTCAGGGCCTTCTTGCAGTCCATCATGCCGCAGGCGGTCATTTCGCGCAGCGTCTTCACATCATTCGCGGTAAAAGCCATTTCAATTTCCTCCAATGTTTATTTTGAAAAAGGGGCGGGCTCTCCCGCCCCTCTGCTGTTACAGGGTCGCGCGTATAAGGGCTGCGCTTATTCAGCGGCGGGAGCGGCGGGGGCTTCCTCCACCTGCTCGCCCTGCTTGCCCTCCACCACGGCGTTGGCCATGATGGAAGCGATGAGCTTGATGGCGCGGATGGCGTCGTCGTTGCCGGGGATGACGTAATCGATCTCGTCGGGGTCGCAGTTGGTATCCGCGATGGCCACCACGGGGATGCCCAGACGGTGGGCCTCGGCGATGGCGTTATGCTCCTTGCGGGTATCCACGACGAACAGGGCGCCGGGCAGCTTCTTCATCTCCTTGATGCCGCCGAGGTACTTCACCAGCTTCTCCTGCTCGTGCAGCAGCTTGATGACTTCCTTCTTCGGCAGCATGTCGAAGGTGCCGTCCTCCTGCATCTTCTTGATCTGGTCCATGCGCTCCACGCGGGAACGGATGGTCTTGAAGTTGGTCATCATGCCGCCCAGCCAACGGGCATTGACATAATGCATGTTGCAGCGGAGCGCCTCTTCCTTGATGGCCTCCTGGGCCTGCTTCTTGGTGCCGACGAAGAGCAGGGACTGGCCGCTCTCAGACAGCTGGCGCACGAAGTTGTAGGCCTCCTCCAGCTTCTTCACGGTCTTCTGCAGGTCGATGATATAGATGCCGTTGCGCTCGGTATAGATATAGGGAGCCATCTTGGGGTTCCAACGGCGGGTCTGGTGACCGAAATGCACGCCTGCCTCCAGCAGGGCCTTCATGGATACGACGTTCTGATTTGCCATGTTGTTTGTTTCTCCTTCAAAATTTTGTTTTTACCTCCAGGAGCGTCATCCGCCCCGCCCACCGCGCGAAAAAGCGGCACAGACGGTTTGTCCTCCCCTGTGCGGAATGCTGAAATATAATACCATAAGTATTTTTTGATTGCAAGGACTTTTTTCAAATTTTCTTTGTAAATCCGCGTTTTTCCGCCCCTTTCAACTCCATTTGCGGCGCTTTGGCTTCTGCGCCTGCCGCTGGACCGACTTTTCGATGAGAAGGATGTCGTCTCCCATCTGTCGGATGGCGTCCCAGGGGATATAAAACTCCTCCCCCCGGCCGAAGAGGCCGAAAAAGCGCCCCGGCGCCTGCACGATGGCCCCCAGGATCTGCCCCTCCGGCAGGCGGAACTCCAGATCGCTCACAAAGCCCAGCCGCGCGCCGTCGTTGATGTTGATGACCTCTTTCAGCCGCATGTCGCGGACTCTACATTCCATAGATTTCCCCTCCTTGTGCAAGGCTATGCGATAGCGGGGCCGTCCTATGCGCGGCGGAGGGGAAAAATCCATCGAAAGCCGGGGAAAAGAAAAAAATATACCGCCGCCGCCCGCCGCATGAAAGCCCAGGGGCCGGAAATACTGAAAACACAGTTTATTTCGGGAGGGTTCCTCATGCAGTCGAAAGTGGAGATCTGCGGCGTCAACACCGCCAAGCTCAAGGTTTTGAAAAACGAAGAGACCATGGAGCTGCTGAAAAAGGCCCAGGGCGGCGATGAGCAGGCGCGGGAGGCGCTGATCCTCGGCAATCTCCGGTTGGTGCTGTCGGTGATCCAGAAATTCTCCTCCCGGGGCGAGAATATGGACGACCTGTTCCAGGTGGGCTGCATCGGCCTTTTGAAGGCCATACAGAACTTTGACCTCTCCATGGACGTGCGCTTTTCCACCTACGGCGTGCCCATGATCGTGGGCGAGATACGGCGCTATCTCCGGGACAACAGCTCCATCCGCGTCAGCCGCAGCACCCGGGACACGGCCTACCGCATCCTGCAGGCCCGCGAGCAGCTGCAGCGGGACAAGCAGCGGGAGCCCACGGTGGAGGAGATCGCCCAGGAGCTGGGCATCGGCCGGGAGGAGGTGGTCTTCGCCATGGACGCCATGGCGGACCCCGTCTCCCTCTACGACCCCATTTACTCCGACGGCAGCGACACCGTCTGCGTCATGGACCAGGTGGGTGATGAGAAGAACACGGACGAGGGGTGGCTGGAGCAGATCGCCCTGAAGGACGCCATCGCCGCCCTGACGCCCCGGCAGCAGCGCATCCTGGCCCTGCGCTTTTACGAGGGCAAGACCCAGATGGACGTCTCCGCCGAGATCGGTATCTCCCAGGCCCAGGTGAGCAGGCTGGAGAAAAGCGCCATCAAGGCCATCAAGAGCAGCCTCGTCTGAAAAGCGGCGGGAGGCGCGTTTCCGCGCCTCCCGCTTCGCGTGCGCGGCGCGATTTAAGCAAAAGTTAATCCCCGGCGGCTTGTTTTTTCCGCTTCTGCCCGGTATCATAGGCCTATCCCATTTTCAGGAGCGGCCTATGACCTTTCAATACTTTTTCTTCGACACCTACATCGGATACTTCCTGCAGGTTCTGCCCATCGCCCTGGCGGCGGGGCTGCTGACCCTGCGGCACAGGCGGAAGGCCGTCCCTACGGGCGGAAAACCCCGGCGGCAGACACTGTGGTTTTTCTTCTCCAGCTATCTCGCGGGGCTGCTGGCGCTGACGCTGCTGCCACGGGGCCTGCTCACCGAATTCTGGTACCGGCTCTTTTACGGCGGGAGCAGCGGCGCCACCCTCTTTCCCGCCCTCGGCGGCTTCAATTTCATTCCCAACTTCTGGCGGCATCTGCGTCAGGAAAACCTGGGGAATCTGCTGATGTTCCTGCCCTTCGGCGTGCTGTACCCCCTCTGCCGGCCGCAGCGGCGCTGGCGCGACGCGGCGCTGGCGGGTCTCTGTCTCTCCCTCGGCATTGAGATCCTCCAGCCCTTTCTCGGGCGGAGCTTCGATATAAACGATCTCATTCTCAACACCCTGGGGGCTGCTCTCGGCGCGGGGGCGGTGTTCCTCGCCCGGCGGCTGCCGCCGGCAAAAAGAATATGAAAAACCGGAGGAGCCGGCGCGGGAACGAAAGGCGGCGGTGGCGCCGCCCGCCTCTGTTGCGGAGCGGCCCCGCGGGATGCTATGATGAGCGCGGCAAATCTGCATTGAGCGGGCTCCCTGCGCAAGGGAGCATGCCGCCCATGCGGGGGAGCGCCGAAGGACAGGGAGCGGAGGGGCCAATATCCTGCCCGGCGTGACCATCAGGGATGATGTCGTCATCGGCGCGGGAAGCGTTGTGCCAGGGGATATCCCGGACAACACCGTGGCTTGGGGCAATCCCTGCCGGGTCATGCGGGAGAACCGATAGCGCCCGGGCGGCGGAGCGGGAGAAGGCTAACCGCAGAGGGAGCGTATATGGAACTGCCCATCAGGAAGAAAGCTGCGGTCCAAACGAAACGTCTGCCGCTGAAGCCCTATTCCCAGAAGGACACGGCGCTGCTGGTGGAACTTCTGTCTGACCGGGAGGTCACAAGGACGTTTATGGTGCCTGTTTTTGAAACGGCAGAGCAGACAACCGCATTGGCCCAAAAGCTCATCTCCTTCAGCCGGTTGGAAGACACGCGGCATCTGGAATACGGTATCTATCTGGGTGCGCGTCCGATCGGCTTTATCACCGACTACGGCGGCGAGGGGGATGAGATAGAGATCGGCTACGTCATCCATCCAGAGCAGCAGGCACACGGTTATGCGACAGAAGCCGTCGGCGCTGTCATAGAGGCGCTGCGCGAAATGGGCTTTCGGAAAGTGAGGGCCGGCTTCTTCACGGAGAACACGGCAAGCCGCCGGGTGATGGAGAAATGCGGCATGAAACCAAACGGCGTCACCAGTGAAGAGACATACTGCGGCATTCTTCATCCATGCCGCCATTATGAGATCTGTTTTCAGGCAGAGCCACATACATAAAGCAGCGCTGCTTTCAGCCGAAAGCAGCGCTGTCCTTATGCGAGCCATGCCCGCGTGGGAGCATCGGCACCCGGTCTACGCCGAGCTGTTCAAAGGTGACGTTTCAAGTCATGCCCCCGCGAGGGGGGCATCGGCCCGCCGCCCACCAACAACGGCGAGATCTTCTGGTTTCAAGTCATGCCCCCGCGAGGGGGGCATCTGCTCCAGCTTGGCGATGTTGACCTCGTAGCCGAAGTTTCAAGTCATGCCCCCGCGAGGGGGCATCTTTAATCTCACGATGGCGGAGGTGATCCGGTTTGTTTCAAGTCATGCCCCCGCGAGGGGGGCATCCAACAGCCGTCAGGGCCAAGATGTACACAGCCCCGTTTCAAGTCATGCCCCCGCGAGGGGGGCATCGACGCCGGCCGCGACTACTCGAAGGGCTTCAAGTTTCAAGTCATGCCCCCGCGAGGGGGGCATCCATTCGTTGTTGCCACTGGAGCGGGCGTAGCGGGTTTCAAGTCATGCCCCCGCGAGGGGGGCATCGAACCAGTTAAAAACCATGTGTCCGTTGTTGTTGGTTTCAAGTCATGCCCCCGCGAGGGGGGCATCCCGTGAATATACAGCTTATGTCGATGGCGTGTATGTTTCAAGTCATGCCCCCGCGAGGGGGGCATCGAAGACCACAAGGGCAGCTGGGCAAAGTTCTGTGTTTCAAGTCATGCCCCCGCGAGGGGGCATCGCGGAGTTGCGAATCTGCTGAAAGTGCTGACGAGGTTTCAAGTCATGCCCCCGCGAGGGGGGCATCGCAGGGTGTTGGCGAAGCCGTTGTCGACCGCCTCCTGTTTCAAGTCATGCCCCCGCGAGGGGGGCATCGGGGCGTACTCTTTACCAAGGGACGCAGCGCCATTGAGTTTCAAGTCATGCCCCCGCGAGGGGGGCATCGTCCATCACCCTTCCCTCCGGCGACGGGTTGAAGTTTCAAGTCATGCCCCCGCGAGGGGGGCATCCCGTTTAGCGTTCTATGGTGACAGCATAGAATAAGTTTCAAGTCATGCCCCCGCGAGGGGGGCATCTCTCGCCCAGCAGGTACTCCACCATGCTCATGAGAGTTTCAAGTCATGCCCCCGCGAGGGGGGCATCATAACGCAATTCTCTCTGTTCCCGAAGTACCTGTGTTTCAAGTCATGCCCCCGCGAGGGGGGCATCACACGTCACGAGAGTTCACAGCCGAGATATTCATGTTTCAAGTCATGCCCCCGCGAGGGGGGCATCTGCAAGGGTTTTATGGCGTTCTCTTATGTACTTTGAAGTTTCAAGTCATGCCCCCGCGAGGGGGGCATCTCACATCGTTAACGATGAAACCCTTTACAGTACTGTTTCAAGTCATGCCCCCGCGAGGGGGGCATCGAAGCTCGTCCACGGTGACGCCGTAGTGATCGGCGTTTCAAGTCATGCCCCCGCGAGGGGGGCATCCTGCTCATAGCCGTTGGCGGTGCTCTCTATGATGTTTCAAGTCATGCCCCCGCGAGGGGGGCATCGAATTTGCTTGATGGCGCAAAACCTCAGATGGAGTTTCAAGTCATGCCCCCGCGAGGGGGGCATCCTTCGCGATCAAGGGGAAGTATAGCTTCCCTGGAGTTTCAAGTCATGCCCCCGCGAGGGGGGCATCTTCAAGGACTTTGTGTTGACGGAGGATGAATCTAAGTTTCAAGTCATGCCCCCGCGAGGGGGGCATCGGAGATAGAAAATAGTCTATTATTGT
>JBJDYT010000093.1:0-9163 GCA_051867635.1 Oscillospiraceae bacterium
GAACATGCCGCCCCGGCCCTCGCCGAAGGGGGCCCAGGCCTCCAGCTGCACGCCGTACTTGTCGTGCCACGCCTTGCTCTCCGCCTGCTGGTGGCGGGGATGGATCTCCACCTGGTTGACCGCGGGACGGACGCGGTTGAAGGAGGCCAGGTCCACCATGCGGTCCGCGTAGAAATTGGAGATGCCGATGGCCCGGAGCCTGCCCTCCGCGTAGAGGTCCTCCAGCGCCCGGTAGGCGCCGTACACGTCGCCGAAGGGCTGGTGGAGCAGGCAGAGGTCCAGGTAGTCCACCTGCAGCTTCCGCATGGATTCCAGCACGGAAGCGCGGCAGGCCTCGTAGCCGTAGTGTTCGATCCAGACCTTGGTGGTGAGGAAGATCTCCTCCCGGGGAACGCCGCTCCCGGCGATGGCCCTGCCCACCTCCGCCTCGTTGAAATAGGACTGGGCCGTGTCGATCAGCCGGTAGCCCACCCCCAGCGCGTCGGCCACACAGCGCTCGCACTCCTCCCGGCTCACCTGGTACACGCCGTAGCCCAGCTGAGGCATTTGCACGCCGTTGTTCAAAGTTATGTAATTCATATCGCTCACCTCATTGATTTTTTCGCCGTTTTCCGTTACACTGTCGGTATTTGAGTTGATTGTACAAGTTAAAGTCAGCTTGAAGTCAAGTCTTTTTTCACGGGAGGGAGCCTATGTTTTACACAGTTGGGGAGATGGCGAAGCGGCTGGGCATTTCCGCTTCGGCGCTGCGCTATTACGATCAGGAGGGCCTGCTGCCCTTTGTGGAGCGTTCCGGCGGCGGGATACGGATGTTCAAGGATTCGGATTACGAATGGCTGAAGGTCATCGAATGCCTGAAAAAGACCGGCATGCCGCTGAAGGACATCCGCGACTTCATCCACATGGCCATGCAGGGTGACAACACCATCGACGAGCGCCTGGCGCTCATCATCCGGCGGCAGGAGGCGGTCCGCCGGCAGATGGAGGAGCTGCGGCAGACCCTGGAGACCCTGGATTTCAAACGCTGGTACTATGAGACGGCGAAGGAGGCCGGCACCACCGCCGTCCCCAAAGAGATGGCGGAGGAGGAACTGCCGGAGCGCTTCCGGGAGGTGCGCCGCCGCCTGCGGGGCGAGCGCGGCTGAGCGGGGAGGCGGAACAGATGCGCGTGCTCTGCTTCGGCGACTCCAACACCTACGGCTACGACCCCCGCTCCTACCTGGGCGGACGGTACCCTGCCGCGTCCCGCTGGGTGGACCTGCTGGCCCGGGAGACGGGCTGGGAGGTCGTCAACGCCGGGGAAAACGGCCGGGAGATCCCGCGCCGGCCCATAGCGCTGCCGCGGCAAATAGACCTGCTGCTCGTCATGCTGGGGACCAACGACCTGCTGCAGGGCGCGGACGCCGCCGGCGCCGCTGCGCGCATGGAGGCCTTCCTCCGGCGGCTGCCGGTGGGGGGAGACAGACTCCTGCTCATAGCTCCGCCGCCCCTGCAGCCAGGGGCCTGGGTGACGGAGGAAGGGCTGATCGCCGCCTCCGCGGAGCTGGCGGCACGCTACCGGGACCTGGCGGAGAGGCTGGGCATCCGCTTCGCCGACGCCGCCGGCTGGGGGATAGAGCTGGCGTTTGACGGCGTCCATTTCTCCGAGGCGGGGCACCGGGCCTTCGCGGCGGGGCTTTGCGCACTCCTGAAAGACATATGAGGAAACAGCGAAAGGCACGGCCCCAGCCGTGCCTTTCTTTTACAGTCCTCTCCGGATGGGGAGCGGGCCGCTTATCCCCGGCGGGTCCCGGCGGCAGCCAGCTTCCGCGCCCGGCGGTTTTTGACCTCCTCGGACATGGGCTTGATGTCCCCGGCCCTGGTGAGGGCCTGCTTGGTGAGCACGGGGCCCACCAACTCATAGACCAGCACGGAGAACAGGACAATGTTTCGGATCAGGGCTCCCTCCGCCCCCAGCTGGCTGGCGGTGACGCACATGCCAAGCGCCACGCCGGCCTGCGGCAGCAGCGTGATGCCCAGGTATTTGCAGACGGCGGGGGCGCAGTGGGTCATGCGGGTGCTGAAGTAAGCGCCGAAGTACTTGCCCAGGGAGCGGAAGAGGATATACACCACGCCCACGCCCAGAATGGCCGCGTCGGTGAACACCCGCAGCTCCAGCCCCGCGCCGCTGACCACAAAGAACAGGGCAAACAGGGGAGAGGTCCAGCGGTCGGACTTCTCCATCAGGTCCGAGGACAGGGGGCAGAGGTTGCAGAAGGCGGCGCCCAGCATCATACAGACCAGCAGGGAGGAGAAGCTCACCCGCACAGGGCCGACGGTGAACTCCGTCATGGAGAGGGAAACGGTGAGGAACACGAAGGCGATGGTCAGATTCAGGCGGTTGGTGTTGGAATGGAAGAGCTTTTCCAGCTGCGTCAGCAGCCAGCCGCACGCCATGCCCAGCAGCAGGGAGGCCGCGATCTCCACCAGGGGGTCCACCAGGATGGAGACAAGATCCACCGCGCCGCTCTGCAGCGTGCGGGCGATGCCGAAGGAAACGGCGAAGACGACGAGGCCCACGGCGTCGTCCAGCGCCACCACCGTCAGCAGCAGGTCCGTCAGGGGGCCCTTTGCCTTGTACTGCCGCACCACCATCAGCGTGGCGGCAGGGGCCGTGGCGGTGGCGATGGCGCCCAGGGTGATGGCCTGGGCCACGGAGATCTTATCCGGCAGCAGAAGGTGCATCAGCAGCAGCGCCGCGTCCACGAAAAGCGTGGCGGTGAGCGCCTGGAGCACGCCCACCACCGCGGCCTGCCGGCCGGTGTGCTTCAAATCGCTCAGGTGGAACTCGTTGCCGATGGAAAAGGCGATGAACCCCAGTGCCACGTCGGAGACCAGGGAGAGGGCATCCACCGCCCCCGTGCTGGTAAAGCCGAGGCCGTCGATCCCCAGAGCGCCCAGGCAGTAGGGACCCACCAGCACGCCGGCGATGAGGTAAGCCGTGACGTCCGGCAGCTTCAGCGGCCGGAGCAGCCGGGTCATCAGCAGGCCCGCTAAAAGGGCGATGGATATGGACAGCAAAGCAGACATGATCTCAGATCCTTTTCAAGCTTTCAGATTTGCAAAACAGTATACGACGAAGAATGAAAAGCGCAAACCAAATATTAGACAGATTTTACGATAAAATTTAAAATTTATTGTGTATTTTTATGTATAACGCCCCGGCTGGATGAAAAATTTTGGTAATCAGGCAAAACCGCCGGCGCGGCGGAAAAGCCCCGCCGCAGTGCGCGCTTCCTTCGGACAGCGGCGGAAAAAGCAGGAAAAAAACGGCGCGCCGCCGCATACCATGCGCAGAGGAGGCGGTTTTCATGGATACATACGCAAGGCTGCTTCATGTGGCGGAGGAGCGGGCGGTGACGCCCGAACAGGACGGTCCCTTTCTCCGGCGGTTCTGCCTGGCCGCTTTGCTGGCGCTGAAGGAGGAGGGCATCCTGACGGAGGCACAGCTCCGCCGGGCCGAGGCTAAGCTTTGGGAGGAGCGGCGCGCCGCCGGCAAAGCCGGTGTGTGAGGGGGAGGGCGTCATCAGGGCGGCGGCCTACTGCCGGGTCTCCACGGACAGGGAGGACCAGGCCAACTCCTTTGAGAGCCAACGGCGCTATTTCACGGAGTACATCGGCCGGCAGCCGGCGTGGGAGCTGTACGAGGTCTACGCGGATGAGGGCATCACCGGCACCTCGACGCGGAAGCGGGCGGCCTTCAACCGGATGATCGACGACGCCCGCCAGGGGCGTTTCCGCCTCATCCTCACCAAGGAGGTCAGCCGCTTCTCCCGGAACATCCTGGACACCATCGCCTATACCCGGGAGCTGAAGGCGCTGGGCGTGGGGGTGCTGTTCATGAACGACGGCATCAGCACGCTGGAGCCGGACGCGGAGCTGCGGCTCTCCATCATGGCCTCCATCGCCCAGGAGGAGAGCCGCAAGACCTCTTCCCGCGTCAAGTGGGGCCAGACCCGGCAGATGGAGCGGGGCGTGGTCTTCGGCCGGTCCATGCTGGGCTATGAAGTGAAGGACGGGCGCATGACCGTCGAGCCGGAGGGGGCGGCGCTGGTACGGCTGATCTTCCACAAGTACGGCGTGGAGAAAAAAGGCGTCACCGTCATCGCCCGGGAGCTGCGGGAGGCAGGCTGGCGCACCTGCAGGGGCAGTCCCGACTGGAGCGGCAGCCATATCGTCAAGATCCTCAAAAACGAGAAGTACGCGGGCGACCTGGTGCAGAAGAAAACCTACACGCCGGATTACCTGTCCCACGCCAAAAAGTACAACCACGGCGAGGAGGCGCTGGTGGTCATCCGGGACCATCACGAGGCCATCATCGACCGGACGCTTTGGGACTCGGTGCAGGCCGAGCTGCAGCGCCGTCGCCGCCGCGGAGGAGACGGCGGCGGTTCCACCCGCTATGCCCTTTCCGGGAAGATCCGCTGTGGGGAATGCGGGGCCGCGTTTGTGGCCCGGAAGCGGTACCGCAAGGACGGCAGCTGCTGCCTCCGTTGGGGCTGCCGCGCCGCCGTCAGCGGGGGGACGAAGCGCTTTGACGCGGAGGGCCGCGCCGTGGGCTGCGGCGTGGGATGGCTGCTGCGGGACGACGAAGCCATGGCGCTGCTCCGGCAGACGCTGCAGGCCCTCCCGGTGGACAGAGAGGCGCTCCTCCGCGCCGTGACGGCCCTGGCGCTGGAGGCCATGGAAGCGGGAGAACCGGAAGACGGCAGGGCGGAGGAGCTGACTCGGGAGATCAGCCGGCTCACCCGGAAGAAGGAGGCCATGCTGGACGCCTTCTTTTCCGGAAGCATCACCGCCGGGGAGATGAGCGCGCTGCGCGAACGGTACGACGGCGAGCTGCGCGCCCTGCAGCAGCGGCGCGCCGCCCTCCTGGGGGAGGGTGGCGCGGAGGGTACTGCGAGGCAGGAGGAGCTGCGAAGGCATGTGGCGGACATTGTAGCCTGCCGGACGGAGAGCGAGGCCTTTTACAAGACCCTGCTGGAGCGCATAACGGTCTGCAGAGGCGGCTTGGTGGAGCTGCGGCTCTGCGATCTGCCCCAGACCTGGGTGTACCGGCTGGAGGGCAGGCGGCGGAAGGAGCCGCCTGCCGGGGTATAGCGGGCGGACCGCCGGCGTGCGGCCGGCGGTCCGTTTCGGTCTGTGCGGAGCCGTCCTGCGCAATTGCGGCATTCTTTACTGCAAACCGGCGGAAAGTGTGCTATACTGGCAGCGGGAAAAAGCTGCCTCGTCCCGCCGCCCGCCCGCGGCGGACAGGCCCTCTGATAGTCGTCAAGCAAGGAGGATGCCATATGTATCGATTCTGCCGGGAGGCATATGAGCAGCGCATGGCCTGGTATCAGGCGGCGCGCTTTGGAATGTTCATCCACTGGGGGCTGTACGCCATTCCGGCCCGCGGCGAATGGGTGCGCAGCGACGAGGAGATATCGAAAGAGGACTATATGCGGTACTTCGACGCCTTTGACGCGCCGGACTACGATCCCTCCCGCTGGGCCAGAGCCGCGAAGCGGGCGGGGATGCAGTATGTGGTGCTGACGGCCAAGCACCACGACGGCTTCTGCCTCTTCGACAGCCAATATACCGGCTTCAAATCCACCAATACCAAACTCGGGCGAGACGTGGTGGCGGACTTCGTGCAGGCCGTCCGCGCCGAGGGGCTGAAGGTCGGCCTCTATTATTCGCTCCTTGACTGGTATCATCCCGATTATCCCCACTTCGGCGACGCCTTCCACCCCATGCGAAAGCACCGGGAGTGCGGCAATGAGCAGCGGGACTTCGGCCGTTACCTGGACTACATGCACGCCCAGGTGCGGGAGCTCTGCACCAACTACGGGAAGCTGGATATTCTGTGGTTCGATTTCTCCTACGGCGCGCTCCGGGGAGAGGCCTGGCGTGGGACGGAGCTGGCGAACATGGTGCGGACGCTGCAGCCCGGGATCATCCTCAACAACCGCCTGGAGGTCAGCGGCGAGGGCTGCGGCTCCCTTGCAGCGTGTAAGCCCACGCCCTACCACGGCGATTTCGTCAGCCCCGAGCAGATGCTTCCGCCAAGCGGGATGCGGGACGAGAAGGGCCGGGACCTGGTCTGGGAGGCCTGCGCGACCATGAACAACCACTGGGGCTACCACGCGGCAGACCGCTTTTTCAAGCCCGCCCCCATGCTCATCAGGAAGCTGGTGGAGTGCGTGTCCAAGGGCGGCAATCTCCTGCTGAACGTGGGGCCGGACGCGAGAGGCAATATCCCCTGGGAATCCATGGAGCGGCTGGAGGCCATCGGCCGCTGGATGGCAAAAAACAGCGCCAGTATCTACGGCTGCGGCAAAGCGGGCGTGGATAAGCCGGACTACGGCAGAGTGACCGGAAGGGGAGACCGGCTGTATTTCCACGTCTATGAAAACACGCTGGGGCCGCTGCCGCTGCCGGGCCTGAAAAAGGAGGACATCCGCGCCATCCGCTATCTCGCCACCGGCGCGGAGATCCCGCTTTCCACCAGCTGGGTCCACAGCGACTATCCGGAGATCGTTTTTGCGAATTTAGGCCCGGACCCGGTGCTGCCGGATGAGACCGATACAGTCATTGAAGTGATCCTGCGCAGGGACAAGGAGGAACAGGTATGAAACGGTACAATAACGAAACGGTACAGGCAGCCGTGCGGCTGACAGAGGACAAGTTCCTGCGGACCCGGTATCATCTGGACCGAAAGCCGGTGGAGATCACCGTGGGCATGGGCGGGGACTGGTGTCCTCTCGCCTGCAAGGAGGCTTATGGCAAGGCGGTCAAGACCGTGCTGGAGCTGGAAAAGGAAAGCTGCGTCTTTGACCTCTCTGTCGCCGCCGCGCTGGGAGATGAGGGCGTCTTTGCCGCCGTGGAGGGGATCTACGGCGGGGCCTACCGGATGAAGTTCGCCTTAAGCGGCGTCTGCGAACCGGAGCCCACGTGCTACGCGTCGGGAGAGGGCTGGACGGATGAGACGCTGGAGAGGGCCACAGTGCTGGCAAAGGAAATCCTGCAGGTGAGAAATCTGGTGAACCGCCCCGCCAATCTGCTGACGCCGCGCCTGTTTGCCAAGGCCATGGGCGACATGGCGGAAGGTCTGCCGGTGGAAGTGCAGGTCTATGACAAGGCGGAACTGGAAAGGCGCGGGCTGAATGCCCTGCTCGCCGTCGGCACGGGCAGCGGAAACGATCCGTGTCTCGCAGTGCTCCGCTATACCGGCGCGCCGGACGCTCCGGAGCGCCTCGGCCTTGTGGGCAAGGGCGTGACCTGCGACACCGGCGGCTATTGTCTCAAGCCTGGGAAATCCATGGAGGGCATGAAGGGCGACATGGCCGGCGGCGCGGCGGTGGCGGCGGCGGTCTGCGCCTTGGCGGCGAACCACGTCAGGGTCAATGTGACGGCGGTGGTCCCCGCCTGCGAAAATCGCATTTCCGATCTGAGCGTTCTGCCGGGCGACGTCGTCACGGCCTTCTCCGGGCAGACCATTGAGGTGCTGAATACCGACGCGGAGGGCCGCCTGATCCTCTGCGACGCGCTGACCTGGGCCATCCGGGAGGAAAAAGCCACCCGCCTGGTGGACGTGGCCACCCTGACCGGGGCCATCCACGCCATGCTGGGCCATGTGGCGGCGGGCGTCATGACAAACGATGAGGAGTGGTACGGAAAACTGACGGCTGCCGCGGCCCGTTCCGGCGAGCGCTACTGGCAGATGCCGACGTTTCCGGAGTATGAAAAGCTTATCGAGAGCGACTTCGCGGACGTGCGCAACACCACCAAGGACGGCTGCGGCGCTATCGCGGCGGGCCTGTTTTTGAAGCGCTTCACGGAAAATCTTCCCTGGCTCCATCTGGACATCGCGGGCACAGCGGACGGCAAAAGCCCCGTCTGGCAGCATCAGGTGGGCGGCGCCACCGGTGCGGCCACCAGCACGCTGTACTATCTGGCGGAGGGAATGGAGGTACGCTGATGCAGTCTTACATCCTGGAAGCCTGTGTGGACTCGGTGGAGTCCGCCGTGGCCGCCGCGCGCGGCGGCGCGACGAGGCTGGAGCTCTGCGCCAATCTGATGATCGGCGGCACCACGCCGAGCCCTTTTCTGTTTGAGGCGGTGCGCCGCGCAACCAAGCTGCCCGTCAACGTGCTGATCCGGCCCCGCTTCGGGGATTTCCTGTACACGGACGCGGAATATGCGATCATGTGCCGGGAGATCGCCAGTTTTTCCGCCCGGGGAGCCAACGCCGTGGTGGTCGGCGCGCTCTGCCCGGACGGCAGTCTGGATCAGGAGAAGATGGCCGGGATGATCCGCGCGGCGCACGGCGTCCATGTGACGCTCCACCGGGCCTTTGACGTCTGCCGCGACCCGGTGGAGGCGCTGGAGCAGGCCGTGGAGCTTGGCGTGGACACCATCCTGACCTCGGGGCAGCAGGAGAACGCCTGGGCGGGCCGGGAGTTGCTGGGTACGCTTCTCTCCCGGGCGGCAGGCCGGGCGGAGATCCTCATCGGGGGCGGCGTCAACGCCGCCGTGATCCGGGATATCCGGCGGCTTTACCCGCAAGCGCGGGCGTTCCACCTCTCCGGCAAGACGGTGCTGCATAGCGGCATGGTCTACCGCAACGAGGCGGTGTACATGGGCCTCCCGGGCATCAGCGAGTTTCAGCTCTGGCGGACCAGCGAGGAGGCGATCCGCCGGGCCGCGGAGGCTTTGGGGGAGGAATGAGCCGTGTTCTGGGACGAAGCCATGGAGCGGAAGCTCCGGTCTATCCGGGAGGAATACCCGCTGGTGTGGGCGGAGCTGGAAAAGGCCCTTGCGCCCCTCAGCCGGGAGGAAGCGCAGTATTTAAAAGCGATTTACGCCGGACTTGGCGTGTATGACCTGACCGCCGTATCACCGGAGCAGCTGCTCGGCTATGTGCGGCCGTCGCAGCGGGCGAGAAGGGAGCTGCCCTATGCCGGCGAGGTGCCGGAGGAGCTGTTTTTCCGCTATGTGCTGCCGCCCCGGGTAAACAACGAAAATTTAGACGGCAGCCGGGCGTGGCTCTATGAACAGCTGGCGGAGCGGGTGCGGGGCAAGACGATGCTGGCCGCCGCCCTGGAGGTCAACTACTGGTGCTATGAAAAGGCCACCTATC
>JBJDYT010000094.1:0-8768 GCA_051867635.1 Oscillospiraceae bacterium
GTACTATGCCCTTTCAGGGCTTGTTCAAGCCACGCGTTTCACGCGTGGTCTTGACAGTGCGTTCATTTCCCTCTTAAGCGCCCCTTTAGTCCGCCGCGGTAGACTCGGTACAGAAGGCGGGACAGCCGCAGCCCACTGTACCGGACCGCAGCGGTCCGCGGCTATGCGCGGGGCGATGCCGGGGCAGAGTCCCGGATGAACCGACGCCCCCGCGTTGGCAATAGCCGGACAGTGGTTCATATAGATCCCACTTGGGCGCAGTTCGAAAAAAGCGGACTGCGCCCAAGACGATTCCGCCTCCCGCTGGGAAGGCTTTACATTTTATTCACCGGAATATTTAGTCCGGCTTTAGCCCTGCCGCTTACAATATCGGCGTCCTGCTTTGGGGCGCGTCCGCGGAACGGCGGCGCCCAAGAAACACGGGACACAAGGAGGCTTTGTATGATATCCGTTGCACATCTGACAAAATGCTACGGCGATTTCCTGGCGGTGGACGATCTCTCCTTTGAGATCCATGACGGGCATGTGTACGGCTTCCTGGGGCCGAACGGCGCCGGGAAGTCCACCACCATGAACATCATGACCGGCTGCCTCTCCGCCACGGCGGGCCGTGTCCTCATCGACGGCCACGACATCTTCGAGGAGCCGGACAAGGCGAAAAAGCGCATCGGCTACCTCCCGGAGCACCCGCCCCTCTATATGAACGAGACTCCCGTGGAGTACCTGCAGTTCGTGGGCGAGGCCAAGGGCCTGCGGGGGGAGGAACTGGCGCGGCAGATCGACGAGGTGGTGGGGAAGACCGGGATCGGGGAGGTGCAGCACCGCCGCATCTCCGCCCTCTCCAAGGGCTACAAGCAGCGCGTGGGCATCGCGCAGGCGCTGCTGGGGAACCCCGGGGTCATCATCCTGGATGAGCCCACGGTGGGTCTGGACCCCATCCAGATCATTGAGATCCGGGATCTCATCAAGGAGCTGGGCCGGACCCACACGGTGATCTTCAGCTCCCACATCCTCTCCGAGGTGCAGGCCATCTGCGACCAGATCCTGATCATCTCCCGGGGCAAACTGGTGGCCTTTGACGAGCCGGGACAGCTGGAGAAGAAGCTGCTGGCGCCCAGCGAGATCGCCGTCACCGCCGAGGCGGGGGCGGAGGAGGTCTCCGGGCTCCTGGCCGGCGTGGGGGGCGTCACCGGCGTTGTCCTGGACGAGACGGACGGCCGCTTCGTCACCGCCCACGTGCGGACGGACTGCGCCGACATCTACCAGGTTTCCCGGGACGTGTTCCTGGCCTTTGCCGGCGCGGGGAAGGCGCTGGTGGAGATGAGCCTGAAGAAGGCCAGCCTGGAGGAGGTCTTTATCGAGCTGACGGAGAGCGACGCCTCCGCCGCGGCGGAAGCCGCGGGCCCGGAAAGTGAGGTGAAGGACGAATGACCGCCGTGCTGAAACATGAGCTCAGGCTCTATTTCCACTCCCTGACGGCCTATGTCTTCGGGGCCTTTCTGCTGGCCTTCGTCGGCATCGGCGCCATGCTGTATAACCTGCAGGCCGCCGTCAGCAACTTTGAATACGTTCTCAGCTTCAGCTGCCTTGTGTTCGTGGTCATCGTGCCGGTGCTGACCATGCGGGTCATCGCCGAGGAGCGCAGGCAAAAGACGGACCAGCTGCTGTACGCCCTTCCCATCACCACCACGGAGGTGGTCGTGGGGAAGTATCTGGCGCTGCTGGCGGTGTACCTGATCCCTCTGGCGCTGATCAGCCTCTACCCGCTGCTCTTTTCCCAGTACGGCGACGTCTATCTGCCCACCTCCTACGGCTCCATCTTCGCGTTCTTCATGATGGGCGCCGCGCTGATCGCCCTGGGCGTGTTTATCTCCTCCCTGACGGATAACCAGGGCTTCGCCGCGGGCATCGGCATCGCGGCGATCCTGCTGAACTATTACAGTGTCAGCCTTTCGGAGTATGTCTCCTCCACCGCCCTGGGCTCCGCCATCGCCCTCTGCGTGCTGATCCTGCTGCTCTGGGCCGTCATCCGCCATCTGACGAAAAACGAGAACCTGGCCACCGCGGTGGCCTTCGTCCTGCTGGGGGCGCTGCTGGTCACCTACTTCGTGGACGCGTCGGCGCTGGAGGGCCTGCTGCCGGCCATCATGACGAAGCTGTCCCTGTTTGAGCGCTTCCAGGTGTTCGTCAACGGCGTCTTCGACATGACGGGCATCGTCTACGACCTCTCCGTGGTGGTGTTTTTCCTGTTCCTGTCCGTGCAGTCCCTGGAGAAACGGAGGTACAACTGATGAATAAGAACACACTGCTGCGTCCCTTCAAGCGCAAAGGCGCCAGCCAGCTGGCCCTGCGGGGCGGCTCCTACTCCCTGCTCATCACGGCGGTGGTGCTGGCGATCCTGGTGGTGGTGAACGTCTTCGTCTCCGCCCTGCCCACGTCGCTGACCAAGTACGACATCAGCGCCACGAAGCTCTACTCCATCACCAGCAACACCAAGGCGGTGGTCAACGCGCTGGAAAAGGACGTGACCATCTACTGGATCGTGCAGGCCGACGAGGAGGACGCCGTCATCGAAAACCTGCTGGGCAAATACGACAGCCTCTCCGACCACATCGAGGTGGTGAAGAAAAATCCGGACGTGTACCCCACCTTCGCCCAGCAGTACACCAGCGAAACGGTCCCCAACAACAGCCTGGTGGTGGAGTGCGGCGACCGCAGCCGCTACATCAGCTACAACGACATCTACCTGCAGGAGACGGATATGTACTCCTACACCTATAACACCTCCTTCGACGGCGAGGGCGCCATCACCTCCGCCATCGACTATGTGGTCAGCGAGGAGCTGCCCCAGCTCTACGTCCTGGAGGGACACGGCGAAAGTGAGCTGCCCTCTTCCTTCAGCGAGCAGCTGGAGAAGGACAACATCCAGGTCAACGCCCTCTCCCTGCTGACGGTGGACGAGATCCCGGAGGAGGCGGACTGCATCATGATCTACGCGCCCTCCAGCGATATCTCCGAGGAGGAGCGGTCCATGCTGGCTACCTACGTGCGGACGGGCGGCAAGCTCCTGGTCATGGCCGGCCCGGTGGAGGACGGAACGCTGGAGAACCTGTATAAGCTGCTCGGAGACTACGGGGTGGAGGCTGCCGAGGGCATCGTGGTGGAGAGCGACCGCGACCACTACGCCTTCGACGCGCCCTATGTCCTGCTGCCGGACATGACGAGCCATGAGATCACCGATTCCCTGATGGAGGAGAACTATTCGCCCATCATGCCCATCTCCGCGGGCCTGACCGTGAGCGGCGGCTCCAGCGCCACAGTGACGGAGCTGCTCACCACCTCCTCCGCTTCCTTCAGCAAGCTCGCCGGCTACAGCCTGGACACCTATGAGAAGGAGGAGGGCGATATCGACGGGCCCTTTGCCGTGGCGGTGGCCATCGAGAACCAGAAGGGCGGCAAGATCGTCTGGTTCGCCTCCTCGGATTTCCTGCACGACATGTACAACGCCTATTCCTCCGGGGCCAACGTGGATATGGGCATGAACGCCCTGTCCTCCCAGATCGGGGAGAGCGAGGCCATGGCTATCCGCAGCAAGTCCCTGAATTATAATTATCTGACGATCAGCGATTCCACCGCCTCCCTGCTGAAGGTGCTGATGATCGGCGTGTTCCCGCTGGCCTATCTCGGCGCCGGCGTGGTGGTGATCCTCAGAAGAAAGAAGGCGCAAAATGAACCGGTCTAAAAGGCTCTTTATCCTGCTGGGCGTTCTGGCCGTCGTCTGCCTGGCGACGCTGGCTGTGACGCAGCTGGAAGAACATAAGGAAAAGGTGAAAAACAGCGGCGAGACCATCCTGGCCGTCGACAGCGACGCCGTGGAGTCCCTGTCCTGGGACTATGAGGGGACGGCCTTCGCCTTCCACAGGGACGGGGAAGCCGGGACCTGGCTCTATGACGAGGACGAGGCCTTCCCGGTGGACGCGGAGAAGCTGGGCAAGCTTCTGGAGGGCTTCCGGGACTTCGCGGCCGCCTTCATCATCGAGGAGGTGGAGGACTACGGCCAGTACGGCCTGGACGATCCCCTCTGCACCATCCGCCTTTCCACGGCGGAGGAAGAGTACGTGATCGAGCTCGGCAGCTTCAGCAGCATGGATTCCCAGCGCTACGTTTCCGTCGGCGACGGAAACGTCTATCTCGTGAAGGAGGACCCGCTGGATACCTTTGACGTGGCCCTCAGCGACCTGATCGACCACGACGAGACGCCAGACTTCGGCCAGGCGGAGGAGATCCGCTTCTCCGGGGCGGAGTCCTACAGCATCCTGCTTGACACGGAGGGCGGCAAGAGCCTCTGCGCCGACGACGTGTATTTCGCCCAGCTGGACGGGCGCGGCCTGCCGCTGGATACCGACAGGGTGGAGGGCTATCTGGATGATATCCATTCCCTGGACCTGACGGACTATGTGACCTACAACGCCACGGAGGAGGAGCTGCGCGACTGCGGCCTGGACTCCCCTGAGCTGACGGTGACTGTGCGCTATCCCGCCGAGCAGGAGGACGGAGAGGAGACTACGGAGACCTTCGTGCTGTATATCAGCCCCAACGCGGAGGAAAAGGCGGCCGCGGAGGAAAGCGGCGCCACGGAGGAGCAGGAGGTCACGGCCTATGTGCGCGTAGGCGACTCCCGGATCATATACCGGATCACCGCCGACGAATACGAGGACCTGGCGGCGGCCTCCTATGATTCCCTCCGCCACCGGGAGGTGCTGACCGCCGACTTTGCCGACGTCACCCAGCTGGATATCACCCTGGAGGGCAAGGCTTATACCATCACCTCCCAGGAGGAGGACGGCGAGCGGACCTATTACTACCGGGAGAAGGAGCTGGACATCGACAGCCTGCAGGACGCCCTGGAGGACCTGAGCGCCAGCAGCTTCACCGACGAGATGCCGGAGAAGAAGTCGGAGATCGGCCTGACCGTCCACCTGGACAACGAGAACTTCCCGGAGGTGCGCATCGAGCTGTACCGCTACGACGGCGATTACTGCCTGGCCGTGGTGGACGGGGAGAGCGTGGCGCTGGTGGCCCGGGCGAAGGTGGTGGACCTCATCGAAGCGGTCAACGGCATCGTGCTGCGCTGAGACAATAAAAACTGCCCGGGGCGAGCCCTCCGTCCCCCGGCGCGGAAAAGAGGACGGCCGCACGGCAGCACCCGTGCGGCCGTCTTCGCCCTTTTCGGCAGGTGATAAGCCCCCGCTGTCCCGCGATATAATGGAGCGGGCGCGTCTAAGACCAGGAGAGAGGGTGCGAAAATGGGCAAAGACGGGGAGGGCATCGCCATCTATTCCCGCAAATCGAAATTTACCGGCAAGGGCGAGAGCATCGGCAACCAGGTGGAGCTCTGCCGGGAGTATATCCGCGCGCATTACGGCGGCGCGGCGGAGCGCATCGCCGTCTACGAGGACGAGGGCTTTTCCGGCGGCGACCTGAACCGCCCGGCCTTCCGGCGGATGATGCAGGCCGCCAGGGAGCGGCGCTTCAGGGCCATCGTGGTCTACCGCCTGGACCGCATCAGCCGCAACATCAGCGACTTTTCCGGCCTGATCGAGGAGCTGTCCCGCCTGGGGGTGGCCTTCGTCTCCATCCGGGAGCAGTTCGATACCGACACCCCCATGGGGCGGGCCATGATGTATATCGCCTCGGTCTTTTCCCAGCTGGAGCGGGAGACCATCGCCGAGCGCATCCGGGACAACATGCACGAGCTGGCCAAGACCGGCCGCTGGCTGGGCGGCGTCACGCCCACGGGGTATGTCTCGGAGAGCGTCAAAAGCATGACGGTGGACGGCAGGACCAGAAGAGCCTGCCGGCTGAAGCTGGTGCCGGAGGAGGCGGCCGTGGTGCGGACCATCTACGCCCTTTTCGCCGAGAGCCAGTCCCTGGCCGCCACGGAGGCGGCCCTGCTGCGGCGGGGGCTGCGCAGCAAAAACGGCAGGCAGTTCTCCCGCTTCTCCGTCAAGGCCATCCTGCAGAACCCGGTCTATCTCATCGCCGACGGGGAAGCCTATGCGTATTTCACCGAAAAGGAGGCTGAGCTGTTCTCCGGACGGGAGGCCTTTGACGGGGAGCACGGCGTCCTGGCCTACAACCGCACCGACCAGGAAAAGGGGAGGGCCACCGTCTTTCTCCCGGTGCGCCAGTGGATCGTCGCGGTGGGGCAGCACCCCGGCCTGATCCCCGGCAGGGAGTGGGTGGCCGTGCAGGAGGCGCTGGAGCGCAACCGGTCCGCGCCGCGCCCGCCCTCTCCCGGCAGCGGGGCGCTGCTGACGGGCCTTCTATACTGCCGCTGCGGCAGCCGGATGTATCCGAAGCCGGGACGGCGGGGGACCGGGGAGGGCCCGGCGCCGTTCAGCTATGTCTGCAAGCGGAAGGAGCGCAGCCAGCGGGGCCTCTGCGGCTGTAAAAACGCTCCCGGCGCCGCGCTGGACCGGGCGGTTTTGGCGGAGCTGCGGCAGCTGGAGGAGGATGCGGAGGAGCTTAACGGCCGGCTGCGGCAGAGCCGCCGGCGCTGCGCCGCGGCCGGCGCGCCGCAGGAAACGGCACTTGCCGCCCTGCGGCGGGAAAAGGCGGAGACGGAAAAGAAGGCCGAGGCCCTGGTGGACTCTCTGGCCGAGCTGGGAGACGGCGGCGCCAGGGAAGCCGTGGCAAAGCGCATCGGGCAGCTGGATCAGACGTGCCGGGAGCTGGAGGGGCGCATCCGCGAGCTGGAGGAGCTGACCCCGCAGCGGGCGCTGGAGGGCGCGGCGCTGGCAGAGGCGCAGCGGCGGCTGGCGTCGCTCTGGGACGGCGTGGACGCGGCGGATATGGGGCAAAAACGCGCCGTCGTCCGCGCCCTTGTCCGCCGGGTGGTCTGGGACGGGGCGGAGGCCCGGGTGTTTTTGTACGGCGCGGCGGAAGCGGGGGAGGAAGGGGTTGCCCCCGGCACGCCAAAGACGCAGGCAGGGGAGGATAGCAAATGAGATACTCATGCATTTTCGCGCCCAGCGCAAGCTGCAGGGGGAGGTGTCCCTCTCAGAGTCCATCGACACGGACAAGGACGGCAACGCCCTGATGCTGATGGACATCGTGGGGGTGGACGACACCATGCTGGAAGACCTGCAGGACAAGGAGAACCGGCTGCGGATCCGGCGGCTGGTGGACACCTGCCTGACGGAGCAGGAGGCCCTCATCATCCGCCGCCGCTACGGCCTGGACGGCATGGCCCCGAAGATACAGCGGGAGATCGCGAAGGAGTGCGGTATCTCCCGCTCCTATGTATCCCGCCGCCGCTAATGTAAACGATGCCCGCCGCGGCGTTTTTGCCTCCGGTCGGGCGAAAAATAAAAAATCCGCCCGACTTTTTGTGCACTTTGCTGGTTGCAATTTTCGCCCGCCTTGCGTATAATGCAAAGCAATCAAAGATAAACCGATGAGCAAGAAGAGTACCCGGTAAGGCAACCTTTCAGAGAGCCGTGGATGGTGGGATCACGGCAGAGAACTTTCCGGCGAATGGACTTGCGAGGGCAGAGCGAACGGCCGGAGGGCTCAGTAGCAGCTGACGGGAACCGCACCCGTTACCATGGCGGCGCGTATGGATGTACGCGGAACAAGCGGGCGCTCGCGCGCCAACTTGGGTGGTACCGCAGGATGTAAGTCTTGTCCCAATGGTGGGACAGGGCTTTTTTATTTTTCCCTTGGGAGGTCTGTGAGATGAAGCTTTATACGAAACGATGGCGCGGCCGGCATGAGACGATGGTCTCCGGCCGATGGCCGGCTCACAAAGACGCTGATTCATAATCAATAATAACAGAATTGAGATAGGAGATCGTATCATGAAAAACTTCCGTAAGATCACTTCCGCCGCTCTGGCGCTGCTTCTGACCCTGTCCCTGGCCGCCTGCGGCAGCAAGGAACCCGCTGATACCACCGACGATTCCCAGACCGGAGAACCCGCCGAAAAGTACCTCATCGGCATCTCCCAGTACGGCGAGCACGCGTCTCTCGACAACTGCCGCGATGGCTTCCTGCAGGGCCTGGCCCAGGCCGGCCTGGTGGAGGGCGTGGACTTTGAGGTGGAGCTGCAGAACGCCGGCTTTGACGACGCCATCGCCACCCAGATCGGCCAGGGCTTCTCCGCCGAGGGCGTGGACCTGATGGTGGGCATCGCCACTCCCTCCGCCGTGGCCTGCTTCAACGCCGCTGAGGACAAGGACATCCCCGTGATCTTCACCGCCATCACCGACCCTGTGCAGGCGAAGCTGGACTCCGGCAACGTCACCGGCACCTCCGATAAGCTGCCCGTGGAGGCCCAGCTGGACCTGATCCGCCAGCTGCAGCCCGACGCCAAGACCATCGGCATCATCTACACCACCAGCGAGCCCAACTCCGTCTCCGCCATCGCGGAGTATGAGGAGAAGGCGCCCGAGTACGGCTTTGAGATCGACGTGGTGGGCGTCACCGCCCAGTCCGAGGTCACCCAGGCCGTGGACACCCTGCTCTCCCACGGCGTGGACTGCTTCTCTAACCTGACCGACAACACCGTGGTGGGCGTGCTGCCCGCCATCCTGGAAAAGACCAACGAGGCCGGCATCCCCGTCTACGGCTCCGAGGTGGAGCAGGTGAAGATCGGCTGCGTGGCCGCCGCCGGCATCGACTACATCCAGCTGGGCATCCAGACCGGCCTGATGGCCGCCAAGGTCCTCCGGGGCGAAGCCGCCTGCCAGGACATCCCCTATGAG